>CADBNF010000064.1 GCA_902796005.1 uncultured Lachnospiraceae bacterium | reverse complement strand
CAGCAAAGGAGTTTACGGTTATGTATCATTACAGCAAAGCCCCCATCGGTATCGACCCCTATGACGCGGATTACGGCGTGGCCTCCTCCGCCCTCGTGGACGATCCCTCCTCTTTCGAACGCATCAACAAGATCCTCCGCCGCTACGAGAAGACCACCAACGGCGTCGTGGATTCCGAACGATACAATATTGTCACCAGAACCTACAGGGAGATGGAGAATGCCCCGGTGCCCGTCAAGGTTGCAACGGCCTTCGCCAACACCATCCGGGAATGCACCATCCGCATCCATCCCTTCGAGCTTATCGTGGGCGAAATGGCCGCGGACGCCAAGGCCGCGCCGGTCTTCCCCGAGCAGGCCATGGACTGGCTTTTGAAGGAAATCCGGGAAAACACCCTGGACAAATGCGAGCTGCGCACCCATGATTACTTCAAGCTGCCGGAAAAGGTGAAGGAGGATATCCTCTCCCAGGCGGATTACTGGAAGGGCAAAACCATCGAGGACAAGGTGCACGCCCTTCTGACCGAGGAAGAATTAAAGGGCGCCGACGACGGCAAGGGCGTCTTCATGGCCAATGCCTACATAAGAAGCCACGCCGGCCACACCAGCGCAAATTACGACCTGATCCTTGCAAACGGCCTGGGTAAGCTGAAGGAAAGAATCCGGAAATACAAGGATGCCCTGGACATCACCCTGCCGGAAAACATCGATAAGAATGTTTTCTACGAATCCCAGCTCATCGCCATCGAAGCCTTCTCCGACCACATCCGCAGATACGCCGCCCTGGCGAAGGAGGAAGCGGAGGCGGAAACGGATGAAACCCGCGCCGCAGAGCTTTGGAAAATTTCCGAAATCTGCGATTACATCTCCGAAGGCGCGCCGAGGGATTTCTACGAAGCCATCCAGCTGTACAATTTCGTCATCACCGTCGCCCAGGTGGAATCCAACGGCCACGCCATCTGCTACGGCCGTTTCGACCAGATTTTCTACCCCTTCTACAAAAAGGACCTGGAGGAAGGCCGGTACACCAAGGAATTCATGCTGGAGCTTATCGAAAGCCTGTACATCAAGATTTTCGAGCTGAACAAGGTCCGGGACAAGGAATCCATCGGCATCTTCGCCAACGGCGGCATCGGCGGCCCGGGCATGACCGTGGGCGGCGTGGACCGTTACGGCAAGGACGCCACCAATGACCTGACCTACCTGTGCCTGGAGGCCCACGTGCAGACCAGGATCCTGACCCCCTGGATGGCGGTGCGCCTGCATATGGGCACGCCCCACGAGCTGAAGATGAAGGTGGCCAGCATCATCCGCATGGGCACCGGCGAACCGAAGATTTTCAATGACGAAGTCACCATCCCCATGCTGGTCTCCTACGGCCGGTCCCTGAAGGATGCCAGAAATTACCAGGTTATCGGCTGCGTGGAGCCGGACGTGGCCGGCTGCGAATACGGTTGGCATGACGCCGCCTATTTCAACATGGCAAAGGTGCTGGAGCTGGCCATCAACAACGGCCACTGCATGGAATGCTCCGACAAATGCCCCCGTTACGCCCGCTGCGCCGGCGCGGGAAGCCAGCTGGGTCTTCCCACCGGAAGCCTGGAGGATTTCAAATCCTTCGACGAGGTTCTGGAAGCCTATGACAGACAGATGAAATACTGGTGCGACCGTCTGGTCACCTTCCTGAACGTGGTGGACAAGGTCCACGGCGAGGAAAAGCCCCTGCCCTTCCTCTCCTGCTTCATGGAGGACTGCACCGCGAAGGGAAAAGACGTGACAAAGGGCGGCGCCCGGTACAATTTCGTCGGTCCCCAGGGCGTGGGCGTAGGCACCGTCGGCGACGGTCTGTCCACCATCAAACAGCTGGTTTTCGATGAAAAACGGGTGACCGGCAAGGAACTTCTGGACGCGGCGAAGGCCAACTGGGAAGGCTATGAACCCCTGTATGCCTACGTGAACAGCAAAAAGGTGCACCATTACGGCAACGACGACGACTACGCCGACGAGCTGGCCAAATTCGGCATGGACACCTACTGCAAATACATTGAAAAGCGCCCCTCCTACCGCGGCGCCATCTTCAATCCCGGCGTCTATTCCGTGTCCATCAACGTGGGCTTCGGCCTGATCCAGTACGCCAGCATCGAAGGCCGCAAGGCCTGGGAGCCCTTATCCGACTGCATGGGCCCGGTGCACAACGCCTCCGGTTCCCACGATATCTACGGACCCACGGCCATGCTCCGCTCCGTCACCAAGATGGACCACTCCAGGGCGGGCAACGGCACGCTGCTGAACTGGAAATTCACCCCCTCAAGCCTCACCGGCGACACGGGCAGGAACAACCTCATCGCCCTCATCGACGAATATGTGGCGCGGAAGGGCATGCACAGCCAGTTCACCGTGGTGGACGCCTCCACCCTGGTCAATGCCCAGGCCCGGCCCGAGGAATACAAGGGCCTGATGGTCCGGGTGGCCGGCTATTCCGCCTATTTCGTGGAATTAAGCCGCGAGCTGCAGGACGACATCATCGGACGGACCATGCTGTCCTTCGATTAACCGGCAGGCTGTTTACCCTAAGCCGGGCAAAATACACTTGAACACGAGGTACAGATGAACGAACTTTCCGGCATCATTTTCAATATCCAGCGGTATACCGTCCACGACGGCCCGGGCATCCGCACGGAATTTTTCCTGAAGGGCTGCACCCTCTCCTGCGAATGGTGCTCGAATCCGGAGGGTCTTTCGCGTGAACCCCAGGTGGGGATTTACCCGAACCGGTGCCTGGGCGCGGACAAATGCTCCTGGTGCCGGAAGGTCTGTCCGGTACCGGATGCCCTGGTCACCGTGGAGGGCAAAACCGGCCACGTGGACCGGGAAAAATGCACCGCCTGCATGGCCTGCACGGACACCTGTCCGGCGGAGGCCCTGAAGCAGTGGGGTGTGAAAATGACGGTGGAGGAGGCCTTCGGCATCGCCATGGAGGACCGGGAGTTTTACCGCAAATCCGGCGGCGGGGTGACCGTCTCCGGCGGGGAATCCCTGCTGCAGGCGGATTTTGTGGCGGCTTTATATGCCGCGCTTAAGGAAAACGGCATCCACACCTGCGTGGAAAGCGCCCTCAATATTCCAAAGGAAAATGTGGAAAAGGTCCTGCCCGTCACCGATCTTTTCATCACCGACATCAAGCACATGGACAGCGGCGTACACAAAGCCCGCTGCGGTACGGGAAACGAAAGAATTCACGACAATATCCGTTTTATCGCCGCCTCCGGAAAGCCCATGGTCATCCGTATCCCGGTGATCCGGGGTTTTAACGCCGATGAGGAAAACATCCGGCGGACCGGGGAATTTATCAGGAATGAACTGGGAAGCGCGGTCCGCCAGCTCCAGCTTCTGCCCTACCGCAAGCTGGGCACGGAGAAATACGCCTCCCTGGAGATGCCCTACCCGATGGAGGGCTATGACATCCCCGACCGGGAGGAATGGGAGCAGGTGATCCGGAACTACGCGGAAATGCTGCAGCAAATGGGCGTTCCGGCGGTTTCCGGCAGCAATACGCCGATACCTCTGTAAAGGAAAAATAAACAAATGGGATTTCTTGACGATCTGCAACACGGGAAGCAAAGCTACACCTCCGGCGCACTTTTAAAACGTTTCCTTCCCTATCTGAAAAAATACCGGCACCTTTTGGCCCTGGACCTCTTCTTCGCGGCACTGACCACCCTGTGCGACATTGTGCTGCCCACCATCATGCGGCGGCTCACCAACGCAGCCACGGGCAATGCCGCGGCGCTTACCGCGGAAATGGTCCTGCGCATGGCCCTGCTGTACATCATCCTGCGGGTCATTGATGCCGGCGCAAACTTCTACATGCAGTCCCAGGGGCACATCATGGGCGTGTACATCGAAACGGACATGCGCCGGGATGCCTTTGACCACCTGCAGCGGCTTTCCGCCAATTATTACAACAACCACAAGATCGGCCAGCTCATGGGCCGCATCACCAACGACCTCTTCGACGTGACGGAATTCTCCCACCACTGTCCGGAGGAATTCTTCATCGCCGGCATCAAATTCACGGCGTCCTTCATCATCCTGGCCAGGACCTCCCTGCTGCTGACGGTGCTCATCTTCGTCTGCATGCCGGTGATGTTCATCGTCTGCGCAAAGCTGAACAACTGGCTGCGCACCACCCAGAAGGCCCAGCGGTTCCAGGTGGGTGAGTTAAATGCCGCCATCGAGGACAGTCTCTTAGGGGAACGGGTGGTCAAGGCCTTCACCGCGGAGGAGGAGGAAAAGCGCAAATTCGAAGAGGGAAACAAAGAATTCCAGCGCATCAAGAAGAAATCCTACTACGCCATGGCTGCCTTCGGCACCAGTACCCGGCTTTTCGACGGCCTGATGTACATCATCGTCATCGTGGCCGGAGGACTTTTCCTGGTAAACGGCCGTATCGAGGCCGGCGACCTGGTTGCCTACATCCTCTACGTGTCCACGCTGATTGCCACCATCCGGCGGATCGTGGAATTCACCGAGCAGTTCCAGCGGGGCATGACCGGCATCGAACGTTTTGTGGAAATCCTGGATACGCCCATTGACATCCAGGACGCCCCCGACGCCACGGAGCTTAAGGTGACCGAGGGCGGCATCGAATTTGACCATGTGTATTTCGAATATCCCGACGACCACAATGCGGTCATCAGGGATTTCTCCCTTACGGTAAAGCCCGGGGAAAACCTGGCCATCGTCGGTTCCTCCGGCGGCGGGAAAACCACCATCTGCAACCTGATTCCCCGGTTTTACGACCTGACCGGCGGCTGCATCCGCATCGACGGCCAGGATATTTCGAAGGTAACCCTGAAATCCTTAAGGCAGGCCGTTGGCATCGTGCAGCAGGACGTGCACCTCTTCTCCGGCACCGTGCGGGACAACATCGCCTACGGCAGGCCGGAGGCAACGGATGCGGAGATTCTCGAAGCGGCAAGGCTTGCCGGCGCGGATGAATTTATCAAACTGCTGCCGGAGGGGATTTATACCTACATCGGCGAGCGCGGCGTGAAGCTTTCCGGCGGCCAGAAGCAGCGGATTTCCATCGCCCGGGTATTTTTAAAGGACCCGAAAATTCTGATCCTCGACGAGGCCACCTCTGCCCTGGACAATGAAAGCGAGCTGCTGGTCACCAGGAGCCTGAAAGCCCTGTCAAAGGGCCGCACCACCATCACCATCGCCCACCGCCTGACCACCATCCAGGACGCCGACCGGATCATTGTCCTGGATAAGGAGGGCATACAGGAAACCGGAACCCATGAGGAACTGCTGAAGAGGGAAGGCATCTATTACCGCTTCTGGAACCGGATGCTGGAACTGGCGTAAAGATAAGGAGAAGAGAGGAAAACCATGGAACACGAAATAATCCGTATCAATGAAAACAGCTGGCGCATCGAAGACGGCGGCGTCCGCTTCTTTCTGCTTACGGGCACGGAAAAAGCCCTGCTTATCGACTCCGGCATGATGGTAAACAACGCGAAGGAGATTGCAGAGAAACTGACGTGTCTGCCCATTGTGCTTCTGAATACCCACGCGGACCGGGACCATACCGGCAGCAACAGGGAATTCGAAGCCTTCTACATGCATCCGGATGAGGAGGAAAATTACAGAAAAGACGGCCTCGGCGGCCAGATTCTCCCCGTACATGAGGGCGATGTCCTGGACTTGGGTGACCGGCCGCTGGAAATCATCCACGTCCCTGGCCATACGCCGGGCAGCATCGCCCTGCTGGACAGAAATGCCCGGGTTCTCATCTCCGGCGACTCCGTCCAGGACGGACATATTTTCATGTTCGGGCCCTTCCGGAACATGGAAAACTATATAAAAAGTCTGGAACATCTGAAGGCCTGGGACGGCTGCTATGACGAAGTCTGGCCCTCCCACGGCAGTCTTCCGGTAAGCCCGGATATGGTCGGAAAACTTATCGAAGGGGCAAAGGAGGTTCTGGCCGGCAAAGTTCCCGGAGAAAAGCAGGAATTCCATGGCATGACCACCACCCTCTACGACCTGGGCTACGCCGGATTCCTCTACGACAAATAAAGCCTTCCCCTGGGGGAAGGTGGCCGCACCAGCCCTGATAAAGCCTTCCCCTGGGGGAAGGTGGCCGCGCCTGCGCGGCCGGATGAGGGAAAAGGGCTGCCGCACCAGACGATGCGCAGCCCTTTTTAATTTTCAATAAACGCATATTCTTCCATTAATTCCGCGAAATTAATGGATACGCCTCCGTCGAAAAGCGAAACCGGCACCGGCTTTTCAAAAGGAAACGTTTCTATACGAATAGTTCCGTCCGGCTCCTCCTCATTCGGCGTACCGAACAGCATCTTTGTGACATTTCTCTCCTTCAAATCCACGATCCAGTATTCCCTCACCCCGGCAACCTTGTATTTTACCGATTTGATCAGCATATCCTTCATCCGGGTAGAGGGGGACAGCACCTCCACGATAAAATCCGGCGCACCGAAAATCCTTGCATAGCCTATCTTTTTCCTGTCACAGACTATCATGACGTCCGGCTGGACAATTGTCCGGCTGTCCATGTCAAGCTGCACGTCTGCAGGCGCAGCAAAGGGAATACAATCACCTTTGTGGGATTTGATGTAGGCCTTTAAGATGGCGTAGATATCTCCGCCAATCAGCTGATGCGGCATGGAAGGCGATGACATATCATAAAACACACCATCAATCAGCTCCGCCCGCTGGTCATCCGGCAGCGCCAGGTAATCTGCCAGCGTATAGCTGCCCTGCCGGGGGTAACTGTTTATCGTCCTTTTTATCTGAAGTCCGTGATCCGGCCGCAGCGCATAGGACGGTCCGGCAGAGTCACGCAAAACGCCGGATTCTCCGGCAGTGCGGTAAACCTTCTTTTCTTCTTTCTCAGGCTCGTCGGAAAAGACTGCCGCGAGGGCAGCCACGGTTTTATAACGCGGGGATTTTGTTGTTCCCCCGAGCACCTTCTGCACCGTCGCAAGGGGCAGTCCCGAAAGCTTTGCCATCTGTTCATTGGTAAGCCCCCGCTGTGCTTTTTTCTGTTTGATTTCTTCTATTGTTAATTCCATTTCGCATTTTTCCCTCTTATATAGTTCCTTAATAAGTCCGTTTCACTTCCGTTTATTCGATTGTAATTCCATTTTAGGAATCTGTCAATTCATATTGCAATCTTTTGCTGATGTGCCAATATTCTTTTAGAAAAAGGTACCGCCGACGGACGGCTGGTTCTGTGTGTTGGGATGATTATCCTTATCTTTACCCGGATGATATCCGGCTGATTTTCCTGCATAAATATTCTCCAATATTCTTGTCTCCGGTTAACGGCCGTGGTATACTGTGAGTGTCGTACGGTAAACGCAGGCGTCGGTCTGCAAAGCAAAAAAGAACAGGAGAAACAAAAATGGCAACTGTAGAAGAACTGGTAAAACAGTATGAAACCGACAAAGACCTTCAGAAAGAAATCGCCGACATTCTTGCCGACGGCAAGGTAACCTTTACCGAATTCGTATCCTTCTGCAAAAAGCACGAAGTGTCCATTTCCATCAAGGATCTGCCCAAATATATGGAGCAGGCGAAAAAGCTGGGTTTCATCAAGGCTGAATAAGCCGCAGGACGCACAGCGAAAAACAATTATGAAAGGCCGGAGCTTCACGTTCCGGTCTTTTTAAGAAAATATACATACAGAAGGAGCATCAAATGAGAACAGTACGGATTATGCGGGCAAAAAGAATGGAGGCCGCCGCCAACAAGCTCCAGGTGGAAGTAGACGGCAAAGCGGAAGGCAAACTGGGAAACGGCAAAGAGCTCACCGTTGAACTGGATGATGCGGGTCACGAATTGTATCTGCACGGCGGTGTGCTGCAGGGCAAAGGCTTTTCCTGCAAGCTGCATATACCCCAGGGAGGTTATTCCTACACCTTCCAGATAGATATGATGGACGCGGGCAATTCCGGTTACAAACCGGTGCTGCGCCCCACCGACGGCCAGCGTCTGAAGGATCAGATCCGGGCCATCAGTCTCATCGGCACCAACAGCACCATCGTGCTCATGGATGAAAAGGTCCGGGCGGCTTTACGGGCGCCGGAATCCTTCGTCCAGCTGGTACTTACGGAAAACAGCTGGTTTTTAGGAATGAGCGACGGCGTCAGCAACGTGAAGCTCTTCGAGCAGAACTACGCCAGTTCCACCGGCGGCATCATGGCGGCCATCAACACCGCAGCGCAGAAGGCGGCCGTATCCGATCACGCCCAGGCCATAGACACCGTCTTCTCCCAGTACTTCCGCTTCCTGCCGGATTATGAAATCATCGGCGTCGGCAGGCTCAGATTCAGGGGGTAAGCGATTCTTATTGCCATTCTTTTACAGGTGTGATACTATGGATATGTAAAAGGCACCACCGACGGACGGCTGGCCCTGTTTATTAGCTATAGAAATAGCCGCACATTTAGAGCCTGGGCGGCTATTTCTGTGTGTTGGGATGATTATCCTTATCTTTACCCAGATGATATCCGGCTATAAAACAGGTCAGTGCAAGACTGATGACTGCGATTAAGTCAGTTATGCTCATAGGTTCAGCCCTCCTTTCTGAAAGTCGGGAGGAACACAGGCCCCTCCCTTAAGGGAGGGCCAGCCGTCCGCCATCCTGGCGGTGCCCACGCATTATTATACCTTATATAAATCATTTTGTATACTCAAATAAGCATTACTTTATGTTAAATAATTCTTCAAAAAAGGAGAACGCAATGCACATCCGAAGAGCGCAGATCAAGGATACGGAAGCGGTTATGCGGCTTCTCTCCGAGGTTCTGGAGATACATGCGAAAATAAGGCCGGACGTCTTCATCCCCGGCACCACGAAATATTCCCCCGAAGAGCTTGCGGAAATCTTCGCCGACGACACCCGTCCGGTGTATGTGGCGGTAAATGAAGAGGACGAGGTCCTCGGCTACTGCTTCTGCATCTGCAAAAAGCAGCCGGATTCCGTCAATATGGTGCAGTTCGACTCCCTCTACATCGACGACCTCTGCGTGGAGGAAAAGGTGCGCGGCCGGCATATCGCCGAATCACTGTTCGAATATGTAAAAAAAGAAGCCCGCAAAATGGGCTGCTACGAAATCACCTTAAACGTCTGGGAAGGGAACGACGCCCGTTTCTTCTATGACAGGATGGGCATGAAGGTCCTGAAAACCCAGATGGAATACATCCTGCAGGAGGAAAAATGATGGAGCTGACAAAATACACCGATTATATCCTGGACGCCGCAGTGCGCCTGCTGGCAGTCCCCTCCCCCACCGGCTACACCGAAGAAGCGGCTGCGTGGGTGATGAAGGAATTTGAAAGCCTTGGCTATGCGCCGGTCAAAACCGTAAAGGGCGGCGTGTTCGTGGAGCTTGGCGGAAAGGATGCCGCCGACGGCCTTCTGCTGGAGGCCCATACGGACACCTTAGGCGGCATGGTGAAAACCATCAAGGGAAACGGCCGTCTGGAGCTTACCCCTCTTGGCGGCATGAACCCCAACAACGCAGAGGCGGAAAATGTCCGCATCATCACGAAATTTGACGGGGAATACGAAGGCACTCTGCAGCTGACCGATGCCTCCATCCACGTAAACGGCGAATATAACAACACCAAAAGAGACTGGAAGTTCATGGAGGTGGTCATCGACGAGGACGTAAAGTCCGCGGAAGACGTGAAAAAGCTGGGCATCGGCATCGGTGACATCGTCTGCTTCGATCCCCGCACGCGGATCACAAAAAGCGGCTACATCAAGAGCCGCTTTCTGGATGACAAATACAGTGTCGCCATTCTTCTGGGCTACGCCCGGTATCTCAAGGAAACCGGCGCGGTTCCCGAACGGAAGGTCTACGCCCACATCACCGTCTACGAAGAGGTGGGCCACGGCGGCAGCGCCTCCGTACCGGCAGGAGTAACCGAAGCCATATCCGTGGATATGGGCTGCGTGGGCGAGGGCCTGGACTGCACCGAGCGCCAGGTCTCCATCTGCGCCAAGGACAGCGGCGGCCCCTACTCCTATGCGGTGGTGAAAAAGCTCATCGAAGCCGCGAAGAAAACCGGCGCGGACTATGCGGTGGACGTCTATCCCCACTACGGATCTGACGTGGAAGCCACCCTTTCCGGCGGTGCGGATATCCGCCACGGCCTCATCGGCGCCGGCGTCTACGCCTCCCACGGCTACGAAAGAAGTCACAGGGACGGCGCGGAAAATACGCTGAAAACCATTATCGGGTATACGCTGTAATACAGAAAAAGGCCCCGGGCTGTGAGCCCGGGGTCTTTCTGTATTACCAGTCATCATCCCAGTCGGTATCGTCGGTATCCCAGTCCCAGTCGTCATCCCAGTCCCAGTCGTCATCATCCCAGTCATCATCCCAGGTGTCGTCGTTGTCCCAGGTGTTACCGTTGTCATAATTGTCGTAGCCGTAATCCCTGTCGTTATAGTCGTAGGTATCCGGCGTGTAGTATTCGCTGTCGTAGAAATCCGAAATACCGTAGTCATCCCGGTAATCATAGGATTCGTAATAATCGTCGTAATTCCGGCGAAGCTCGTCATCAATAATAATGGGAATCCAGCTTCCCGTGCCGGAATACAGATACCAGTCATCGGCGTCATAATAATACTGCTGGCCGTCGTAGGCATAATAGCCCCGGACAGGGCGTGTCCTGTCGATGGCCTTTCCGACGATAATGAAGACGACAAAGATGGCCAGCACCACGAGGAAAGCGGTAAGGCAGCCCCTCTTCCGGTTGTTTCTCCGGGGAGAGGACGGCCGGCTGTGGTAGCTGCTCTGCTGCCGGCTGCCGTTGTCTGTCCTGTAAACGTAGGAATTTTCCAGTTTCTGACCGCTTCTGGCTGCTTCCAGGTTGGAGACGAAGCCCTCCTTCGGCTGCCCGGAGGGGCGGGGCGGTTTTACGCCGGCGCGCATGTAGGGAATGCGCTTGTCCACCTCCTGCTTCATCTTCAGGTACAGCTCGTTGACCGCGTAGGCCTCGTCCGTGCCCTCGTAACGGACGGCCCTGGAACCATCGGCTTTGTTCTTATACACGACAAAATTGCCGCCGGGTTCTTTATAGATACCGAAGGCTTTCGCCCCGCGGTAATCCTCACCGATGAAGAAACGCATTTTCTCCAGGGGAAGGTTATGCTTCCGGGCAAAGGCTTTCAGCTCTTCGATTGTTTTCGGAATGCCGGAAGCGCTCCTGACCAGATGCTCGTTCGGCGCGCCGCAGCTTGGACACACTTCGTCCGTATCCAGGATGTAGCTTCCGCAGTATTCACATTTCACTCTCATGTCAAATACCCCTTATGCAGTAAGTATAACATAATTTTACTTGAAAAGCGAACAATAATCGGGTAAAGTCTAGAGAAGGGTTTACGTCCCTGCCCGGACGCAGCCCGATCCAGAAATTATATACCACAGGAGGTACAGATACATGAGTTTTTGTCCGCAATGCGGTGCGAAGCTGGAGGAAGGCGCTGCCTTCTGTGCCCAGTGCGGTACCGCCATCAACAGCAGCAGTGCCGGCGCCGGTGCAGCATTTGATGCCGGTGAGGACGGATTTACCCCCGTCCGGGAGGAGCCGAACCCTCAGCCGCAGCAGGAAGAAACCAATATGACCCGCCGCTGGCAGCAGCAGCACCAGCAGGAGAGGCAGCGCAATGCAGGCGCAGCCGGCAGTCAGCAAAATCAGGCCCAGCGGCCGCCCCGGCAGCCCCGGGTGGATGACAGCGCCCAGTACCAGGTACTGGAGCGTCCGATCCTGAACCGCGGCCAGACCGCCATCGTGGGATACCTGGGCTGGATCGGCTTCCTTATCGCCATGATCGGCGGTGACAGGAAAGACGATTATGCCAAATCCCACCTGAACCAGGCCCTGCTGATGAATATCGTATTCACCTGCGGCGCGATTCTCTACGGAATCAGCCTGGGCGTGGTTTCCGCAGGTGCAGTGATGAGCGCCTACAGCTACGCGGTATACGGCCGCGGATCAGGCGCTTTCGGTTTCGGCGTATTTCTGCTGATCCTGGCCCTGGCCGCCCTCATTTTCACCACTGTCATGTGGTTCTTCGGCCTCATCCGGGCCTGCCGCGGCAACAATAAGCCAGTGAAGATTTTCGGCAATTTCCATCCCATGAAGTAATACGCCATATCAAAAAAGCACATCCCCTCCGGAACATTTCCACCGGAAAGGGATGTGCTTTTTTTATGCGTTTTTCAGTTCATCAGCGCGATGATTTTATCGAAATCGTATTCCCGGATGACCTGTACCGTCTCCGGGAGGTCGAGGGTTTTGTCCGTCACCGCCACCTCCGCTTCCGCCGGATTCTCCGTCAGCTCGGTGGCCATCATCGCGAAGAAGGAATGCAGGTTCACCGTCTCCGTCACGTGGAAATACCGAAGAAGGAAGGTCATGCCCGTCGCGCCGGCCACGGTCTGCGCCCCGCTTCTTGCCAGGTTCAGCCACACAAACTCCCGCGTATCCAGGTCGATGCCGAAAAGGTAGGCAAAGGTGCTGTTACAGTTTATCGTAAAGGCGGACTGTACGGTTTTCGGCTCGAAAACCCGGCCGGAATCCTGCACGTCCCGCATCATATACCCGGCCCGGCAGATGCAGGCGGAAAACGGTGTGCCCGTGAACACATTATCGCAGAAAACCATGTACCGGATTGTCGGATACTGCTGCCGGAATTCGTCCAGGTCAAAATCGAAATATTCCGACCCGCCGTCATAGCCGCTGGTCTGGTCCCCGGAATAGGTGACGGCAGCGGACTGTTCGCCCGCCATCGTCCGCCAGGAAAATTCCACCTGCTCATCCCCCTCCCGGGCGATGCCGAAGCCGGAAATGTCGATGTCCTCCACCTTTTCCCAGTAGGTAAAGGCGCGGACCTTTTTGCCCGCCGGCAGCGGCAGGCGGGTGCCCTTTGCCAGCACGCCGAAGCCGCCCTGGGCGGCGCTTTCGTTAAGGGGAAGGGCGTACCGCTTCATGTCCGGGTCGATATAAACCTTTCCGAGCCGGTTTTTCAGCGCGGCTTTCAGCTTTTCTTCAATCTCCTGCCGCAGAAAGTCCAGGGTTTCTGCCGAAAGCAGGGTCTGCCGTTTTGCACCTTCCGGCAGTACCTCGAAATGTATCTTCGTCTTGTTATGCCGGGGAAATACGAAGGTCCTGGCCCCCGTTTCCGGACGGCTGTAGCGGATCAGCAGCTGCAGAAGGATGAGGGTGTTTCCGGTGCCCGCAAGGTCCGCAATGCTTTTGACCTCTTCCATTGTCTGACACCGGCTGACCAGGAAGTCCAGCTGCCGCAGCAACGCGCCGCTTCCCTTTTCCTGCCGCAGGTACCGGGCGGCTTCCACGGGCTTTCCCTCCGCCGCCAGGCGTTCCACCGACGCATACACCGACCGGTTTTCCCGGCCCCGCATGGCGGCCAGGAAGGCTTCGGCGGTTTTGTTTTTCGGCTTGTAGTGTATGTGGTGCAGCAGCCCGTTCCAGAGCTTTTTCTTTTCGTAACAGGTGCGGATATCCGCATTTTCATTCTCCAGCAGAAGGTCCAGCACCCGGGTGATGAGCCGCCGGTCCGCGCTTTGGAAATGCAGGTCCTTCAGGTCTTCGCTTCCGTATTTGCGGAACTGGATTTCATCCGCCAGCTTTATCACGTCCGGCAGGGAAAGGAACCGCACCAGATCCAGCCTGCCCGTATCCGCCAGCAGACGCACGCAGGTATTTTTGGAGGCGATCCTCGTCACGGTGAAGGCATATTCCCGCAGGAAATTCTCAAGGACAGCGTACTGCTCTTCATTTAGGGGCCTTGTGCCTGCCAGCAGGCCTTCCGCCGTCTCCGAAAGCAGCGCTTCCGCCTCCGCCTCGGTCAGGATGACAAAATCCCGGATCTCCGTCTTTTCCCGGAAGGCGGTCCGCTCGAACTGCCGCTCGAAAACCGAATGCCCGGCCTCGGAGAAATCCCCCAGTCCGTAGGTGGTCACGTAGTGCAGGAGCTGGTCGTAGAGCAGAGCGTCCGGGGAAAGCTCCCGGACGGAAGCCGGAAAGCCCCGGTAAAAGGGATCCGGCACATTTTTTCCAAGACAGAGGGAAGCCAGCTTTATCATTTCTTTGTCCGCCAGGTTTCTCCCCTTCGTTATCCGGATGCCGAACAGCCCGGCCAGGGCATACAGGACGGCAAAACGGTTTTCTTCCTTTGCCTCTCCGGCCACGAAAACATGCCGGTTGAACAGGTATTTCCGGTAAATCTCTTTCATCGGGATGTCCTCCTTTTCCCCTTTCGAGGCTGCTGCGATAAGCTTTTGAAAAAAAGCCCCCAGAAATTGTGCCGCTGGTTCTTAAAAGGAAGAAGTAAGCAACACTAGCTGAGGGTATTTTTATTATAGCAGAACAGGCCGTAAAAGGAAAGCCGTTTATTTTCCCGCCCGGCCGGTATTATTTTTTCCCGCGGATAATTTTTTAACTGACGCTTCGGCTTGAAAGAGGGCGGACTGTTATGCTATTCTGTAAACAAATATTTATATCTTTTCTGTTATAATTAATATGCCGGAAGACCGGCAGAACAATAAAAAGGAGAATACCATGCAGATTATCGAAACCCGTGTAAATAAAGTAAAAATATTCAAAAGCGGCTGTACCGTGGAGCGCTTCGGTACGGTTTCCCTTGTCGAGGGCAAAAACCGCGTGCTCATCGGCGGCCTGACCGTCAGCGCCCTTCCGGACACCCTTTCCTTACGTTTCCCGGACATGGTTTCCGCGGAAAATATCCAGGTGCTTTCCGCCAGGGACGTCCTTGAGGAAAAGCCCTCCGCGGCCCTGGAGGATGAGCTGGGTCTTGTACAGCAGCAGATCGACGCCGCAAATATCCAGCTGAAGCTTTTGAAGGAAAACGGGGATTTCCACGGGGCAAGCCAGGTGGAGCCGGATAAAATCCTCGCTTACCTGGACGTGCTGCCGGAACGGCTCGGCAGCGTATCCGCGACCCTGCAGTCCCTGGGGAAGAAGAGAATAGAGATTACAAAGAAATTAAACGAGCAGCAGGCGAAGGAAGCGCTTCCGGTGATTTCCCTGGACGTGCTTTCCTCCCGGGCGATGGACTGCCCCTTCTTCCTCCAGTACCAGGAAAATGCCGCTGGCTGGGAACCCCAGTACGAGGTGCATTTCACGGACAGAGACCAGCCCCTGACCGTAAGGATGCGGGCGAAAATCGTCCAGACCACCGGGGAAAACTGGGAAAATGTGGAAACCAGCCTGAATACCGGCAACCCCTTCATTTCCCTGAACATTCCCACCCTCCGTCCGGCCTGGCTGAATTTCAGGGTTGTGCCGGTGCCGCAGCCCGTTATGTATGCGGCGGCTGCGCCTGCCTCCGGCGGCAGATCGGCACGTGCTTCCGCCAAAACAGCCTCCCTGGAGGATACCGCGGATTTCGCGCCGATGATGGAGGAGATGAACTTTGCCCGGGTTGAAACGCCTCTTGGCGTGGCGGAATCCCAGGAAACCCAGACCTCCTGGCAGCTGCCCGGCGGAAGGGACATCTCCGACGGGGCCCTGGGCAATATGGCGGATCTGCAGAACTTCATCATTCCCGGCACCTACCGGCTGACCGCCGTGCCCATGCTGGATTCCTCCGTATGGTTTACCGCGGAGGTCGCCACAAAGGAATGGAACCTGCCCGCCGCTTCCATGGCCGTCTATGTCCGGGACACCTATATCGGCAAAACCTATATTTCGCCGGATAAGACCAAGGAGACCTTCCTTCTGCCCCTGGGCAGGGACGAGCGGTTCACCGTTACCCGGGAGCAGAGCATTGATTCCGGCTCCTCCGCCCTTATACGCAACGTCCAGAGCCGGAAGCTTTCCTACCGCATCCGCATCGCCGGAAACGTTACGGAATTTGAGACCATTCAGGTGAAGGACCGTATCCCGGTATCCCGAAATGAAAAAATCACCGTAACGCCGGAGGAATTAAGCGGCGCTTCGGTGAATCAGGAAACCGGCGAACTGACCTGGATAACCGAGCTGGTTCCGGAACAGCCCCTGGAGCTTGCCCTCTCCTACACCGTCACCTGGCCCAAGGACCAGGAAATTGACTGGAGCGGGACAACGGCTTCCTTCCAGAGACCCTCCGGAGGCTCATCCGGAGGCTGGTTCTGCCCGGAATGCGGCGCGAGAAATGCGGCCGGTATACGCTTCTGCACAACCTGCGGCCGTCCGCGCTGAGATCAAATGCGACAGGGGGACGGGTGTGACAGGGGGACGGTTCTTTTGTCATCTTTTGCGAACAAAAGATGACAAAAGAACCGTCCCCCTGTCACGCTGTTACGCGTTCACTTCATACAGGAAATCCAGGGCTTTGCTTCGCAGGATATCTTCCTTCAGCGCATCCGTTTCCGTCTGTCCGATGGCGTTCTTGATCTGCTCCACGTCCATGCCGTATTCCTCCGCCATGGCGGTCAGTTCCTTCTCCAGCTCCTCTTCGCTCACGGTCAGGTTCTCCGCCTTCGCCACGGCTTCCAGCACCAGTCTGCCCTTGATCTGCTTTAAAGCAGGCTCTTTAACAGAAGCAATCAGGTCTTCCTTCGTCTGGCCGGAATGCTGCAGGTAATCATCCAGCGTTACACCCTGGGAAGCAATCTGCTGGCCGAAATTGTCCACCTCAGCCTGGGCTTCCTCCAGGATCCACTCCTCCGGGATATCCATCTGCGTATTTTCGGAAAGCAGCTCTACATAGGCATCCTTTTTGTCCTTTGCAGCCTTTTCCTGCTTCTCCTCCTGCAGCTGCCGGATAATATCTGCGCGGTATTCCTCCAGCGTATCAAACTCGGAGGCTTCCTCCGCAAACTCGTCGTCCAGAGGCGGCAGCTCCTTTTCCTTCACGTCCTTGATTGTGCAGGTAAAGACTGCCGGTTTGCCGGCCAGCTCTTCCGCATGGTAGGCTTCCGGGAAGGTCACCTCGATGTCCTTTGTTTCGCCCACGGACATGCCGATCAGCTGCTCCTCGAAGCCGTCGATAAAGCTGTGGGAACCGATGGTCAGGTCATAATCCTGCGCTTCGCCGCCCTCGAAGGCAACGCCGTCCACCTTGCCCAGGAAATCCAGCTTGATAAGGTCTCCGTCCTTTACCGGCCGATCAGCGGGCACGATGCGGGCCAGGCCTTCCCTGGCTTCCTGCAGCGCCGCGTCGATTTCCTCTTCCGTCACCTCGGTGCTGTATTTTTCCTCGTCCAGCTTCAGATTCTTATAATCCGCCAGCTGAACCTCCGGCTTCTTCACCGCCGTCGCTTCAAAAATCAGCGCCTGGCCGGATTCGACCTGCACCAGGTTGATTTCCGGCATGGTCACGATATCATAGCCTTTGGCAGCCGCCTCGTCATAGGCCTTCGGATATTCCTCCCGAAGCAGACGATCAACGGCATCCTGCAGAAATATGCCCTTGCCGTATACCTGCTCAATCATCTTCCGCGGCGCTTTGCCCTTTCGGAAGCCCTGAATGACAAAATTGCCCTTTTCCTCCTGAAATACGGCCTCCTCCATGGCGGCCACTTCCTCCGCGGGAATCTCCACGGTCATTTTTATCCTGCTGTGCTCCAGCTCTTCAATGTTTTTCAGCATGCTTGTTACTCCTGTCCGTTTATTCTCTTTCGCCTGTCTTTTTCTCAGCCGTATTATCATAGCGTATCCGTAAGAAAAAGTAAAACATATTTTCGCCGGCGGAAAGGATGAAAAATGAGCCGTTCGGACAATTGCACGGCTGACCTCGATATTGTATTATAAAAATGGCGGAATATTGTCTCCGCCTTATCAAAAAGAAGCAATTTTCTTTAAACAAGGAGGAAAAAAATGAAAAAGATAGCACTTATTCTGGCTGCTGCCCTGCTTACCGCAGGCCTTGCCGCCTGCGGCGGCGGAAATTCCGGCAATAATTCCGGGAACGACACCCCTGCCGCCACCAGCAGCAGCGCCGCGGCTGCCCCGGAAGCAACTGCGGACGTTGACCTGTCCAATCCGGAAATCGTAGTTGAATTCGGTGATTTCGACGGCATCCAGGCCCTGATGAAGAAGATGAGCAACATGGAGGTCAAGGAAGGCACCGTCATCAAGATCACCGGTATCTACCAGAAGGATACCAGCACCCCGGCCATCATGGAGGCAAATGCGGAGGGAACTACCAAGCTCGGTCTTTCCCTGTACCTGCCCGAGGGTGTGGAGACGCCTGCAAACGGAACGAAGGTGGAAGCCATCGGCATTGCCACCAAGGGTACCTACGTGATGGAATTCCACGTACCCAGCGCGGAAGGGTTCACCATTCTGGAGTAATAAGCTTTAACAAGGGCTGCGCATGCACGCGCAGCCCCTTTTTTATTGTTAATACAGGAGAAACCATGGTATAATCAATCGGTATTATAAATATATTCAATGAAAGCAGAGCAGGCATCTATGGAATACTTCTGGTACATTATTGCTTCCCTGGACGCCGGCGTGGGAACGGGCCTTGCGGGCCTGTCTGCACTTCTGCTTTAAGCTGTAACCTGTTTTTCTGTCCGCCCTCCGGCAAAGGGGCGCGGACACCCCAATGTCCATGGAGGTAGCAGTATGCCCGGACCCGGACACGGGGGACCCAGAGGGTTCCTGACCGACGAAGAAAAAAAGAACATGCCGAAGGTGACGAAGGGTCTGATCAAACGGATTCTTTCCTACCTGAAGCCCTACCGCTGGCAGTTCCTGCTGGTATTTGTCACCATTATCATTTCCTCCCTCATCGGCCTGCTGCCCGCCATCATCACCGGGCACATCGTGGATGACGCCCTGGTGGGCAAGGATCTGGTGCTTCTGGTGAAGCTGCTGATTTTCGCCCTCATCGCTACGGCTGCCAGCCAGGTCATCGGTCTGGTGAACAGCTACATCAATTCCTGGATTTCCCAGCGGATTATCTTCGACATGAAAAACCAGATGTACGAGCACCTGGAATACATGCCCCACGGCTTTTTCACCACGGAAAAGCAGGGTGACATCATTACCCGGATGAATACGGACATCAGCGGGGTCAGCTCGGTGATCTCCGGGACACTGCAGTCCATCGTCAGCAATACCGCAACGGTGGTCACCACCCTGGTGGCCCTCTTTACCATGAGCTGGCAGCTGGCCATCGTGGGCATCGTGGTGATTCCCCTGCTCATCCTGCCCACCAGGAGCGCAGGCAGGAAGCGCTACAGCCTGCTGACGGAAAGCCAGGCCAAAAGCGATGAAATGAACCAGGTCATCAACGAAACCCTCTCCGTCTCCGGCTCCCTCCTGGTGAAGCTGTTCACCCGGGAGAAGAAGGAATATGAC
The DNA here is from genome assembly GCA_902796005.1 of uncultured Lachnospiraceae bacterium. Lineage (GTDB taxonomy): Bacteria > Bacillota > Clostridia > Lachnospirales > Lachnospiraceae > Alectryocaccobium. The sequence continues at coordinate 8,134 of CADBNF010000064.1, read as the reverse complement.
AATTTCGTCCGGATCAACAGCGAAGTGACAAAGCTTTCCTTAAAGGAAGCCACCTCCGGCCGGCTGTTCCACGTAATGATGGGCATGTTCACCACCATCGGTCCGCTACTCATCTATTTCTTCGGCGGCCTGTTCATCATCCGCCGCTTTGACCCGACCCTGACCGTGGGCGTCATCACCGCCACCGTATCCCTGGTCAACCGCCTGTACCGGCCGGTGGAATCCCTTTTAAATATCCAGGTGGATTTCACCCGGTCCCTGGCTTTGTTCACCCGTATTTTCGACTATCTGGACCGGGAGAACCCGATTAAAAATCCGGAAAACGGGAAAAAGCCGGTCCTTGCCGACGAGGATATTGTCTATGAGCATGTGAAGTTCGGCTATACGCCGGAAACGACAATTTTAAAGGATGTGAGCTTTACCGTGCCCGGCGGAAAGATGTACGCCATCGTCGGGCCCTCCGGTTCGGGTAAATCCACGGTGGTGAACCTGATTCCCCGGCTCTATGATGTGCTGGCCGGCTCGGTAAGCATAGCCGGCGTGGACGTGCGGGACATGGATCTTTTCTGGCTTCGGTCAAATATCGGCATGGTGACCCAAGATACCTACCTCTTCAACGGTACGATTCTGGACAACCTCCGGTATGCAAAAGAGGATGCCTCCATGGAGGAAGTGGAAAATGCCTGCCGGATCGCAAGCATTCATGATTTTATCGTTTCCCAGCCGGAGGGCTACAATACCGTGGTGGGAAACCGGGGACTGAAGCTTTCCGGCGGTGAAAAGCAGCGGCTGTCCATCGCCCGGGTTATCCTGAAGGACCCGAAGATCCTCATTCTGGACGAGGCGACCTCCGCCCTGGACTCCATCTCGGAAAATGCCATCCAGGATGCCCTGGAAGCCCTGATGGAGGGCCGCACGAGCATCGTCATCGCCCATCGGCTTTCCACCATCCTCAAAGCGGACAAAATCCTGGTGGTAAAAGACGGTATTATCTACGAACAGGGCAGCCACGACGAGCTGCTGGCAGCCGGCGGCGTCTACAAGGAGCTGTATGAAACCCAGTTCCGCCCGGCCCTGGACTATGAGGAAGCCCGCCGGCAGGAGGGGCTGGATATCACGGCGCTTTCCTCCCAGTTTGAGGTGCGCCGGATAAAGGAGCCCGGCATCTCCTCCGTCTATCACCTGTACCGGGGCAACCGGAAATACTACCGGAAGGAGCAGGTGGCCTTCGCCCTGCGGGGCCTGACGGACGTGATCACCGACCTGCCCGACTTTGAGGAAGGGGATAAGCAGTATTTCCTTGGTTTTTACGATGAAAAGGATGAGCTGACCGCCGTGCTGGACCTGATTACCGGCTATCCGGATGACCAGTCCGCCTTCATCGGCTGGTTCATGGTGGATGCAGACAGGCAGCGGCAGGGCATCGGCTCCCAGCTCTTTGCGGATATCCGGGCAGCGCTGGCCGGCCAGGGCATCCGGCACCTGGGTGTGGGCATCCGCAAATCCAATTCGGATGCCGCAGCCTTCTGGACGGCCCAGGGCTTCGCCGCCGCTGACGCCGGCCCCCTGGATCCGGAGAAAAATCTGTATTTCGAAAGAAAAATCTAATCGGGTGAGGGGCCCCTCATCCGTCACGCCCTTCGGCGTGACACCTTCTCCCAGGAGAAGGCTTTAGTTCGCCGGCCTGGCAAAAAAGGCCGGCGTTCTTTTTCCGCATACCGGCGCCAGGGCCACGGCCGGAAGGCCTTCCTCTTCCGCCCTCTCTTTTTTCACATAGCCGGCGGAATTAACCATGAACGCGGTATCCTTCCAGACAATCCCCACATGGGTGATGGTCTCTTCTGTCCTGAATTTCCTGTCCCCCTCACGGAAAAAACCGGGATTCCGGTAAAATACAATATCCCCGGGCTGCCGCGCTTCCGGGTCGGCAAAGCATTCGCCCCGCTCCAGAAAATACCGGGTGATGGTTGCCGACCGCCGGCCCACGCCGGTTTTCCGGATTTCCTCTCCCAGGGTCTTCACACTGATGCCCATGGCCTCGGCCTTTTCCAGATCCAGCCCTTTCGGGCCTGCCAGGTATTGCCGGCCGATGCGCTCGGCGATATCGATGAACCGTTCCGGCAGATTTGAAAAATCCGTCAGGGCCGGATCCGCCCAGGAGGCGCGCAGGTCATTCAGGTTCTGCGAACTGCCTGTGGCATAGGGGCTTTTTTCATAGGGTATCCCGGAAAACACCAGGAGCACGAAGGTGGAACAGTCGATATTTCCCCGCCCGCCGTACGCCGGGTCATAGAGGGCAAAGCCCGACAGAAAGGTCCGGCTTCCGTAGGAATAGATTAGCTTTTCCGCATTGTCCAGATAGGTCTGCGCCACGGCCAGAAGCCGGTCCGCGGCCTCTTTTTTGTATTCGTTTTCCGGCTTATCCGGTATCCGGTCAGCAAAATACGTTTCCATTCCTTCACCTCCTGGTACTATTGTAACACAGGAAAGAGATTGGTTGTATTCTTATTTGTCATTTCGTCAGCCCGCACGAAAACCGATGGGGCGGGTTTTCTTCTCTTCCGGAAAGCCCTCCGGAAGGGTGAAATCCTCTGCGAGGAGGATGCGGTCCCGGTTCTTGTGGTCCGGCTGGGGCAGGTTCCCGTAAACCCGGACGGCGTAATTCAGAAGCGCCTGCTCCGCCAGGTTCCGGCAGAAACGGCCGTTGCCCGCTTCTGGACGGCCGGCAGCTTTTTCACAGGCTGACAGAATTCTCTGCCGGGCGGCGTCTTCCAGCAAAAAGCCTGAAAGACGGGCTTCCCGCTCCGTAATCTGCAGCATTTCTTCCGGGGTATAATCCGCGAAATGCAGGTGGAAGGGCACCCGGGAGCGAAGGCCCGGATTCCGGCTGAAGAACGCTTCCATCTCCTCCGGATAACCGGCGAAGATGACAATCGTCTCGTCCCTGTGGTTTTCCATTTCCTGGACAATCGTATTGATGGCTTCGTCCCCGTAGGACCCCTTCCAGGTCTCGGAAAGGGCGTAGGCCTCGTCGATGAACAGAAGCCTGCCCTTCGCCTTGCGGAACACTTCCTTCACCTTTTCCGCGGTCTGGCCCACATACCGGGCCACCAGGTCTGCCCGGCCGGCTTCCACGATGGTTGAATCGGCCAGCAGCCCGATTTCGCAGAAATACTCTGCCAGAAGCCGGGCGACGGTGGTTTTGGCGGTGCCGGGATTGCCGGTAAATTCCATGTGCAGGGAGAGGGAAAGCCTGTCCCTGTCCTGCCCGCAGAAATTCTTTTTCATTCTCGCATAGGCGGCTATCTTACGAAGCTGCTCCTTGACGCCTGCCAGGCCGACCAGCTCCTCCAGCCGTTCCGCCGCGGATTTCTTCTTCGGATGCCTGTCTTTTGCAGCCTGTGCAGCAGGTCTGGCGGTCCGGGCGTTTTTTTCCGCCTGGGCCAGCAGGAAGTCACAGGCCTCCCGGATTTCCTCAATGCTTTTGCTGCCGAGGTTCCGGATGTCCCGCAGCTCGTCGTCGCTTAATTCCAGCAGCTGGCCGGCCGTATGGATGCCAGCCCTTTTCAGGCAGTTGTAGCTCCTCACGGACAGCTCCAGCTCTTCGATATCCAGTTCTGCCAGCGCCTGCGGCGTGTATTCCGGCTGCATCCTGCTTTTCAGCACGGACAGGAACCGGGCAAAGCTGTCCAGAAAATAGCCGTCGGACAGGCAGCCGTCCGTCGTTTCCGTCCGGAAATCCTCGGTCAGCTCCGTAAGGCGCATGCCGGAGAAGCTTAAGGAAACCGCGGTCTGCAGGCTTAAGCCAGCTTCCTTCGGAAGACTGATAAACAGCCGTCCGCAGCAGCTGCCCTCAGCCCGACTCCGGGCCGCGGTCATCCGGACAACCGCATCACTCTGCTGCAAAAGCTCGAACATTTCCGGGAAATACTGCCCGGAGCAGTAATCTCCGTCGTCGTCCTCATCGCCCCAGACGTCCTCAAATTCGCCTTTCTTCTTTATGCTTTCCGTCACGCCGTTTTCCCTGACCAGGACGTACACCTTCCGGTCGTCCTCGAAGAGGTCCTGCAGCATGTGGGAAGGCCTGTTTCCCGCTTCCGCGCATTTTCTGAATATCCAGTTATAGTCCAGGGCCATGGTCCGCACGCCGGCCCCGGTAAAGACAGCTGCCCGGCAACCGCCTTTCTCATCTTTTTCTATCTGCCAGCCCAGGAATACGCCCTCCGGCAGATTTGCCGCGGCTTTAAAGAATCTTTCGCCGGCCCTTGCCGTATCAGATGCGCTGCTGCGGCTGCCCCTGTCGGGCTTTATCCGCAAAGCTGCTGCATTTACCGGGTGTCCGCTTACCATTTCTCTGCAGTTTGTCATATGCCACGCCTTTCTCTATATAAAAAAATGCTTCACAAAAGTAATCTTAAGTCTCCGTCTGCACCTTCCGGCGCCCTGGCCCGCTCCTGTCATCGCGCGGCTTCCCCGGCTGTCCGTTTCCGGTGCATCGAAGGATGAAATTGTCAAGGTGCAGGTTCGAAAGCGCAGCAAAAAGCCGCTGCTTTGAACATTCCCGAATGGGCAGACTCCACCTGTGGAATCCTCCTTCGGTACTGTTCAAAACAGCGGCTTTTGACAAGCCATATTCAAATGGTAATGCGGATTATAATACAGGTCTGACGAAAATGCAAGGGGTAGATGAAAATATTTCTGCCCTGCCCTTTTTCCCTCAGCCCGCCTTCATCCACGTCCCGGTGAGCTTTGCGGTTTTATTTCCCAGGTCGTCGGTGACGAGGACCTCCATGAAGCAGACGGTCCGGCCGGCCTTTATGCAGGTTGTTTCGGCGGTCAGAAGGCTTCCCTTCGCGGGCTTCAGGAACTGGATGTCCGCGGACAGGGAGACGAAGGGCGCTCCTTCCCCGTCGTTTAAGGCCGCGGCCACGGTGAAATCCGCCAGGGTAAACAGGACGCCGCCCATCACCTGGCCGTTGGCATTTCTGTGGCGCGTATCCAGAGCCAGGCTGCACCGGGCATACCGCTCCCCTGCCTCTTCTATCACAATGCCCGTCACCTCCGTGGCATAAATATCATTTTTTAAGAATTCTCTCACTTTCTCCGTGCGGTCTTCCATATTCTTCCTTCTCCGGCTCTTTATCTTTGCCGGGCTCTTTTGCTAAATTCTCTTCCGCAGCGGACAGTCGGAGCGCACAACCTTGTCCGCAAGGCCAGGCAGGCCAATGTCCTTCAGGTAATCCTTCAGAATCGGCGGAGACTGGGTGGACTCCGGTCCGATGATAATCTCCGTGACCAGCTCCTCCAGCGTCGTGCCGGCACGGGTGCAGAGGATGTCCAGGTTCAGCGGATAATACTTTTTAATCCGCTCTCTGGCCACATGGTATCTGGCCTTTACGGCAAAATCCTCCACCGCAAAGGGGAAGATGACCAGCCGCACCTCATGCTCGCTGGAAAAGGAGGGATGCTTGAAGGAGGCGGAATTGCGCCAGACCTTTATGACGGTTTCCTCCATGTCCGGATTGTCCTGGGTAAGGTCGTCGGTGGCCAGGGCCAGGGTGCAGAATTCCGAAACCAGGGGGTGGGCTTCCATGTCATCCCGGTAAAACACCTGCTGCAGGGTGAGGACGCCGTCGGTCATCTTCTCCAGCAGGTCGCGCCTTACACCCAGGCACACGCCCTTGCCGTCGTAGGCATATCGTTCCCACTGGGAAGCATCGTCCCGGTAGGCGGAAAAGCAGGCGGCATATACCGAATAATCGTAGTATTTGCTTTTCTCCTCTGCGAAAAGGACGGCCATCTGCTCCGCCTTCTCCTCATGCCCCTCGGTGCGCAGTCTTTTCACCACCGCTTCAAATATCCCGTCGGTGAAAAGCTCCATCTCCGCTGCATCGTTCATATTCAGCACATTGTTTACGCGCAGCTCCCGGCTGCCCAGGATGCCGTTCAGTGAAGTATAATCCGTATAATGGTAAAGAATCTGTGGCTTCATGGTTCCTCCTGCCCGGCGCTTTTCGCCGGCACATCACATTTTTATCATACCATGTTTTTTCTTTTCGTGGTATGATTAAATCGCAAATACGAAAGAAGGCCTTCAAGGAGGAGTGAGTAAGAATGAAACTGGCAGTTATTTATGATACGAAAACCGGCAACACCAAAAAGGCGGCCAAATGGATCGTCGAAGGCATGAAAAAAGCGGGCGACGTGGAAGCCAAAGCCTTCAGCCTGGAGGATGTGGACTACACCTTCGTCAGCCAGGCAAAGGGACTTGTCCTGGGCTGCCCGGTCTATGCCGCCCTCATGACCCCGGCCATGCGCACCTGGCTGATGGAGTCGGGCATGAAGCTCAAGGTGGCAGGCAAGCTGGGCGGCGCCTTTGCCACGGCCCAGTTCACCCACGGCGGCGCGGACCTGGTCATCCAGTCCCTCCTCACCGGAGAAATCGCCATGGGTATGATGGCCTATTCCGGCGGCGGCGCCTACGGTCTTCCGGTCATTCACCTGGGACCGGTGGGCATCAATGACAATCTGGAAAGCCACAACAAGATGGAAAATTACAGGGACAACTTCCGCATCTACGGCGAGCGTTTCGCCGCAAAGGCGCTGGAGCTTTTTCCGGAAAAGAACTGATATAGAGGAGGACGGATATGCTGGGAAAAAGATTTCGGGTGCAGCACCAGGAAACCCTGCCCGGCCAGGATAAGGAGCAGGCCTCCATCCTTGTGGACAGGGAAACCGGCATTCATTATCTGTGGATCCGGTCCGAGAACGGTGCCGGCGGCCTGACCCCCCTGCTCGACGCCGAGGGGAAACCTGTCATATTAAAAAAATAAAAAGACTTTGGTAAAAGTAAGAAACTGCATACCTTGTATATATTCTGAAAGGAGACTCCGCAGCCCCGGTACTTGGCGAGCTTTTAAGGCGAGCCTTAGTACCGCTGGAGCGAGGACTAGCGAGAGCGGTCTCCTGGAAGAAATATACATGGTATGCAGTTTAAAATTTTTTATACCAAGGTCTTTTATTTTTTTACCGCACTACCTTCTTCAACCGCCCGGCCAGGAGCTCGGCCAGGGCCAGCTTGCCCAGATCCGGCAGGATGAAGGGGATAACGCAGAGCATCAGCGCCTTGCCCACGGTCATGACATTGCCCCGGGCGGTCATCAGCGCGGTAAACCAGAAAGTACCGAAGAGATAACAGAACGCCAGGCCGATGATGAGGGACAGGTTCCTCGTAAGTGCGTTACGGCAAAGCGGGGTGCAGGCCCAGTACACAAGGCCGATGATCACAAAGCCCATGATGTAGCCGCCGGTGGGGCCGAACAATGCCCCGGGTCCGGCCTGGAACGAAGAAAAGACCGGCAGGCCCACAAGGCCCAGGAGAATATACAGAACAATCGAAATCGTACCCTTTTTGCCGCCCAGCAGCTTCAGCGCGGTAAACACACCGAAGATCTGCAGGGTAAAGGGTACCCCGGGAATGGGAATGGTAATCCAGGCGCATACACAGATTACTGCGCTCATAATAGCGATTTGACTTAAATCCTTTGCTGTGCTTTTTGCTTCCATAACAATTATCCTTTACAGTATAGATTATTTTATCTTTTTGGGGTTGATTCCCAGTTTCAGCTTGTTTTCCTTCAGAAACCATGCTACAATAAATTACTATTTATCGGACGTGAGGTGAGTACAATGCAGGAATCCGGTGAAATGTATCTGGAAACCATACTGACGATGCTTATGGAGAAAAGCCATATCCGTTCAGTCGACGTTGCGGAGGAAATGGGTTATTCCAAAGCTTCCGTGAGCAGAGCTTTTTCCAAGCTCAAGGCAGATGACTGTATCGTCATCGACAATGAGGGATTCATCTCCCTTACTGAAAAGGGAAAAGGCATTGCCGAGAAGATTTACGAACGGCATGTGGTCCTTTCCCGCCTGCTGATGAGCCTCGGCGTGGATGAACAGACCGCTACAGACGATGCATGTAAGATCGAACATGTCATCAGCGAGAAGTCCTTCGACGCCATCAAAGCCAGTATAGCTTCCCATCAATAACCACAGCGCTTTGCTGAAAGCACCATCAGGCAATAAAAAGGCCGGTCCGGTTCTCGGGCCGGCCTTTTTATTTACTGCACAT
>CADBNF010000063.1 GCA_902796005.1 uncultured Lachnospiraceae bacterium | reverse complement strand
GTCATTCATTCGGCGGACAGCCGGATAGAGGTGGAGCTGGGACCCGACAAGGACGGGGCCGTGCTTACGGCGGAAGCCGCTTTTGACGGGGACACAAAGGTGGCGGTGAAGACCGGCGACAGGCTGGCCATAACCGCTTCCCGGGAAAATGCCCGGCTTATCCGGGTGAACGAAGACAGTTTCTGGGATACACTCAGACAGAAAATGAGTACGATGCTGTGAAAAGGGAGGGTTGATTGTGAAGATCGCAAGACATGCGGAAATAATGAAGCTGATTGAGCAGTACCAGATCGGCACACAGGAAGAACTGGTGGAAAAACTGAACGAAAGAGGTTTCAAGGCAACCCAGGCCACGGTGTCCCGGGACATCCGGCAGCTGAGACTCACCAAGGTGCCCACCGATTCCGGCAGGGTGAAATACGCGGTCAGCAGCCACGGCAGCGGGGAAAAGACCGACCGGCTGATGCGGGTGCTGAAGGAAACGGTGGTTTCCATGGAACCGGCGGGAACGATCCTGGTGGTGAAAACCGCCATCGGCATGGGCATGGCAGCGGCCACTGCCCTGGATGATGCCCTGGGCGACCAGATCGTGGGAACCATCGCCGGGGACGATACGGTGTTCTGCGCCACCAAGAGCGTGGAGGCGGCCGAAGAGCTGGCCGTGATTCTGGAGAACCGGATCCGGGAGTAAACAGACAGGCCGGGGGCAGGAAGAGAGAGAAAGGCAGAGTATGCTGGACTATTTACATGTAAAAAATCTCGCGCTGATTGAAGAAACCGAGGTATCCTTTTATCCGGGGTTAAATATCCTGACCGGTGAAACCGGCGCAGGCAAATCCCTGCTGCTGGGTTCGGTAAACCTGGCCCTCGGGGCAAAGGCCGGGGCGGACATTATCCGTTCCGGGGCGGAATTCGCCCTGGTGGAGCTGAGCTTTTCCGTCCATCACCCGAAGGTGCGGCAGGCCCTGGCGGAGCTGGATATCTATCCCGAGGACGGAGAGGTGCTGATTTCCCGGAAAATCATGCGGAACAGGAGCATTTCCCGGATTAACGGGGAGAATGTGACCGTAGCCCTTTTAAAGAAGGCGGCAGGTCTTCTGCTGGATATTCACGGACAGCATGAGCACCAGTCCCTGCTGTATCCCGCAAGGCAGCTGGATATCCTGGATGAATATGCAGGGGAAAGCCTTGCAGGACCCCTGCAGGAGACCCGGGAGGCCTACAGAAGCTTTACCTCCCTGGAAAAGGAGCTGGCGGGCTACACCCTTTCGGAAAGCGACCGGGAGCGGGAGAAATCCTTCCTGCAGTTTGAGATGGATGAAATCGAAAATGCGGGCCTTTATGAGGGGGAAGAGGAGGAGCTGGAGGCGGCCTACCGCCGGATGAACCATGCCAGGAGCATCGCCGAGGCCCTGGGAACCGTTCATGCCCTGACGGGCTATGAGGACGGAGCCGGGGACCGGGTCGGAAGGGCCCTGCAGGAGCTTTCCGGGGTGCTTGCCTTTGACGATTCCCTGAAAGACCTCTATGATTCCCTGGCGGATGCCGAGGGCATGCTTTCGGAGGTGAACCGGCAGGCGTCCGATTATCTTGAGAATTCCTCTTTTTCCGAGGAGGATTTCCGGAATACGGAGAACCGGCTGGATGAAATCCGGCGGCTCATGACCCGCTACGGCAGCACCGTGGGGAAAATCTTCGAAAGCCTGGAGGAAAGAAAGGCGCGCATGGCCTTTCTGGAAAATTACGAGGAACAGCTGGCCGGGCTGAACCGCAAAAAGGGGGAAGCCGAGGACCGGCTGAAAAAGGCCTCGGCAGATTTAAGCCGGGTGCGGAAAGCCGCCGCGAAGCGGTTAAGCGCGGGCATTGCGGCCCAGCTTGCGGAGCTGAATTTCAACCGGGTGGCCTTTGATATCGCCTTTACCGAAAAGGAGAGCTATTCTCCTTCGGGAACCGACAGCGTGGAATTTTTGATTTCCACCAATCCCGGAGAGGATTTGCGGCCGCTGGCAAAGGTGGCCTCCGGCGGTGAGCTTTCCCGGATTATGCTGGCCATCAAGACTCTGCTGGCGGAGGAGGACGAAACGGAAGCGCTGATTTTCGACGAAATCGATTCCGGCATCAGCGGCCGGACCGCCCAGATGGTCTCGGAGAAAATGGCGGCCATCGGCCGAAACCACCAGGTTATCTGCATCACCCACCTGGCCCAGATAGCGGCCATGGCGGACACCCATTTCCTGATTGAGAAGAAGGTGGAGAACGACCGGACGGTGACGGATATCACGGTTCTGGACGGGGAGCAGTCCGTGGAGGAGCTGGCAAGGATTCTTGGCGGCGCAAAGATAACGGATGCGGTGCGGAAAAGCGCGGAGGAAATGAAAAAGCTGGCTCTGGATGTAAAGAAGAGTATCGGTTGACTGCAGATGCCGGGCGGATTTATGGCAGCCCGGCATTTGTTATCGGTATAAAACGGGAAAGGAAAAATGTCATGAGGAAGAGAATTCTGGCATTGCTTATGACAGGCATCATGGGCTTTTCACTGCTTGCGGGCAGCGTTTCCGCAGCCGCAGACCAGGCAGAGGCTCAAAGCAGTGTTTCCACAGAAACGGCAGGGGAAGAGGTTCCGGAAAGCTTATCGGAAACCACCGCTGCAGCGACCCCGGATGAACAGACGGATGCGGACACGACTGCCGGAACCGGGGAAACGGAAGCCGGTGAGGCGGGCGAAGGGGAAATACAGGAATCCAGAGCAGGCGCCTCAGGAGAAGACATTGAGCTTCCGGAGGTGGGTATTGACGAAGAAGAGGATCCCTTTGAGGAAACCGGTATTTTCGGCTGCTACACAGTGGACAGCTACGGCTCGGTTATCCGGGGTTATACCACCGGCAACGGGGTATGGTATCTCTTCCTGACGAATACCGGCGATATCGGCAGTTTCCCGGTTTATTGTATGGGCGTCAAGCCGGTGGAGGTTTCTGCCGGTGAACTGGACAGGAAAACCCATGTGATTTCCGGCGCTTTTGCCGCCAGCGGGGATATTTTATGGATTGCCGGCAGTCCTACAGGGTCGTTGCCATGCAGTCCGGCCTGCCGAGCCTGTGCATCACTTTAAACGGTACTACGCTGGATTATATCAACAGTCACAGTAAGGATGACAAATACAGCGGAAACTCCCTTCTTCTGACCGATGAGAACGGTGATATCAGCCTGGTCCAGGAAGGAACTGTTCAGATTAAGGGCAGGGGAAATACCACCTGGGACAGTGCAACAAAGCGGGGCTATCAGATTAAATTTGATAAGAAGCAGAAGGTGCTTGGCATGGCCAAGGCCAAGAAGTGGATTCTTCTGGCCAGTGCCTTTGATGACAGCATGGCCAGAAATATGACGGCCTTTTATTCGGCTGCAGCCATGGATATGGAATATGTTACGGAATACCGGTATGTAGATCTTTGGGTGGACGGCGATTACCAGGGCACCTATATGCTTGGGGAAAAGGCAGAGATTGGCGATAACCGGCTGAACCTGACAGACCCGCTGGGAATCCTGGTGGAAAGAGACGGCTTTTTCTACGCACAGGAGGATGCCTGGTTTAAGGATAAGTATATCGGCTGGGTCTTCGCGGCGAAGGAATGTGTGGACGAGGATACACCGGGAAATCTGCAGAAGGCACTGGATGCTTTTGAGGCCAACTTCGACAGGTTCTGGCAGTATGTTTCCTCAACCCCGGCTGCTTCCATAACCTATGAAAGCCTCTCCCGTTATATTGACGTGGAGTCCTTTGCCAAGTGGTATCTGGTCAATGAATTTGATTCCAACGTGGAATCCAGCTCTACGTCCTGTTATTTTTACATGGACGGGCCTTCAGATGTCATTCATATGGGGCCTGTCTGGGATTTCGATTCCTGCATGGGCAACAAAAAGAGTTACAGTGCAGTCGACTTGATGTTTTTCAAGACCAATAATGTCATGTTCAGAAAGCTGCTGCAGATCCCGGCCTTTTCCAACTACCTGGCCGGCCTTCTGGTCAGGGTGGATGATGCCTTTGCCGGTCAGGCGGCCTTTGTGCGGGAAACGGCAGAAAAGATTTCCGCATCGGCGGACATGAATTACCTGCGCTGGAATTATCTCGGAAAGGATAACCAGAAGTCAGACCTGAATCCCTTTGCACCGACATTTTCCGGCGCAATTGACTATTTAAGCAATTGGCTGACCCAGCGGTATAGCTTTTTCAGCACAAAGGCAGAGGTGACTGCCTCACTGGAGAATAATGCTGTTGTCGTCCGGATAAATGACGGGAGTAAGCTTTCCGGGGTGCGTGCAGCGGCCTGGACAGAGGACAGGGGGCAGGATGATCTGGCGTGGAAAAATGCCGGGCGGAATGCGGACGGAACCTTTACCCTCAGCTATCCGGTTCAGAGCTTCGCTTCCATGGGCAGGGTGATTATTCATGTCTACAGCAACCGCGGTTATGCCGGCGCAGCAACTGTGGAGATTCCGCTGCCGCAGATTACCTACAGCCTTTCCGAAGACGGAAAAACGATTACAATTGCAGCGGATGGCAGCGGCATATTCAATACCCTCCACACCGCCGTCTGGTCCTCGAAGAACGGCCAGAACGATCTGGTCTGGTATACGTTAAAGAAGGATGCAGACGGTAATTATACGGCGACCGTGAACTTAAGGAACCACGGCAAATCGGACACCTACTATTTCCATACCTACGGCATCGTGGGCAGCAGGGAGATGTTCGTAAGCGCGAAGACGGAAAATGTCGTGATGGATATTCCGGCGCCGGCAATCACCCTTGAAAAGAATAAAAGCGGAACCCGGCTTAGCGTTACCCTGAAAAATGCCTCTGACGAGAAGAACGTGCGTTTTGCGGTCTGGGGCGCGGAAAACGGCCAGAATGACCTGAAATGGTACAATGCCACGCTGCAGGCGGACGGAACCTGGACGTATACGGTCAATCTGAACAGCCACAGGGAAAACGGAAAGCTGTATGTGGACTGCTGGGCGGCTTCGGGCTACCTGACCGGAAGCACCGAGGAGCTTTCCTTCCCCGAGACTCCGGAAGATAAGCCTGTCCTGACGGTCACCCCCGCGGAGGACGGGACGGCCATCCTCTGCAGTCTGACAGGCGCTTACCGGTTTGACAGGGTGCGTTTCCCGGCCTGGACAACCGCAGGCGGCCAGGATGACCTGGTCTGGTACGAGGCTTCCTCCGACGGTGAAGGAAACTGGACGTATACCATCCGGACCGCCCGGCATGGCGGGGGAGAAGAGTACATCGTCCACTGCTACGGCATAACGGACGGCGTGCAGAAGGCAGTCGGCGGAAAAACGGTCAATGTGCCGGCGCCGGCGGTGGTGAAGCCCTCCGTCACGGCTGCCTGGTCCGGAAACCGGATCCTGGTGAGCGCGCTGAATCCTTCCGGCTATACAAACGTCCGTTTCGCGGTCTGGACCTCCGACTACGGACAGGATGATATCCGCTGGTATACCGCAGTGAAGCAGGCCGACGGAAGCTGGACCTATTCTGTCAATCCGTCGGCGCATACGCCCGGCACCGTGCTGAACTTCCATGCCTACGGATACTTAAATGGTAAGGATACCTTTATTGCAGCCATAGCCATGACGAAGTAAAAAGCAAAGTATAAATCATTTATATTATGGCAGAATTAACCGGATTGAACCGGCCGCACTTCAAAAACGGCCTCGTTCAATCCGGTTGTTTTTTGCCGGAAAGAGGCTGATGGGGGGCCGGACACGAATAATTCACCAATTTCAATTTATTTTTTTGTGAATGATGCTTGACAAACCCCGGGAATGGTGATACTTTAAGACCGTAAATATTAGCACTCTCGATGATTGAGTGCTAACAACGCAGACAGGAGGATTCGGTGATGGAACTGGACAACAGAAAACGGACGATACTGACCGCCATTATTCAGACCTATCTGGAAACCGGCGAGCCGGTGGGTTCCCGGACGATTTCCAAATATACCGATCTGAACCTGAGCTCTGCGACCATCCGGAATGAAATGTCGGATCTGGAGGAAATGGGCTACATTGTCCAGCCCCACACTTCGGCAGGCCGGGTGCCCACGGACCTGGGCTACCGCCTGTACGTGGACGAGCTGATTCAGCAGAAGAACACGGAAGTGGCGAACATCAAGGACATGATGCTCAAGAAAACCGACAAGCTGGAGAAGATGCTCCGGCAGGTGGTACGGATACTGGCCAGCAATACCCAGTATGCCAGCATGATCACGGGACCGGTTTTCCACCAGAACAAGCTGAAATTCATCCAGCTGTCCCGGGTAAGAGACGACCAGCTTCTGGCGGTCATCGTGGCGGAAGGCAATATGGTGACCAACCGGATCATCAATACCTCCGGCCCGGTGGAAGAGGAAGCGCTGCTGAAGCTGAACCTGATGCTGAACAATACCCTCATCGGACATTCCATCGAAGATATCAATCTTGAGATGATCCGGGCGATGAAGGAACAGGCAGGCATTCATTCCGCTGTTATCAGCGACGTGGTGGATGCGGTGGCGGAAGCCATCAAGCCGGACAAGGAAGAGCTTCCGGTGTATACCAGCGGCGCCAACAATATTTTCCGGTATCCGGAGCTGTCGGATTCCGAGAAAGCAGGCGAGCTGATATCCGCCTTTGAGGAGAAATACGAACTGGCGGAAATGCTCCGGGATTCCATGGAGAACGAGGAAAATTCCGACGACATCCACGTGTATATCGGCAGCGAGGCGTCTCTTTCCACCATGAAGGACTGCGCCATGGTCACCACCAGCTACAACGTTGGCCACGGCCTTAAGGGCACGATAGCCATTATCGGGCCGAAGAGAATGGATTATGAAAAGGTTGTGGATAACCTGAAGACCCTGCGGGCCGAGCTGGATAAGCTTTACAATCCGGGTCAGGCGGCGAAGGAGCTGACGGATAAACAAAAGACAAACGGAGGCGAAACCCCATGACAGGTGAAGAAAAAAATAAAGAAGCAGCAGCCGAGACTGCAGAAGAAACCGTAAACACCGAAGAAACAATCGAAGAGGTTGTCGAAGAGGCAGCGGAAGAAACCACAGAGGAAGCGGCGGAAGAAAAAGAAGAAGAAAAAGAACCCGAAACCGAAGAGGTGGAAGGGGAGGAAGTAAAGGTTGAGGAGCCCGGTCAGGAAAAGCACCGGTTCTTCGGCAGAAAACCGAAAAAGGACAAAAAGGATGAGAAGATAGAAGAGCTTACGGACAGGGTTGTCAGACAGATGGCTGAGTTTGACAATTACCGCAAGAGGACCGAAAAGGAAAAGGCAGCCAACTACGACGTCGGCGCCAGGGAAGTGATTGAAAAACTGCTTCCGGTACTGGACAACTTTGAAAGAGGCTTTGCCGGCGCGGACATGAACGACCCCTTTGTCCAGGGCATGGACAAGATATACAAGCAGCTGATGACGATCCTGGAAAACATGGGCGTTACGGTGATTGAGGCAAAGGGAAAGGAATTTGACCTGAACCTGCACAACGCGGTGATGCATGTGGAGGACGAGTCCGTCGGCGAGAACATCGTCGTGGAGGAGTTCCAGAAGGGCTATATGTACAAGGATACCGTGGTTCGTCACAGCATGGTAAAAGTAGCAAACTGAGATAAATATCATCTTTTTGAATACAGGAGGAAATAATCATGAGTAAAATTATCGGAATCGATTTAGGAACAACCAATAGCTGCGTAGCCGTTATGGAAGGCGGAAAGCCTACCGTTATCTCCAATGCCGAAGGCAGCAGAACCACACCTTCCGTGGTAGCCTTCTCCAAGACCGGTGAGCGTCTGGTGGGCGAGCCTGCAAAGAGACAGGCCGTAACCAATTCAGAGAAGACCATCTCCTCCATCAAGCGTGAGATGGGCACCAACTACAAGGTGGATATCGACGGCAAGAAGTACACCCCGCAGGAAATCTCTGCCATGATTCTGCAGAAGATGAAAGCGGATGCAGAAAACTACCTGGGCGAGAAGGTTACGGAAGCGGTTATCACCGTACCGGCCTACTTCAATGATGCCCAGCGTCAGGCCACCAAGGATGCAGGCAAAATTGCCGGCCTGGACGTAAAACGTATCATCAACGAGCCCACGGCTGCGGCCCTTGCCTACGGGCTGGACAATGAAAAAGAGCAGAAGATCATGGTTTACGACCTGGGCGGCGGCACCTTCGATGTCTCCATCATCGAGATCGGCGACGGCGTTATCGAGGTTCTGGCTACCGCAGGCAACAACCGTCTGGGCGGCGATGACTTCGACCAGAAGGTTGTGGATTACCTGATTTCCGAGTTCAAGAGAACCGAGGGTGTGGACTTAAGCGGCGACAAGATGGCCATGCAGCGTATCCGTGAAGCGGCCGAGAAGGCGAAAAAGGAGCTGTCCTCTGCCGTAACCACCAACATCAACCTGCCCTTCATCACCGCAACCAGTGAAGGACCCAAGCACTTTGACATGAACCTGACCAGGGCGAAATTCGACGAGCTGACCAGAGACCTTGTGGATATGACCGCGGAACCCGTCAAGAAGGCTCTGTCCGATGCGGGCATAAATGCTTCCGAGCTGTCCAAGGTACTGCTGGTAGGCGGCTCCACCCGTATTCCTGCCGTACAGGAAAAGGTAAAACAGCTGACCGGACATGAACCCAGCAAGACCCTGAACCCGGATGAGTGTGTTGCCATCGGCGCTTCCATCCAGGGCGGCAAGCTGGCAGGCGATGCCGGCGCCGGCGATATCCTTCTGCTGGATGTTACCCCGCTGACCCTGTCCATCGAGACCCTCGGCGGCGTAGCTACCCACCTGATTGACAGAAATACCACCATCCCCTGCAAGAAGAGCCAGATCTTCTCCACCGCAGCGGATAACCAGACCGCAGTTGACATCAACGTTGTACAGGGTGAACGTCAGTTCGCAAGAGACAACAAGTCCCTCGGCCAGTTCCGTCTGGACGGTATCCCGCCCGCAAGACGTGGTGTGCCCCAGATTGAGGTTACCTTCGATATCGATGCCAACGGTATCGTAAACGTATCCGCCAAGGATCTGGGCACCGGCAAGGAGCAGAGAATCACCATTACCGCCGGCTCCAACATGTCCGATGAAGACATCAACAAGGCCGTCAGGGAAGCTGCTGAATACGAGGCCCAGGACAGAAAGCGTAAGGAAGCCGTAGATGCCAGAAACGATGCGGATTCCGCCGTATTCCAGATTGAGAAGGCTCTCCAGGATGCAGGCGACAAGCTCAATGACAGCGAGAAGGCTGCCGTGGAAGGCGACCTGAACGCCCTTAAGGAGCTGCTCAACAGCACCAATCCCGACGAGATGACCGATTCCCAGGTTGCTGACCTCAAGGCCGGCAGGGAACGTCTGATGAACAGCGCACAGACCCTGTTCACCAAGATGTACGAGAACATGAACCAGGGCGGCGGAAACGACAACAACGGCGGATTTGCCGGCGGCAACGGCGGCGGATACACCGGCGGCGGCAGCAATGCCGGCAGCAACGGCGGCGACGACGATGTTGTGGATGCCGATTATACCGAGGTTTAACTAAGGCCTGAAAACGAATAAAAATAACCGACCGAAAGGCAGTGCCTTAAAGGCACTGCCTGTTGTCGGATTTACGACAAGAGGAAATGTAAATGGCAGACAAGAGAGATTATTATGAGGTTCTGGGGGTTTCCAAGGATGCGGATGACGCCGCGTTAAAGAAAGCCTACCGTCAGCTTGCCAAGAAATACCATCCGGATGTGAACCCGGGGGACAAGGAGGCGGAGGCGAAATTCAAGGAAGCTACAGAGGCCTATGCCATCCTTTCCGACCCCGAGAAGAGAAAGCTGTATGACCAGTACGGCCATGCGGCCTTTGATCCCGCATCCGGCGGAGCGGGCGGCGGCGCCGGTTTTGACGGCTTTGATTTCTCCGGCTTTTCCGGCTTCGGCGGGTCTTCGGGAATGGGCGATATCTTCGGCGATATTTTCGGCGATCTTTTCGGAGGCGGCGGCGCAAGAGCGTCCAGGAATCCCAGTGCCCCCTCCAGAGGCGCAAATTTACGCGCCAGGGTGCATATCAGCTTCATGGAAGCCATCACCGGCTGCAAGAAGGAGCTGGATATTACCCTTAAAGAGGAGTGCAAGACCTGCAAGGGCTCCGGCGTAAAGCCCGGCAGCAGCAAGGAAACCTGCAGCAAATGCGGCGGCAGCGGCCAGATAAGCTATACCCAGAAAACCATGCTGGGCATCATGCGCAACGTCCAGGCCTGCCCGGACTGCGGCGGTACCGGCGAAATCATCAAGGAAAAATGCACCTCCTGCCGCGGCACCGGCTACACGTCGTCCAAGCAGCGGATTTCTGTGGATATCCCTGCAGGAATTGATGACGGACAGAGCATCCGCATCCGCGGCAAGGGAGAACCCGGCAGGAACGGCGGAGAGCGGGGCGACCTCCTGGTGGAGGTTATGGTTTCCGCCCACAACGTCTTCGAGCGTGACGGCATGAACATTTACTCCCTGCACAACATCACCTTCCCCCAGGCCGTGCTTGGCGGAGAGGTGCGGATTCCCACGGTGCACGGAGATGTGCTGTACAACGTCAAGCCAGGTACCCAGACCAATACCCGTATCCGGCTGAAGGGCAAGGGAGTGCCCTCCATTCAGAACCCGAACACGAGGGGCGATCACTATGTCACCCTTATCGTGGAGGTGCCCACCAGGCTGTCCAATGACGCGAAGGAAGCCCTGAAGGAATACGATTACCTGGCGGGGAACAGCCTGAATAGCCCGGAGGATCCCGGGGAGAAAAAAGGCAAAAAGAAAAAATCACTGAAGGAACGGATGAAGGAAAGCCTGGATCTGTAAAGGAAAACCCCATGAAGTGGAACAGATATACAGTAAAGACGACAACGCAGGCGGAGGACATTTTAGTCTCCGCCTTTGCGGATATAGGCATAGAGGGCGTGGAGATTGAGGACAACCAGCCGCTGAGCGAGGAGGATATTGCCCGGATGTTCGTGGATATCCCCCCGCAGTACGGAACCGACGACGGTACGGCGCTGCTGCATTTTTACCTGGATCCGGAGACGGACAACGAAGCCGTCCTGGAAAAGGCCAGGGAGGTCCTTGCGGAGACCGCGCAGTTCGTGGATATCGGCGAAGGCACCATCACCGCCTCCGAGACCGAGGATACGGACTGGATCAACAACTGGAAGGAATATTTCCATACCTTTTCCGTGGATGACATCCTGGTGGTGCCCTCCTGGGAAGAGGTGCCCGAAGACAGCGGCAGCCGCATGGTGCTGCGCATTGACCCGGGAACCGCCTTCGGCACCGGCATGCACGAGACCACCCAGCTGTGCATCCGCCAGCTGAAAAAACACGTCCGGCCCGGCTGCAGGCTGCTGGATGTGGGCACGGGCAGCGGCATCCTGGGCATCGTGGCTGTAAAGCTCGGGGCAGAGCACGTGCTGGGCACGGATCTGGACCCCTGCACGGTCCCCGCGGTGGCGGAGAACAAGGAGGCGAACGGGATACCTGCGGAAAGCTTTGACCTCATCCTGGGCAACCTCACCGACGATCCGGATACCCAGGCAACGGTCGGGGAAGACCGGTACGATTTGGTGACCTCCAATATTCTGGCGGACGTGCTGATCCCCATGGCCCCGGTGGTGTACCGGACGCTTAAAAAGGGCGGCGTCTGGATTACCTCCGGCATACTGGATTACCGGGCGAAGGATGTGGAGGCGGCCATGAAGGCAGCGGGCTTTATCCCGGAGGAAACCTGTTTCCAGGGTGAATGGGCCTGCGTAACCGCGCGAAAAGGTTAATGACAAATGAGGAAAAATCCTGTAGAATATACAGGATTTTTCTTTACTGCTTTCCGGAAGGGAAAGCGGACAGGGACGCGGAGGATCGCCTTCATGTACAGATTTTTTACGGAAAAGGAAAATATCGGGGAAAACCAGGTCAGGATAACCGGGCAGGACGCCCATCACATCCGGGACGTGCTGCGGATGAAGCCCGGAGAGGAAATCTCCGTGTGCACCGGGGACGGCTGGGAATATACCTGTATCGTGACAGAGCTGTCGCCCTCAGAGGTGACGGCCCGGATCACCGATGCCGCAAAGGGTGCCCGGGAAACCGCTTCCCGCCTGACCCTCTACCAGTGTCTCCCTAAAGGGGACAAGATGGAGACGGTGATCCAGAAGGCGGTGGAGCTGGGAGCGGCGGAAATCGTCCCTGTGCTCTCGTCCCGGTGCGTGTCCCGGCCCGAGGGCAAAAAGGCGGAAAACAAGCTGCGCCGCTGGAACCAGATTGCCGAAGCCGCGGCCAAGCAGGCAAAGCGGCTGGTGATTCCGCCGGTGACGCCGGTGATAAGCTTTTCCGAGGCGGTAAGGAAGGCCGGCGCACAAGGCATCTGCCTTCTGCCCTACGAAAAAGCGGAAGACATCGCCGAAACCCGCAGGATTCTGGAAAGTCTCACGCCGGGGCAGCCGGTCAGCGTCATAATCGGGCCCGAGGGCGGCTTCTCCGAAGAAGAGGTGCGGGAGGCGGAGGCTGCAGGCTTTCAGCCCATCTCCCTGGGAAGACGGATCCTGCGTACGGAAACCGCCGGAATGGCCGTCCTGGCCATGCTGGTGCTGTTCCTGGATACTTAAGGAAAGAAGAGGAAACGGATGGAAGTATATCTTGATCACGCAGCCACCACCTGGGTTTATCCGGAAGCGGCGGCGCTGGTGCAGAAAACCATGACCGGGGATTACGGCAACCCCTCCTCCCTGCACCTGATGGGGGTGAAGGCGGAGCAGTATGTGCGGGAAGCCCGGGAGATTATCGCAGGCGCGATGAAGGTGCCGGAGAAGCAGATTTATTTCACCTCGGGGGGAACCGAGGCCAACAACTGGGCGATTTTCGGCACGGCCCGGTCCCTGAAACGGCAGGGGCAGCACATCATCACCACGGCGATTGAGCATTCCGCTGTGTCCGCGCCTCTGGAGGCCTTAAGGAAACAGGGGTATACCATTACAAAGCTTGGTGTGGACCGGCAGGGACGCATCGATCCGGAGGAACTGAAGGAAGCCCTGACGGAGGAAACCGTCCTGGTATCCGTCATGCTGGTGAACAATGAAATCGGCACGGTGGAGCCGGTGAAGGAAATCGGTGAAATCATAAGAAAAACCAGTCCGAAAACCCTGCTGCACGTGGACGCCATCCAGGCCTTCGGCAAGCTGCCCATCCATCCCCGGCAGATGAATATTGATCTGCTGTCCGTAAGCGGACACAAATTCCACGGCCCCAAGGGCGTGGGCTTCCTGTATGCGGGAGAGAGAACGAACCTGGTGCCCCTTATTTACGGCGGCGGCCAGCAGGGCGGCATGCGTTCCGGCACGGACAACGTGCCCGGAATTGCCGGCATGGGGGAAGCGGCGAAGCTTACCTTTGCGCGGTTAGCCGAAAACCGGGAACAGATGTTTAAGGTACGGGAGTACCTGATTTCCCGTTTTTCCGCCCTGGAGGATACGGTGCTTCACGGCGACCTGACGCGCAATGCGGCGCCGCATGTTTTAAGCGTGTCCTTCCTCGGGGTCAGGAGCGAGGTGCTCCTGCATGCCCTGGAGGATAAGGGCGTCTATATTTCGGGGGGCAGCGCCTGCTCCAGCCACCGCAGAACCTACAGCGCCACCCTGACCGCCATCGGGTGCACAAAGGCGGAGATGGAAAGCGTGGTACGCTTTTCCTTCTGTGAACGGACAACCCTGGAGGAAGCGGCCTATGCCGCGGACGCCGTGGAGAGCCTGCTGGGAACGCTGCGCAGGTTCACGAGAAAATAAGAAAGAGAGAGAATGATGGTTCAGACTTTTTTAATCAAATATGCGGAAATCGGCATTAAGGGAAAGAACCGCTATGTCTTCGAGGATGCCCTGGTTTCCAATATCCGCAGGGCGATGGACAGGGTGGAAGGCACCTTTGCCGTGACGAAGGAAATGGGCAGGATCTACGTCCACGCAAAATCGGAATACGATGAGGAGGAGGCCGTGGAGGCCCTGCAGAAGGTCTTCGGCATCTCCGGCATCTGCCCGGTGGTCATCGTGGAGGATACCGGCATTGATAACCTGGCGGCGGAGGTGGTGCGGTATATGGGTGAAACCTATCCCGACCGGAACCTGACCTTCAAGGTCAATGCCAGGCGGGCGGACAAGCATTATCCCCTGGATTCCATGGAGCTCAACGCAGTGCTCGGCGAAAAGATCCTGGAGGCCTATCCGGAGATGAAGGTGGACGTGCACAATCCCCAGGTTTCCCTGGTGGTGGAGGTCCGCAGCCGGATATACCTCTATTCCGAGATTATCCCCGGCCCCGGCGGCATGCCCGTGGGCAGCGGCGGCAAGGCAGCCCTTCTCCTGTCCGGCGGCATCGATTCCCCGGTGGCAGGCTATATGATTGCAAAAAGGGGCGTAAGCATCGACGCCGTGTATTTCCACGCGCCGCCCTACACCAGTGAACGGGCCAAACAGAAGGTGGCGGACCTGGCGAAAATCATTTCCGCCTGGACCGGCCAGATCAACCTGCATGTGATTAATTTCACGGATATCCAGATGGCGATTTACGAGAAATGCCCCCATGACGAGCTGACCATCATCATGCGGCGGTATATGATGCGCATAGCTGAAGAGATTGCCAAAAGAAGCGGTGCCCTGGCCCTGGTGACAGGAGAGAGCATCGGACAGGTGGCAAGCCAGACCATGCAGAGCCTCGCCTGCACCAACGCGGTCTGCACCCTTCCGGTTTTCCGTCCGCTTATCGCCTTTGACAAGCTGGACATTATCGCGGTATCCGAGAAAATCGGCACCTATGAAACCTCCGTCCTTCCCTACGAGGACTGCTGCACCATCTTTGTGGCCAAGCATCCCGTGACCAAGCCGGTGCTCAAAAGCATTGAAAAATCCGAGCGGCACCTGGAGGGCGTGATTGAGGAGCTGGTGCAGAAGGCCCTGGAGACCGACGAGGTCCTGGTTATCGGCTAAAAAAGAAAAAAGCAGGAAAAGCCGAAGCTTTTCCTGCGGTTTTTCCCTATTCGATTCCGGCCTTATACGGTATAAGGCTTCAGTATCTCGCAGATTCTGTCCACGGTATCCGTATCGTCGCTGTGGATCATCAGGTCCACCGGCTTGGACAGGTCCAGGGAGAAGATTCCCATAATGGATTTTGCATCGATGACATATCTGCCGGAAACGAGGTCAAAATCGCACTTGAACTGGGAAACTGCATTGACAAAATCCTTGATTTTACCTATGGAATCAAGTACTACAGGTACGGTTTTCATATGGGTATCTCCTTAATGTTCATTACATAAAATATCTTATCATTCCCCATGAAAAAGTCAAGGGAAAAGGAGAATTATGCGTCAATTGAAAGCAGCGCTGCACAATCTGGGCTGCAAGGTAAATGCCTACGAATCCGAGGCTGTGCTTCAGCTGCTGGAGGCGGCAGGTTATAAAATCGTCCCCTTTGAGGAAAAGGCGGACGTCTACATCGTCAATACCTGCACCGTGACGGCCGTAGCCGACAAAAAAAGCCGGCAGATGCTGCACCGGGCCAGGACCAGGAGCCCCGAGGCGGTTATCGTGGCCATGGGCTGCTATGTGGAAATCCACAGCAGCGATATGGACCGGGAAGCGGACATCATTATCGGCAACAACCGGAAAGGCGAACTGGTATCCCTGCTGGAGGGCTGGTTCAGGGAGGGAAAGCCTGCGGTTTTTCTTTCGGAGGACCGGCAGCTTAAGGACTATGAAAAGCTGTCCGTTTCCCGGACCATGGAGCATACCCGGGCCTTCCTTAAGGTCCAGGACGGCTGCAACCGGTTCTGCACCTACTGCATCATCCCCTATGCCAGGGGAAGGATCCGCAGCAGGGACCCGGAGGATGTGCTGGCGGAAACCCGCAAGCTTACCGCTTCCGGCTGCCGGGAAATCGTCCTGACGGGGATTCATTTAAGCTCCTACGGAAAAGAGAAGAAAGCTGCGTTTTCCCTGGCGGACCTGGTGGAGAAAATTGCGGACATCCCCGGGGTGGACCGCATCCGCCTAGGCTCCCTGGAGCCGGGGATTATCACCCCGGAATTTGCCGGAAGGCTTTCGGCAAGAGAACAGGTCTGCCCTCATTTCCATCTTTCCCTGCAGTCCGGCTGCAATGCCACGCTCAAGAGGATGAACCGGGCCTATACCGCAGAGGAATACCTGGAAAAATGCGGGATTTTAAGGGAATATTTTGAACGTCCCGCCCTGACCACGGACGTGATCGCGGGCTTTCCCGGGGAAACGGAGGAGGAGTTTGCGGCTTCCATCGCCTTTGTGGAAAAGGCAGCCTTTTTCGAGACCCACATCTTCCCCTATTCGAGAAGAGAGGGGACGCCGGCGGCGAAGATGCCCGGCCAGCTGACGGAAAAGGTGAAAAAGGAACGGGTAAGGCAGCTGCTGGCCTTAAACGAACGCCAGGAGACGGCCTATCTGTCAGAGGCCTGCGGAAAGCCGGCGGAGGTGCTGGTGGAGGAAATCCTGCACGAGGACGGAAAGGTATACTGCAGCGGACACACCACCCGGTATGAAAAGGTTGTCTTTGAAGGGGACGAAACCATGAAGAACCGGCTGGTGACGGTGGTGCCGGCGCGGGTGGAAAACCTGACGCTTATGGCATAAAGGCAGCGCGGCAGGCGCCTACTTGCATTATGGGGAGAAAACGAGTATAATTACCGTGGGAGACGATTTCCTGTCCGAAGATGAAGGGCTGCGGGCGGGAAAATTTACCACGGGAGTATGAAGGGGAGAGACCGTTTACTGTAAAAAGATAGTTTTACGATGTCAAAGGAGCATTGATGGATAAATTCAATACGACAAGATTTGTTCCGGTCAATCCTGAAAATGAAATCTCGGCGAAGAAGGTTCTGAAGCTGGTTTACGAGGCCATGCGGGAGAAGGGCTACGATCCCGTAAGCCAGATCGTGGGCTATATCATGTCCGGAGATCCCACCTATATCACCAGCTATAACGGGGCGAGAAGTCTCATTATCAAGGTGGAGCGGGACGAGCTTGTGGAGGAACTGCTGAAGGAATACGTATACAACAGGTCCTGGGAGGAAAACTGATCTTGGAAAGACTGATGGGTTTGGACTACGGGAGCAAGACCGTAGGCGTTGCCGTGTCTGATCCGCTGGGGATTACTGCCCAGCCGCTGGAAATCATACGGCGCAAATCAGAGAGCAAACTGCGTCAGACGCTGGCCCGCATCCAGGAGCTGACGCAGCAGCTTGAGGTGGAAGAGATTGTTCTGGGACTGCCCAGACATATGAATAATGATTTGGGAGACCGGGCGCAGAAATCTCTGGAGTTTAAGGAAATGCTGGAGAAGCGGACCGGTCTTAACGTTATTCTGTGGGACGAACGGTTAAGCTCCGTGGCGGCCCACGAAGCCCTGCTTGCCGCCGGCGTGAAGGGAAAGGACCACGAAAAATACGTGGATGAGGTGGCGGCCGCCTGGATACTTGAGGGCTACATGACCTGGAAAAGCAGCAGGATAGAAAAGGAAAACGAACAGGATGAATCAGAAAAACAGAATTGAATTTGAAACAGAAGAAGGCGTGGAGGTCTTTTTCCTGGAGGAGGAAACCAGAATCGGCGGCGTTGCCTACCTGCTGGTCTCCGATGCCGAAGAGGGGGAAGCCAATGCCTATATTTTGAAGGATATCTCCGGCGATGCGGAAGAGGAAGCCAGATATGTGATGGTGGAGGACCCGGTGGAGCAGGAAGCTGTAGCCGGTGTTTTCGCAAAAATGCTGGAGGACACGGAGGTGACTTTTGAAACAGACGGAAACAGGAACACTTAAGATTATACCCTTAGGCGGCCTGGAAAGCATAGGGATGAACATCACCGCATTTGACTACGGGGAAAGCATCATCGTGGTGGACTGCGGTCTGGCCTTCCCTGAGGATGATATGCCCGGCGTGGACCTGCTCATCCCGGATATAACCTATCTGAAGAACAACATCAGCAGGGTGAAGGGTTTCGTGATTACCCACGGCCACGAGGACCATATCGGGGCCCTGCCCTATGTACTGAAGGAAATCAAGGCGCCGGTCTACGCCACAAGGCTGACCATGGGCCTTATCGAACATAAACTGGAGGAGGCGGAAATCCTTACATCCGTCAGGAGAAAGACCGTTTCCTTCGGACAGATCATCACCCTGGGGGATTTCAGGGTGGAATTTATCAAGACCAACCACAGCATCCAGGATGCGGCCGCCCTGGCCATCACCTGCCCGGCGGGCACGGTGGTGCATACCGGCGACTTCAAGGTGGATTATACCCCGGTGTTCGGGGACGCCATCGACCTGCAGCGGCTGGCGGAGATCGGAAGGAAAGGCGTGCTGGCGCTGATGTGCGACAGTACCAACGCGGAGCGGCCCGGCTTTACCATGTCGGAGCGGACCCTGCAGAGAACCTTTGACAACCTCTTTGCGGAGAATGAGCATTCCCGGATCCTGGTGGCTACCTTTGCCTCCAACGTGGACCGGGTGCAGCAGGTGATCAATTCCGCCTACCGTTACGGCCGCAAGGTGGTGGTGGAGGGCAGGAGCATGGTGAATTTCATCACCATCGCCTCCGAGCTCGGGTATCTGGATGTTCCGGACAATACCCTTATCGATATCAACCTGATGAAGAACTATCCTCCGGAGAAAATGGTGGTGGTGACCACCGGAAGCCAGGGAGAGGCCATGGCAGCCCTTTCCCGGATGGCCAACGACACCCACCGGAAGATCCGGATTGAACACAATGACGTGATCATCTTCAGCAGCAACCCCATTCCGGGCAACGAAAAGGCTGTATCCAAGGTGATCAACGACCTTTCCGCCAAGGGCGCGAAGGTCATTTTCCAGGATGTGCATGTCTCCGGCCATGCCCGCCAGGAGGAGATCAAGCTGATTTACTCCCTGATCCGGCCGAAATACGCGGTACCGGTGCACGGGGAGCCCCGCCACCTGGCGGCCCAGGCCAATATCGCGGCCCAGCTGGGCTACGACCGGGATCATATTTTCCTGCTGTCCTCCGGCGACGTGCTGGAGCTTGGCGCGGACAGCGCCGGGGTAACGGGCAGGGTGCCTGCCGGCGCGGTCATGGTGGACGGCCTCGGCGTGGGTGACGTGGGAAATGTGGTTATCCGGGACAGGCAGCATCTGGCGGAGGAGGGCATCATCATCGTGGTGCTCACCCTGGAAAAGGCAAGCTACGAAGTGCTTGCGGGCCCGGAGATCATCTCCCGGGGCTTTGTCTATGTGAAGGAGTCGGTGGACCTGCTGGAGGAAGCCGCCGGCGTCGCCAGGGAGGCGCTTTACGAAGCCCTTTCCCGCAAAACCATTGACTGGAACGGCATCAAGAGCCTGATCCGGGAGGACCTGGGTTCCTTCGTCCTCAAAAAGACCGGAAGAAGACCCATGATCCTGCCGATTATTATGGAGGCCTGATTTATGGATTTCCCGAAAAAGCTTACCGGAAAGAATAAGGCATACAGCATGTTTGTGGGCGGCGCGAAAACCGTCCTCTGGGTGCTTATCCTTATCTGCTTCTGTGTATTCTGCGTCTTTCTGGCCAGGAAGGCCTATTCCGTCGGCTTCCAGGCTATGGCCTATACCCCGGTGTCCGAAGCGCCGGGACAGATTGTAGCGGTTACGGTGACGGAGGATATGTCGGTGAAGGACATCGGGGAGATGCTGGAGCGCAACGGCCTGATTAACGAATCCATCGCCGCCTTTATCATCCAGGAGTACATCAGCGAATACCATGGTAAGGAGGTGCCGGGCACCTATACCCTGAACACCTCCATGACGGTGGATGAGATGCTCGCAGTCATGTCTCCCGCACCGGAGGAGGAGAGCAGTGGAAACTGACGGACGCATGGCCGTCTTTCTCGATTCCCTGGATCCGGGCTTTGAACCCTTCCTGGAGGAGCTGTATACCCGGGCAAGGGCGGAGGGCGTACCCGTGGTCAGAAGGGAAACCGCGGCCTTTCTTCGCACCCTGGTAACGTTAAAGCAGCCGGCCTCCATTCTGGAAATCGGTACGGCTGTGGGCTTTTCCGCCATGCTTATGGCCTCCGCTGCCCCTGCCGCATGCAGGGTGGTGACGATGGAGGATTACGAAAAGCATGCGGCCCTTGCCGGGGAGAATTTCGAACGCTTCGGCTTCAAGGATCGGATCCGCCTCGTGTTCGGCGACGCGGAGGAACGGCTGGATGACCTGGAGGGAACCTTTGATTTCCTCTTCTTGGATGCGGCGAAGGCCCAGTATATCCGCTTCCTTCCCGGGCTGAAGGCGCGGATGCATCCGGGCAGCGTGCTGGTGGCGGACAATGTGCTGCAGGAGGGAGATATCCTGGAGTCCAGGTTTGCGGTGGAACGCCGGAACCGGACCATTCATGCCAGAATGCGGGAATTTCTGTATGCGGTCCGGCATGATCCGGAGCTGGAAACCGCCATCCTGCCTTTGGGGGACGGCCTGACCTTCAGCGTAAAAAAATAAAAGGAAACAGCTGGGATGAACAGGAAGAAAAAACCTGAACTGCTGCTGCCTGCGGGAAGCCTGCCGGTTTTAAAGACCGCCTTCCTTTACGGCGCGGATGCGGTATATATCGGCGGGGAAGCCTTCGGCCTGCGGGCCAAGGCAAGGAATTTTTCCCGGGAGGAGATGGCAGAGGGCATCGACTTTGCCCACAGCCTGGGAAAGAAGGTCTATGTCACCGCAAATATCATTGCCCATAACCGGGACCTGGAGGGCGTGGCTGACTATTTCCGGGAGCTTCGGGCCCTGGGACCGGATGCCCTCATCATTTCCGACCCGGGGGTGTATGACATTGCCTGCCGGGAAGCGCCGGAGATAGACCGGCACATCAGCACCCAGGCCAACAATACCAATTACGGTACCTGCAGCTTCTGGCACAGGCTCGGCGCAAAAAGGGTGGTGACCGCCCGGGAGCTGTCCCTGGCGGAGCTTAAGGAGCTGAAGGCAAATATCCCGGAGGACCTGGAGCTGGAGACCTTTGTCCACGGCTCCATGTGCATCTCCTATTCCGGCAGATGCCTGCTTTCGAATGTGCTGACGGGCCGGGATGCCAATGCCGGTTCCTGCACCCATCCCTGCCGCTGGAAATATTTCCTGACGGAGGAAACCCGGCCGGGCGAGTATTTCCCGGTATTCGAGAATGACCGGGGCACCTTCATCTTCAATTCCAAGGATCTGTGCATGATTGAACACATCCCGGATCTGCTGGATGCAGGGATAGACAGCTTCAAGGTGGAGGGCCGGATGAAAAATGCCCTTTACGTGGCCACGGTGGCCCGGGCCTACCGGCAGGCACTGGATCTGGCCTTTACGGATGTGGAAGGCTACCGGGCAAAAACCGGGGAATTCCTGCACCAGGCGGCAGCCTGCACTAACCGGGAATTCACCACCGGATTCTTCTATGGCAGGCCGGGACCGGCGGATCAGATTTACGATAACAGCACCTACAGGAAAGATGCGGTCTTTCTGGGAATCTCGGAAGGAATTGATGGGGAAGGCAGGGTCCTGCTGACCCAGAAAAATAAATTCTGCACCGGGGATACGGTGCAGATCATGCATCCGCAGGGCGGGGACGAAGAGGTCCGGGTCTGCGGAATCTATGACGAGGAAGGAAATGCGATGCCTTCGGCCCCCCACGCGGGGCAGAAGCTGCATGTGGCTTTGTCGGCACCCGCCGTATGCGGGGAGGTGATTCGTAAAGATGCCGAAATTTAAACTGAATCTCGATTTCCTCACCCGAAGAGGAACGGCCTTTGAAGAATTTTTCCGGAATGAAATCAGCCGGGGAAGCTTTGAACCCGGCAGCAGGCTGCCGAACCCGATACAGCTTTCCCTGCATTACCGGACGTCGGCCGTCAACGTGCTCATGGCTGTGCGGAACCTGGAAAAGGAGGGCCTTCTGGTCACCTATCCGGGGAAGGGCACCTATGTGGTGCGCAAGGGCCACGAAAGACCCCAGGATCACCTGATCGGGGTGATCTGCGCCGGCGGATCTGTGCTGGCGGCACACCGGATGGTGACCGGCATCGAGCGCATCCTTGCCGCCTGCGGCTACGGCATACAGCTGAAGTTCAGCCGGGAGTCCCAGGCCAGGGAGGAAAAGGCGCTGCGGGAGTTCTTAAGCGACGGCGTGGAGGGGGTCATCGTGGAACCCAGCCGCAGCCAGACCCTGTGCAAGCACATGTCCCTGTACCGCCAGATGGAGGAGCAGGGGATACCCTACGTCTTTCTCCGGTCGGCCTATCCCCAGCTGATCGATCGTCCGCGGATCATGATGGACGACAGCCAGGGCGCCTATCTGCTGACCAGGCATCTTATTGCCACGGGCAGGCAGAATATCGTCGCCCTGTTCAAGTCCGACGATGCGGCGTCTGCAGAGCGCCACAGGGGCTATGTAAAGGCTTTGCAGGAGGCCGGCATATACTATAATCCCGAGCTGGTCATCTGGTTCCACCCGGAGGATATTGCCAAGAAGCCGGAGGTATCCATCGCCCAGCTTCTGAAGGACAGAACGGATTTTGACGCCGTCATGTGCTACAGCGACGGGATGGCGGAAACCGTCCGGGACTACCTGAAGAAAAACGGAAAGGCAGTGCCGGCGGATGTCGCGGTGACCGGCTATGACAATTCCGCCGTGACCCCGGCGGGAGAACCGGGACTGACCACCATCGTGGAGCCCCTGGAGCTGATGGGTGAGATGGCTGCCCAGCTGCTTCTGGAAGCCCTTGTGAAGGTCCCGGAGGAGGAAAGCCAGGTGGAGAAGCTGCTGCATCCGGACATTATTATCCGGGGGTCAACCATAAGTGCGAACATATAGGCCGGGCACACTCTGGCGGGTGAAGCTTTTCAGCTCCAGCTCCAGAAGGCCTTTGAATACTTCCCCCAGGGGCAGACGGGAGGCAGTCACGATCTCCTCAAGCGTTTTGGGGTCTGAAGAAAGATAATGAAGGATTTTACGCGCAGTGGGCGTAAGGTCCGACGTGGAAGGGGGAGCCGCAGGCTCCCCCTTTTCGTCTGCCGAAAAACCAAGCTCCTGAAGCAGCTGGGAGGGGGAGAGGGCCGCGCCGGCTCCCTTGCGGATAAGGGACAGGCAGCCCGCGCTTAAGGGGTCGTTCAGCCGCCCGGGTACGGCAAAGATATCCTTTCCCTGCTCCAGGGCATACTGGGCGGTGATTAAAGAACCGCTTTTTGCCCGGGCCTCCACAATGAGCACCAGATCGGAGAGGGCGCTGATGATCCGGTTGCGCAAGGGAAAATGATAAGGCGCTGCCTCCGTGCCCGGGGGAAATTCCGAAAGAATGCCCCCGCCGCTTTCCAGGATGCGACGGTACAGGCTCCTGTTGGTGCGGGGATAGCAGATGTCCACGCCGTTTCCCAGGACGGCGAAGGTTTTCCCGCCGGCGGACAGGCAGCCCTCGTGGGCGTGGGAATCAATGCCCAGGGCCATGCCGCTGATGATCTGCACGCCGTTTCGGGCAAGGTCTGCGGCAAAGCCCCTCGCCTGATCCCTGCCGTAGGCGGAGCAGGCTCTGGCCCCGACAATGGCTGCGCTGCGTTTTTCAGGGTCCGGAAGGTTCCCCAGATAATAAAGCTTCTCCGGCATGCCGGGATACAGGCTGAGAACCCGGGGGTAGTCAGGGTCCCCGACGGTGGTAATGCGGATGTCCATGATTTGCTTCTCCTTTCCTGTGGTTCAGCTGTGCTGGCGGAAATGCACCGCTTCGCTGATGTGGCTTTCCCGGATGAGGTCATCACCGTCCAGGTCGGCGATGGTGCGGGCGATGCGCAGGATCCGGTGGTAGCCCCTGGCGCTTAGGGCCATGGCCGTGTAGGCTGCCTCCAGAAGCCTGCCGGCTTCGGCGGACAGGGGGCAGAACCGGGGGATGTCCCGGGCGGAAAGCTCGCTGTTGAAGGCGATGGGCATGTCCAGGTACCGTTCCTTCTGGCAGGCAAAGGCCTTCTCCACCTGCGTTTTAAGCATCGCGCTGGTGATTTTATCCTGGCCGCCGGCATGCAGCGCGTCATAGTCCAGGGCGGGCACCTCCGTGCGCAGGTCTATTCTGTCCAGGATGGGCTGGCTGATGCGGGCGGTGTAATTCCGGATGTCCCGCTCCGTGCAGGTGCAGCGGTTCAGGTCCGGGTAATAGCCGCAGGGGCAGGGGTTCATGGCGGCCACGAGCAGGAAATTGCAGGGAAAGATGACGCT
Organism: uncultured Lachnospiraceae bacterium; assembly: GCA_902796005.1. Taxonomy (GTDB): domain Bacteria; phylum Bacillota; class Clostridia; order Lachnospirales; family Lachnospiraceae; genus Alectryocaccobium. The sequence continues at coordinate 58,833 of CADBNF010000063.1, read as the reverse complement.
CCTGCCGATGCGGGAAATCTGGATGAACCGGTCCTCCAGAGGCTGGCGGAGAAATTCCAGGTTGCGGCCCGGCATCTCCGGGAGCTCATCCAGAAAGAGGACGCCCCGGTGGGAAAGGGTGATTTCCCCGGGCACCGGAGAACGGCCGCCGCCCACCAGGGCCTGGGGGGACAGCAGGTGGTGGGGGGCACGGAAGGGGCGTTTCTGGATCACGGGATGGGCTGCGGTCAGAAGGCCTGCCACGGAATAAATCCGGGATACCTCCAGCCGTTCCTCCTTTGTGAGGGCGGGCAGGATGCCCGGAAGCCGTCGGGCGGCCATGGATTTGCCCGAGCCGGGCGGACCGGACAGCAGCAGGTTGTGAAAACCGGCCGCTGCGATCAGGCAGGCTCTTTTTACGCTTTCCTGGCCCCTGATATCGGAAAAGTCCTCCGCATCCTCCTCCTCGGAAAGAGGCGCATCGCCTGCCGGAAGGTTTTCGGGCCTGCGGCCGTCGGAACAGTAGTCGATAAGGTCCTGCAGGCTGGCAAGGCCCACCACGTCCAGGGCCTGGGCGGCCTTCGCCTCCGCGTAATTGGCGGCGGGCACCAGGGCGGTTTTAAGCCCCAGATCCCTGGCGGTAAGGATGCTGGGCAGGATGCCGGGCACCTGCTCGATGCGGCCGTCCAGGTGCAGCTCTCCCAGCACCAGGGTGCCCTCCAGGCTTTCCTTCGGGATCCTGTCCAGGGCGGCCAGGACCGCCGCCGCGATGGGAAGGTCATAGCGGGTGCCCTCCTTGCGCACGTCTCCCGGGGACAGGTTGATGGTGATTCGTTTCGGGGGAAGCACGATTTTCAGGTTGCGTAAGGCCGTTTTGACCCGGTCGGCCGCTTCCCGGGTCCGGGTGGAGACCGCGCCGATGATATTGAACATGGGAAGACCTTCGGAGACGTCCGCCTCCACATACACGGGAAGGGCGTCCACGCCGGAGATGGCTGTGCTGGTGATGCTGCAGAACATGGGAATCCTCCTTAAGGGCAGAAATGAAAATGACACGGAATCGTCAGAATGATGTAAGAGCAGAAAAGAACTGCCGAATAGAACAACAATACTATCTCAAAAAGCCAAAGATTTGTCAAGACCCTGTTGTACGGCCGGAGGAAATGTAGTATAATAACCGAAACAGCAAACCTCTGATTGTACAGTAAAGGAGAAGTGAAATGAAGAAGATGGATGCCGCAGCAGGCAGGGAGGACGCGCTGGCACAGGCGAAGGCAATCGGAGAGTGGTTTTAGAACATTATTTTAGCAGGAGGAGTCTATGAGTAAAGTAAAATCAATGGCAGTAGTCGCCACGGAAGTGGGAAAGATTTCCATCCAGGAGGTGGAGATTGGCGATCCCAAAAAAGGCGAGGTTCGGGTTAAGGTTATCGCCAGCGGTATCTGCCACACGGATTTAGGCGCCATCAACAGTGCATTTCCGCCGGAATTCGGCCTTTCCTACCCCCTGGTGCCCGGCCATGAGGGCGTAGGCATCGTGGAATCCGTGGGTGAAGGCGTCATGGAGCTGGCAGTGGGTGACAAGGTTATCATGTCCTACCCGTCCTGCGGCGTCTGCGACATGTGCAAGAAGAACCGTCCCTGGGCCTGCCGGTCCAGGCACCAGCTGTTCTTCGGCGGCAAATTCGCCGACGGCACGAAGCGGATCGTCTACAAGGGACAGGAGACCGCATCCTTCTTCGGCCAGGGCTCCTGGTCCCAGTACTGTATCGTGGCGGAGAGAAATGCGGTCAAGGTTGACCCGGACGTGGACGTGAAGATGCTCTGCTCCCTGGGCTGCGGCATCCAGACCGGCTTCGGCTGCGTAGTGAACCGGGCGAAGCCCGAACCCGGCAGCACCATTGCCGTTTTCGGCTGCGGCACCGTAGGCCTGGCGGCCATCATGGCGGCGAAGGCTACCTCCTGCTCCACCATCATCGGCGTGGACCAGAATGAAGACCGTCTGGCGCTGGCGAAGGAGCTTGGCGCGACCCACACCATCAATACGAAGGAAGTGGAGGATCCGGTAAAGCTTATCCAGGACCTGACCGGCGGCTACGGTGTGGAATACACCATCGAATGCACAGGCGTTCCCGTGCTTCTGGAGATGGCTTTGAACTGCCTGGACCAGAACGGCATGTCCGTTATCGTAGGCGTATCCGGCACCCGCAGCATCAATGTCCAGCCCGAACCGGTTATCATGGATCCCTCCAGGACCTGGACCGGCATGGTGGAGGGCGGCTCCATTCCCAAGGTTTTCATTCCCAGACTGGTGCAGCTGTACAAGGACGGGAAGATTCCGCTGGAGAAGCTGGTGAAATTCTACGACTTCCAGGATGTGGAGCAGGCCATCGCGGATACCGTATCCGGCGAGATCATCAAGCCTGTTCTGATGATGCCCGAATAAAGCGGAGCATTGACGGTAAAATACAGCACGGCGGAGGAAAGAATCCTCCGCCGTGTTTTTCGCTTGCTTTTTGTTTTTTTTTATAGTATATTTCCTTTGTTTTATGATTTTGTCCGTAAAAGGGCAGAAAAACAGGAGGAAACAGCCTGTGGCGAAGAATCTGGTTATTGTGGAGTCGCCCACAAAGGTGAATACCGTCAAAAAATTCCTGGGAAACAACTATGAGGTCATGGCTTCCCTGGGACATGTCCGGGATCTGCCCAAGAGCACCCTGGGCATCGACGTGGAGGGCGATTACGAACCTAAATATATTACGATACGGGGAAAGGGAGAGCTGCTGGCGTCCTTAAGGAACGCGGTGAAAAAGGCGGATAAGGTATACCTGGCCACCGACCCAGACCGGGAGGGAGAGGCCATTTCCTGGCATCTTTCCAAGGCCCTGAACCTGGACCCGAAGAAATTCCGCCGGATTACCTTCAACGAGATTACGAAGAACGCGGTCCGGGATTCCCTGAAGAATGCCCGGGACATTGATATGAACCTGGTGGACGAGCAGCAGGCCAGAAGATGCCTGGACAGGATGGTGGGCTACGAAATCAGTCCCCTTCTGTGGGAAAAGGTGAAAAGAGGCTTAAGTGCCGGCCGGGTACAGTCCGCTGCCCTGCGGATCATTGCGGACAGGGAAAATGAAATCAACGCCTTTGTGCCGGACGAGTATTGGAGCCTGGAGGCCGCCTTCGCGGTGGAAGGGACCAAAGCTCCCTTAAATGCCATGTTTACCGGAACCACCGACGGCAAACTGGAGCTGACCAGCGAGGCGGAGACCGGGAAGGTCATCGATGCGCTTGAAGGAAAGCCCTTTACGGTGGCAGAGATCCGGACCGGCACCAGGACCAAGAAGCCGCCCCTTCCCTTTACCACCTCCACACTGCAGCAGGAGGCGTCCAGGACCCTGAACTTTTCCACGGTAAAGACCATGCGGATTGCCCAGCAGCTCTACGAAGGCGTGGAGATCAAGGGCCAGGGCTTTGTGGGCCTGATCACCTATCTGCGTACCGACTCCACCCGTATTTCCGACGAGGCGGAGAGCGCAGCCATCCGTTATATCGAAGAAAACTACAGCCGTGAATATCTGCCGGACGTGGCGGAGACGGACAACAAGAACAAGAATGCCCAGGATGCCCATGAGGCCATCCGGCCCACGGACCTTGCCAGAACGCCGGCGTCGGTCCATGAATCCTTAAGCCGCGACCAGTTCAGGCTCTACCAGCTGATCTGGAAGCGCTTCCTGGCCAGCCGCATGGCAGGGGCGGTTTACGAGCACGTCAATGCCCGGCTTACGGCGGAGGATTATGTTTTCTCAGCCACCTCCTCCCGGGTTGCCTTTGACGGCTTCCTTTCCGTTTACAGCGACGAAGAGGAAAAGGAAGAGAAGAATACGGCCCTTTCCCACCTGAAAAAAAATATGCAGCTGACTGCGGAGAAATTTATCCCCACCCAGCATTTTACCCAGCCGCCCGCCCATTTCACGGAGGCATCCCTGGTCCGGGCCATGGAGGAACTGCGCATCGGCAGGCCCAGCACCTACGCCCCGACCATTTCCACCCTTCTGCAGAGAAGGTATATCACCAGGGAGAATAAAAACCTGTACATCACGGAGCTGGGCGAGGTGGTGAACAAGGTGATGATGGAAGCCTTCCCCAGCATCGTGGACGTGAATTTCACCGCCGGGATGGAGGAGCTTCTGGACTTTGTCGGCGAAGGCAAGGTGGAGTGGAAGAGCGTCATGAAGAATTTCTGGCCGGACCTGAAGGCTGCCGTGGAGGAAGCCAGGGAAAAGCTGGAAAAAATTACCGTAAGCGACGAGGTGTCCGAGGAAACCTGCGAGCTGTGCGGCAGGAAGATGGTCATCAAATACGGACCCTACGGCAAATTCCTTGCCTGCCCGGGCTTCCCGGAATGCAGGAATACGAAGCCCTTTATGGAAAAAATCGGCGTGCCCTGCCCGAAATGCGGAAAAGAAGTGGTTATCAAAAGAACCCGCAAGGGCAGACGGTATTACGGCTGCGAGAACAATCCGGAATGTGATTTCATGAGCTGGAAACGGCCCGAACCCGTAAAGAAATAAAGAAAACAAAAAAAGACAGCGGAAGAAATAAATCTTCCGCTGTCTTTTTGCCGGCAGGCCCTTACCGGGACCGGCCTTCGTTGAGTTCATCAAGCACATTGTAGAGGTAGGGGTTGGTCACCTTGATGTAGGTGCCCTTCATGCCGCCGGACCGGGATTCGATGATCCCGGCGCTTTCGAACTTGCGCAGGGCGTTCACGATAACGGAACGGTTGACCCTGGCCGCGTCGGCGATGCGGCTGGCCACCAGGAGGCCGTTCTCGCTGCGTTTAAGCTCCTCGAAAATATGCCGGATGGCATTCAGCTCCGAATTCGACAGGGTATCCACTGCGGAATGCACCACCTGCTGCTGGCGGGCCTCCTCCGCGCTTTCGTCATATACGGAGCGCATGAATTCCAATGCGATAACCGTGGTGCCGTATTCGCTTAAAATGATGTCGTCCACATTGTACCGGGGGTCCCTCCGGTAGAAAAACATGGTGCCGTAACGTTCGCCGGCAATCAGGATAGGACAGACGATGGCGTTGTAGGTCTCGATGTCTCCGCCGGTAAAGCCCAGGGTTTCCAGGTTGATATTCTCCTTGGTGGACAGAATATTCAGAAGACGCTGGTTCAGAGCGGGATCTATCCGCGTGCCGATTTCCGTGCTGATGAGTTCGGGTAAGAGGGGAACATCCGGACTGATGCCGGAGCCGAGCACCTTGCCTTTGCTGCTGATTACCGTTGTAACGGAAGCGAGGCATTCCGCCAGAACCTGGCAGAGATCATTGAAAACAACCTTTTCCTTGGTGCTGTTATGCAGAAGCTTGTTGATTTTCTGCGTTTTGTCAAGTAATTGAACACTCATTTTTTTGCCCTCAGTATTACACGGGTTCCATTATTCAATTTACCATCAAATATTACAGAAAGCAACTGAAATAACAAATAATGAATGCATTTTTTTCTGCTTTTTTCTTCCGGCAGTACTTGACAAACAGAAGTTATGTGCTATTATTAAATAGCACTCAAGGTAGATGAGTGCTAACAATATGATATTTATCATGAAGGAGGCTATATATGAAACTCGTACCCTTAGCTGACAGAGTTGTTTTAAAACAGGAAGCTGCTGAAGAAAAGACCGTTGGCGGCCTTATCCTTACTTCCGGTTCCCAGGAAAAACCCCAGACCGCAGAGGTTGTGGCCGTAGGTCCCGGAACCAAGGATGTGGAGATGGAAGTTGTTGTCGGGGACAAGGTTATCTATTCCAAGTACGCCGGCACCGAAGTGAAGCTGGACGGAGAAGAATACATTGTTGTGAAACAGTCAGACATCCTGGCTATTGTTAAATAATCGGAGGACAGAATAATGGCAAAGAATATCAAATACGGCGCAGATGCCAGAGCGGCCCTTGAGGCCGGTGTAAATAAACTTGCAGATACCGTAAGGGTTACCCTTGGACCCAAGGGCAGAAACGTAGTTCTGGACAAACCCTACGGCACCCCCCTTATCACCAACGACGGTGTGACCATCGCCAAGGACATCGAGCTGGAAGACGGCTTTGAAAACATGGGCGCCCAGCTCATCCGTGAAGTTGCCTCCAAGACCAATGATGTAGCCGGCGACGGCACCACCACCGCAACCGTTCTTGCCCAGGCCATGATCCATGAAGGCATGAGGAACCTGGCGGCTGGCGCCAACCCCATCATCCTTCGTAAGGGTATGAAGAAGGCCACCGACAAGGCGGTTGAGCTGCTGGAGAAGATGGCCAAGAACGTATCCGGCAAGGAACAGATTGCCCGTGTGGCTGCCGTTTCCTCCGGTGACGAGCAGGTCGGCGAGCTGGTAGCCGACGCCATGGACAAGGTTTCCCAGGACGGCGTTATCACCGTTGAGGAATCCAAGAGCATGGTTACCGAACTGGATCTGGTGGAAGGCATGCAGTTTGACAGAGGTTACCTGTCCGCTTACTTCTGCACCGATATGGAGAAGATGGAAGCCGTTCTGGATTCTCCCTATATCCTGATCACCGACAAGAAGATCAGCAACATTCAGGATCTCATCCCGCTTCTGGAGCAGATCGTACAGGCAGGCGCCAGCCTCCTGGTTATCGGCGAGGATGTTGAGGGCGAGGCCCTTTCCACCCTGATCGTCAACAGACTGCGCGGCACCTTCAAGGTTGTTGCCGTCAAGGCCCCCGGCTTTGGTGACAGAAGAAAAGAGATGCTGCAGGATATCGCCATCCTGACCGGCGGCCAGGTTGTTACCAGCGAGCTGGGTCTTGAGCTGAAGGATGCCACCATCCAGATGCTCGGCCGCGCGAAATCCGTCAAGGTATCCAAAGAGCATACCGTTATCGTTGACGGCGCAGGCAAGAAGAAAGACATCAAGGACCGTATCGCCCAGATCAAATCCCAGATCGAAGCAACCAAGTCCGAATACGATAAGGAAAAATTCCAGGAGAGAATGGCCAAGCTGTCCGGCGGCGTAGCGGTTATCCGTGTCGGTGCTGCAACCGAGACCGAGATGAAGGAAGCCAAGCTCCGTATGGAAGATGCCCTGAACGCTACCCGTGCCGCAGTTGAAAAAGGCATTATCGCCGGCGGCGGCAGCGCCTACATCCATGTTACCAAGAAGCTTGCTTCCCTGGTGAACAGCCTGGATGGTGATGAGAAGACCGGTGCCCAGATCGTCTGCAAGGCCCTGGAAGCCCCGCTGGCTACCATCGCCGAGAATGCCGGACTGGAAGGCGCCGTTATCATCAACAACGTGAAGGAAGGCAAGGTCGGCTACGGCTTTGATGCCCTGAAGGGTGAGTACTGCGACATGGTTGCAGCCGGCATCCTGGATCCCGCAAAGGTGAGCATCAGCGCACTGCAGAACGCCACCAGCGTAGCCTCCTCCCTGCTGACCACCGAGGCCGTGGTTTCCATCATCAAGGAGCCTGTTGCTCCCGCAGCCCCCGCTAATCCGGGCATGATGTAAGAAGCCTCCGGCATCTGACGCGAAAGTATCACGAAAAGGAACAGCTTCGGCTGTTCCTTTTTTTGTCCGGTTTTCCGTAAATCCTGCGGCGCAGCGTGCTTCTGTAAAGAAAACGTGACAATTTGTTACAGATACGTTATAATAAGATGTTAGGATTTACATAAGTCGGGGGAATGTATGAAATTCAAGAGGAATTTTGCAGCGGCAGCCCTGCTTCTTCTGCTGGCGGCCGGCCTGTTCGGACCGCTGCAGAGCCGGCCCGTTTACGGGGCGGAAAGCGGCTTTGCCTGCTATACCCTGGACCCCTTCGGTGAACGGACGAATGCCCTGTATGATGAGGAAACCGGCGTGTATTACCTGTACCTGCCGAACCGGCAGGCGGTTTCCGAATACGTGCTTTATGTGGAAGGCGTGAGCTTGAGAAGCGCCTCAAAGGGAGAGACGGACAGGGAGAGCGGAACGGTTTCCGGCGCCTTTGCCGGCAGCCGGGACCAGGTCGTCCTGACCGATACCCGGGGACAGGTATACAACATTACCGCCCTGCAGTCGGATCTTCCCAGCGTTTCGGTGACCTTAAAGGATGCTGCGATTACCGACCTGCATGTGAAGGAAAAGGACCGCAGGTTCGCAGGAACAAGGGTTCTGATTACCGACGCCGGCGGGCAGTGCGATGTCTTCACGGAGACGGCGGAGCTTAAGGGCCGGGGAAATACCAGCTGGGATATGCCGGATAAGAAGGGCTACCAGATAAAATTTGATAAACGATCCCGGGTACTGGGCATGGAGAAGGCCAAGAAGTGGGTGCTTCTGGCCAATGCCTTTGACGACTCCCTGGTGCGGAACCGGACGGCCTTCTATTTTGCGGAGCAGCTGGGGATGGCCTGGGTGCCGGAATACCAGCCGGTGGACCTGTGGCTCAACGGAGAATACAGGGGCACTTACCTTCTGGGAGAAAAGGTGGAGGTGGACGAACGCCGCCTGGCCCTGAACGACCCCCTGGGCGTGCTGATGGAGCATGACAACGCCTTCTTTGCCGAAAGCGACATCTGGTTCGAGGATCAGATCCTTAACCGGTGCTTTGCCCTTAAGGAAGCGGTAAGCGAGGATGATCCGGCGCTGACGGCGGAGGCGGTGGAAAGCTTTCATGAAAAGCTGGACACCTTTTTGCAGTTCCTGACCGATCACGAGGGCGAAGACCTCTCCCTTGAGGAACTGGCCCGCTATATCGACGTGGAATCCTTTGCCCAGTGGATTCTGGTGAACGAATACCTGCTGAACGTGGAATCCTACACCACCAGCTTTTTCTGGTACACGGACGGCCGGGAGGATGTGCTGCATCTGGGGCCGGTCTGGGATTTCGATTCCAGCATGGGCAATAAATATGATTTCAACGAATATACGGATATTTTCGGCAGCAGACAGCAGCTATTCGGACTGCTTCTGCATATTCCGGCGTTCCAGGCGCTGATGGATGAGCTGTTTGCCGCCAATGAGGAAGTTATCGTATCCCTGCCGGATCATGCGCTGCAGGAGGGGGAAAGCCTTTCCGCCTCCGCATACATGAATTACACCCGGTGGAGATGCCTCGGAGAAGAGAACATAAAGACAGGCCTTGCACCCTATGCCGCCACCTACCGGGAGGCATGCGGGAACCTGGCGGCCTGGCTGAATAACCGGTACGATTTTTACTGTACCGTGGAGAACCGCTGGCTTGTACAGTAAGGGGAGGACAGTGATGAAGAAAAACAAAAGCATAACCAAGGGAGTATGCCTGCTGCTGGCGCTGCTTATGCTTTTCGGCAGCGTACAGACGGCCTTTGCGGAGGAACCGCAGGAGGCTGTGTCGGAGACGCAGCAGGAAGCCCTGCCGGCTGAAGGTGCGGAAAGCATCTCTGCCGGGACGGAGAAAACCGCCCCGGGCTCCGAAACGGAAACCATCCCGGGTTCCGAAACGGAAACCGAAGAGGTGCCGGTGGAGGAACCGAAGAAACCGGTGGAGGTCAGCCTTTCCGGCGGAGAATGTAAGCTGGACATCGGTCCGGCGGTTACCGGCGAAGGGGACGTGATCCAGGCTGCGGTCTGGTCCGAAGCCGACGGCCAGGACGACCTCATCTGGTATGACTGCACGCCTGTCGGGGGGAACCGTTTTGAAAAGACGGTCCGGCTGGCCGACCATAAGGGAACCGGGCTGTACCATGTGCATGTCTACAACCGTACGGCGGCCGGAAAGCTGGAGCTTGTGGGCGTCAATTCCTTTACAGTGGAGGGCATCACCAGGGGAACCCTGGAGGTTACCGATCTGCGGGTGAAGGAAGGCAAAGCGGACGTGCGCCTGACCGGCGCCTCTGCGGGAAGCGGCCTGGTGTCCGTTTCCGTGGCGGTCTGGTCCGATGCAAAACAGGCGGATATCAAATGGTATGATGCGGCCGCGCAGGCTGACGGCAGCTGGACCTTTACCATGGACGTCCGGAACCATCAGAACAACCGGGCCCGGTACCTGCTGCATTCCTATGCCCGGGACAACGCGGGAAATAATGAATTTACCGGCGCCGCTGCGGCGGATTTCTCCCTGAAGGCAGGGACGGTAACCACCGTGGCAGATACGGACAAGGGAAGCTACACCATTACAATAGAAGGCTTTGACGCGCCGCAGGGTGTTACCGAAGTGCAGGCCGCGGTCTGGACGGAGGAAGGCGGGCAGGATGACCTGTCCTGGAACACCTTCAGAAAAGAAGGAGCCGACTATGTGTATACCGGCTCCTTAAGCAGCCTGAAGCATACCGGCAAGGTCCTTATCCATATCTATGTGAGCCTTGAAGGCGGAAAGAAGGCCTTCCTGGCCTACAGCGGTTTCAGCATCGATCCGGCTTCCTGCACCGGCGTGGAGGCAGCTGCGGATACCGAAGCCGGCACCTATACCATCACGGTTAAGGATTTTGTATCCGCCCTTCCCGTAAGGGAGGTCCGGGCCGCGGTCTGGACGGAAAACGGCGGCCAGGACGATCTGTCCTGGAACACCATGAAAAAGAAGGGGAACGACTACGTCTTTACCGGTTCTCTGGACAGCCTGAAGCATACCGGTCACGTCATTATCCATGTGTACCTGACCCTGGCCGACGGCAGGAGTGCCTTCCTGGAGTACGGTGCCTTTGACATCGAGGGTCCCTCCGCCTCCGGCATGGAGGTGGTCACGAACAATGCGGCAGGCACCTTCACCATCCGGGTGAACGGCTTTACCGCAGCCCTTCCCGTAAAGGAGATGCGGGCCGCTGTCTGGCACAGCCCGGATCAGTCCGATATCCTCTGGTACAGCATGAAGGACAAAGGGGACGGAACCTGGACGGCGGAGAACGGCAATCTGAAGAACCACAAATATCACACGGGGCAGTACAATGTTCATGTGTATATTTACCTGAAAAACGGCGTCTCCGATTTCCTCTGCAAGGATACCTTTGCGATGGAGAAGAAATGCGATTCCGCCTTTACCGTGACGGACCTGCATGCGGGAACCCCGGGAGAAGAGCAGAAGCGCTACCGGATCGCCGTGGGCAATGTGGAAATTCCCGGCGGGGCGAAGGACGTGCGTTTTGCCCTGTGGAATTCCGAGTATTTCCCGGGCATGATCTGGCACACCGCCGTCAGGGACGGCAGCACCTATTATATTGATGCAAATATTGCCGATTACAAGAGACTGGGCAAATATACCTGCCATGTGTATTACACCGCCATGGACGGCAGCAGCGTCTTCCTGATGGGCGGCGAGTGCCTGAATATCGACGGCGTGCCCGCCGGCAGCGCCGAAGCACAGCTTACCGATGCCTCCGCGGGCACCTTTGACGTGGTGATCACCGATGTATCGGCGCCCTCGGGCATTTCCTCGGTGCGGGCGGCCATCTGGACCGACGAATCCGGGGACAACCGTTACTGGTACACGGCGGAAAAACAGGCGGACGGCACCTACAGGGCCTGCTGCAGCATTGCGGATAATAATTACGGGCTGGGCCACTACTATATCCACGTGTATGCCACCATGGGCAACGGTATTGAGGCCTTTGTGGACAGCACCGCCCTGGATTTCAATCCTTCGGATTTTGTATATGTGAAGAAGAACGGCGCCTTCTCCAATACGGTGGGCATCCGGAATCCCCATGCCGCACCCACCACTGCCTACGTGTGGCACAGGTCGGACCAGTCCGACATGCGGACCTTCAGCTTTACCGCCAACGGCGCAAATCATTACGTGTCCGCCGTCAATATGGGCGGCTTCTCCGACACGGGAGAATACATTGTCCACATTTATTCCGGAAGCGAGTTCCTGGGTGCTTCAACCTTTACCTGGGAGTCGGTCTGGAGATACGAGAACGGCTATAAGTTCCTCTACATCAACGGCGTAAAACAGACGAACCTGACGGATTTCATCAACAGCGGCCTGATTTCCGGACCCTACCGGATCGACATCAACCGCACCTGCTGCACCATTACCGTGTATGCCAGGGACGGGGGCAACGGCTACATCATCCCGGTGATTGCCATGACCTGCTCCGTAGGCGTCATGACGCCGGAGCTGGAGACCCCCACCGGTGATTACCAGACCCACTTCAAGCAGAGGTGGCGGCAGCTGATGGGACCCTCCTACGGTCAGTACGTCACCTGCATCATGCCCAATTACGGCATCCACTTCCATTCCGTGGCAGGCTACCGCATGAGCAGCCATAACCTGTCCTACACGGATTACAACATGCTGGGCCAGCCCGCCTCCCACGGCTGCGTAAGGCTCTGCGTGCGGGATGCCAAATGGATTTACGATTATATGCCGGTCGGCACCTGGGTGCATATTTATGACAGCAGTTATCCCGGACCCTTCGGGAAGCCTGCCACCATAAAGATCACCCCGGTTATGGACTATGACCCCACGGACCCGAATCTCTGATAAGGAAATGAGAAGGCGGGCCGGAAAGGCGAAAACTATGAAAAAGACAACAGGAAAACGGAGAGCAGCGCTTATGCTTGCGGCGGTTCTTGCCGCAGCGGCCCTGCATCCGGTTTCGGCAGACGAAACGATTCTCCCGGAGGTGCAGGCGGAAGCCGGCGCGGTAACGGAAGAAACGGTAACAGAAGAAACTGCAGCGGAGGAAAAAGCCGCAGCGGCGCAGGAAAGCACGGCTGCTGAAGAGCAGGAGGAAGCGCCTGCGGTTCTGCTTACGGCAGCAGCGGAGGTACCCAGGGTAACCGCGGTACTGAACGAGGACGAGACCCGGGTCGACCTGAAATGCACCGACCCCGAGCCGGGCTATACCTACCGCTTCGCCCTGTGGAGCAGCGAGGGCGGCCAGGATGATCTTATCTGGATCTCCGGCACCGTGAAGAACGGAAGCTCCGTCTGCTCGGCAAAAATCAGCAACTTCAAGCATCCGGGAAAATATTTCTGTCACTGCTATGCCAGAAATGACGCCACAGGCGCCTATGATTTTGTAGCCGCTGACACATTTACGGTCTCCAAAGCGAAGGCAACCGGCCTCACCGTCAGTGACTGCGACCCGGCGACCGGGGAATTTACCATTACCGCGGAGGGCCTGACCAGCGTATGCGGCTTTGACAGCCTGTATGTGGCGGTATGGTGCGCCTCCGACCAGAGCGATTTGAAATGGTACGACCTGGAGGACGGGAAGGCCGTATGCAGCCTGATGAACCATAAGCTGCATTCCGGCACCTACATTGCCCACCTGTATACCACAGACGGCAACGGTTTTGAATACTTCCTGGCCTCGGCCAGTAAGACCTTAGGCATGCCGAAGGGCTTTTTCGCCGACATAAACGACGGCAGTATCCGGGCGGCCGTGGGCGGCCTTCCTGCGGACAATGGCTATACGAGCTATAACTTCGCCGTATGGACGGAGGATAAGGGCCAGGATGACCTGCGCTGGTACCGGGTAAGCGGTACGCCTTCAGCCACAATCCCCTTAAGGAATCATCAGGGCTTCGGCAGGATCCTGATCCACTGCTATGCCACGACGGCTGCGGGAAAGAGCGAATTTGTCGGCGGCGGCAGCGTAACGGTTAAAGGACCCTCCGCCGGCGGGGCGGAGATGACGGCTGATCCGGATTCCTCGGAATTCATCATTCGGATTACGGATGCGGAATTTCCCACGGGGCTTACCGCCCTGCGGGCCGCGGTGTGGAGCACGTCAAACCAGAGCAACCTGAAATGGTACAGCGATTACAAAAAGGAAGCGGACGGCTCCTATGTATTTAAGGGAGATTTCGACAACCACGGCAACCTGATGGGCCGGTATATCGTCCATGTCTACATGAAGGACGGCACCGGCAGGGAGAGCTTCCTGGTTTCCTGCGGCTGTACCGTGGAAGCCTCCAAAGGAAGCGCGGCCTCCGAAGTGGATGCGGAAAACGGACAGGTAAACATCACCGTAACCGGGCTGAAGAGCTACGGCGTCCTTACCTCCCTGCGGGCTGCCGTGTGGAGTGCAAAGGACGGCCAGGACGACCTGAAATGGATCCCCCTGCAGCAGGCGGACGGGGTATGGACGGCCAGGGTTGATCTTTCGGATTTCCCCGACGGCGGCAATTTCCTGGTGCATGTCTACGGCTATGAGAAGAACGGCGCCTCCCGGTTCATCGGCTACGCCAATTTCTTCCTGGCGGGCCTTCTGAAGACCGGGGAACCCGAAGGCGGGTCGATACCCGTAACGATAAGCCATGTGCCCGAGGCCGGAAGCGGCTCCTCCCTGACCCTGCAGGTATGGACGGCGGAGGACGAGTCTGACCTGAAGGAATATCCGGTAGCCGCCGCGCAGTCAGAGGTGCAGGTCAATGTGCCCCTGGCGCATTTCGGCTCTGCCATGACGGTGTATCATTTCCGCACGGTGGTAAGCTACCAGAACAGCATGATGACGGCAGCCGCGGCGGACAGGGACCTGCGGCCCGTGGCCGGCACCTTTACGGTTACGCCCCAGGAGGGCGGCGCGGTTTTCCTCGCGGAAATTGACGGCGCGCAGCTGCATGGCATGGAAAGCGAGGTAAGGTTTGCGGTCTGGTCCGAAGTGGACAGCCAGGATGACCTGGTGTGGTATACCGCCCGCAAAGACGGCGGAAAATACACGGTGGCCATCCCCATGCGGAACCATAAGGGCCTCGGAACCTATCATATCCATGTGTATTTCGAGGCGGGAGAAGAGGAGTATTACCTGCAGAAAACCACCTTTACCCTGGACACCGTGCCGAAGGGCTCGGTCAGTGCAAAAAATATCAACAGAAGCGCGGGCACCTACCGCCTGACCGCCGTGCCGGGCATGACGGATATCGAGATAGAGCGGGTACGGGTTGCGGTCTGGTCCGAGCCGGATCAGAGCAACCTCGTCTGGTACGATATGGCGGAACAGACGGACGGCAGCTTTGCCGCAACGGTGAACCTGAAGAACCATGATCTCCTGGAGGGTACCTACATCAACCACGTGTATGCCTATGATGCGGAGGGCAACGGAGAATTCATCGGCCTCGACAATGTGGAATTCAGGCCGGAGAACTATGTGAAAACGGAGCTGCTTTCCGACGATGTCTGCCGGATTACCCTCATCAACGCTTCCATGAACGGGCACATACCCGATGAGGTGGCCTTCCCCACCTGGAGCAAGGAGGGCGGCCAGGACGATATTCAGTGGAACTGGACGGAAAGCGACGGGAGCGGCACCTTCTCCGTGACCGTAAACCGGAGCGACTATGCCCACAGCGGCACCTTCTACACCCATATTTACGGGGAGTACGGCGGAAACCGCACCGTTTTGGGCTCCACCACCTACCGGCTGTACAATACCGGTGAGTTTGACGACCATGCCCGGGAGGTTATGCGTAAAATCCTCTACGCCGTGGAAACCGGCGGCCAGGTCTACGGAAACTGCCGGTACAATGATTTCACCATGGCCTACACCAACAGCAGCAATGAGCGGGCCATCACCATCGGTGCCGGCTGCTGGTACGCCACCGAGGCGAAAAACCTGCTGACCAGGATCCAGCTGGCGGATCCGGTGACCTTTGCCAGACTGGATACGGCGGGCATCGCCTACGACCTGGTGAACTGCAACTGGTCCACCTACGGCGGGGAGAACGGGGAAAGAACCATCCTGAAGGGCTCCGACAAGGCCGTGGCCATCCAGAACATCATTTCCACGGATATCGGGAAACAGGTCCAGGACCAGCTGCTGGATGAGCAGAGTGAACGTTATGTAAACGAAGCCATCGAGCTGGGCGTTACGGATCTGAAGGCAGCCATGTTCTGCGCGAACATCCGGCACCTGGGCGGGCTTTCCGCCATGCGCCGGGTTATCGCCGATGCGAAGGCAGACAACGTGGACCTGACCATGGAGAACATCTACACCTCCATGCGGGCCCACAACACCAATCCCAACGGCGTCGGCGCGGACCTTTACAATTCCCGCCACGTCAAGGTAATGCAGTGGCTGAACACCTATCTATAAGCCCGGTTTTCCATTTGTATAAAAAAAGAAAAGAACGGGCGGAAAAGGCTTCCCTTTGACAGGGAAGCCTTTTTAACTGATTGCATTATTCCCATCCAGATGATATAATGAAAAGCCGGTTAAAATAAAAATACTGAAAGGAACGTGTTTATGCGTACTTATCTTGTAACGGGCGGCGCCGGTTTCATCGGCTCCAACTATATTCATTACATGTTTAAAAAATACGGAGAGGAAATCCGGATTATCAATCTTGACAAGCTGACCTACGCGGGCAACCTGGAAAACCTCAAGGACGTGGAAAATCTGCCGAACTACACCTTCGTGAAGGCTGATGTCTGCGACAGCGAAGCCGTGAACCGGATTTTCGAGGAAAACGATATCCAGCGGGTGGTGCATTTTGCCGCGGAAAGCCACGTGGACAGAAGCATCAGGAATCCCGACGTTTTCGTGAAAACCAATGTTCTGGGAACGCTGACCATGCTCAATGCGGCGAAGGCAGCCTGGGAGCTTCCGGACGGCAGCTTCAGGCCGGATCACAAGTTCCTGCATGTTTCCACGGATGAGGTTTACGGCTCCCTGGAGAAGGAGGGCGAGTATTTCTACGAAACCACGCCCTACGATCCCCACAGCCCCTATTCCGCCAGCAAGGCCAGCTCCGATTTCATGGTAAAGGCCTACATCGATACCTACGGCTTCCCGGCGAACATCACCAACTGCAGCAACAACTACGGTCCCTACCAGTTCCCGGAAAAGCTGATTCCCCTCATGATCAACAACGCTCTGCACGGCAAATCCCTGCCCGTCTACGGCGACGGGAAGAACGTCCGTGACTGGCTGTACGTGGAGGATCACTGCAAGGGCATCGATATGGTGCAGGAGAAGGGCCGGCTGGGCCAGACCTACAACATCGGCGGCCACAACGAGAAGCAGAACATCGAAATCGTGAAGCTGATTATCGAAATCGTCGCGGAAAAGCTTCCGGAGGGCGATCCCAGGAAGGCCGCGGTGAACGAAAGCCTGATTACCTATGTTACGGACCGTAAGGGCCATGACAGAAGATATGCCATTGCGCCGGATAAAATCAAGGCCGAGGTAGGCTGGTATCCGGAAACCATGTTTGCAGAGGGCATCCGCAAGACCATCGAATGGTATCTGGACCATGCCGAATGGATGAAGAACGTGACCAGCGGCGATTACCAGAAATATTACGAGGAGATGTATAAAGCATGAAGGGCATTATTCTGGCCGGCGGCGCCGGCACCCGTCTTTATCCCCTGACCAAGGCAATTTCCAAACAAATCATGCCGATTTACGACAAACCCATGATCTACTATCCCCTGTCCACCCTGATGCTGGCCGGCATCCGGGAGATCCTGATTATCTCCACGAGAAGAGACCTGCCGGTGTTCCAGGAGCTCCTGGGAGACGGCAGCCAGCTGGGCCTTTCCTTCTCCTACAAGGTGCAGGAAACCCCGCGGGGACTGGCGGACGCCTTTATTGTCGGAGAGGAATTTATCGGAAATGACAGCGTGGCTCTGGTGCTCGGCGACAATATTTTCTACGGGCAGAGCTTTTCCAGAGTTCTCCTGCAGGCCGCTTCCCGCAAGGAAGGCGCCACCATTTTCGGCTATTATGTAAAGGATCCCAGGGAATTCGGCGTGGTGGAATTCGACGAGAACGGCAAGGCCATCTCCATCGAGGAGAAGCCCGAGCATCCGAAGTCCAATTACGCGGTTCCCGGCCTGTATTTCTATGACAATGACGTGGTGGAGATTGCGAAGAACGTCAAACCCTCCGCCAGAGGCGAGATTGAAATCACCTCCGTCAACAACGAATACCTCCGCAGGGGCACCCTGTATGTGGAAACCCTCGGCCGCGGCTTTGCCTGGCTGGATACGGGCAGCCACGATTCCCTTATCGATGCGGCAAACTTTGTCTCCACCTTCCAGAAGCGGCAGGGACTGTATATTTCCTGCATCGAGGAGATTGCCTACAAGAGAGGCTTTATCGACAGGGAACAGCTGCTTGCCCTGGCGCAGCCGCTGTTAAAAACCGCCTACGGCCAGTATCTTGTAGATGTTGCCAACGGTCTGGGTTAAGGAGGAAGCTGGAATATGGGAAAGATAACCGTAGAAACCTGCGGTATTGAAGGCGTAAAGATCATTACCCCCACCGTATTTCCGGATGAGCGGGGCTACTTCATGGAAACCTACCATTATGAAGCCTACAAGGAGGCCGGCATTCCCGAGGTCTTTGTGCAGGACAACCAGTCCGCCTCCAGGAAGGGCGTCTTAAGGGGTCTGCATTTCCAGATTAACTTCCCCCAGGACAAGCTGGTGCGCGTGCTTACCGGAGAAGTGTTCGACGTAGCGGTGGATTTGCGGGAAGGCTCCCCCACCTTCGGCCAGTGGCACGGGGTGGTGCTTTCCGCCGAGAATAAAAAGCAGTTTTTCATCCCGAAGAATTTTGCCCACGGCTTCCTGGTGCTTTCCGATTATGCGGAATTTGCCTACAAATGCACCGATTTCTATCACGGGAACGATGAGGGCGGCATCGCCTTCGACGACCCGGAGATCGGCATCCGCTGGCCCCTGCCCGAGGGCATGACCAGGGAAGACCTGATCATCTCCGAGAAGGATCAGCGCTGGCCCGGCTTTGCCGCCTACCGGGAAGCACAGACGAGATCATAAGAAAGCGAAGAGGCACGCCTGTGTCAAAATACATCGAAAATTTCAAAAAATTCATCCCTCTCCTCACTGAGCTGGTGGAGAGGGATGTTAAAACAAAATACAGGAAATCTGTGCTGGGGGTTCTGTGGACATTGCTGAATCCCCTTTTAATGATGGTCATTCTGTCCATCGTTTTTTCAAACCTGTTCAAATTTGATATTGAAAACTATCCGGTCTACATCTTAAGCGGCCAGGTGATTTACAATTTTTATTCCGAATCCACCTCCTCTGCCATGTCGGCCATTCTGAATAATGCCTCTCTGCTTAAGAAGGTATATATTCCCAAATACATGTTCGTGCTGTCCAGGATTATGTCCAGCCTCATCAATGTGCTGGCTTCCCACTGCGCCCTGCTCATCGTTATGATTGCCACGGGCGTGGAAATCCACTGGACCATCGTGCTTTTCCCCATTCCTCTGGTGCTGCTGGTCATATTCTGCCTGGGGCTGGGGCTGGTGCTGGCCACCATCACCGTCAAATTCCGGGACATCATGCATCTGTACGGCGTATTCACCACCGGCCTGATGTACCTGACCCCAGTTATCTATGCCTTAAGCCTGCTGCCGTCCTGGCTGTATAAGATCGTGCGGATCAACCCCATCACCAATTACCTGATGATGTACCGGGACGTCATGCTCAACGGCACCGTCTTCAAGCTCTCGCATCTTCTGATTGCCCTGGCGGAAAGCGCGGTGATGCTGCTTATCGGCCTGGCCCTGTTTGCGAAAAAGCAGGACCAGTTCATCCTGCATATATAAGGAGGGAAGTATGGCAGACATCATGGTTAAGGTGGATCATGTATCCATGCAGTTCTCCCTTTCCTCCGAAAAGGTGGACAGCCTGAAGGAGTACATCATCAAATCCCTGAAGCGGCAGGTGAAAAAGGAGACCTTTTTCGCCCTGAACGACGTGAGCTTCGAGGTGGAAAGAGGAGATTCCCTGGGGCTTATCGGCTTAAACGGCAGCGGTAAGAGCACCATGCTGAAGATTATCGCGGGTGTAATGAAGCCGACCCTCGGCAGCGTCAGCGTATACGGCAGCATGGCGCCCCTTATTGAGCTGGGCGCGGGCTTCGACTTCGATCTGACCGCCAGGGAGAATGTTTTCTTAAACGGCGCCATCCTGGGGCATTCCCGGAAGGAGATGGAAAGCTTCTATGAGGATATCGTGGAATTTTCCGAGCTGGGGCCCTTCATGAACAGCCAGGTGAAGAATTTCTCCTCCGGTATGATTTCCCGGCTGGCCTTTGCCATCGCCACCATCGGGCAGCCGGATATCCTCATCGTGGACGAGGTGCTTTCGGTAGGTGACTTCCGTTTCCAGGAAAAATGCGAAAAACGAATCAAAAACATGCTGGATAACGGGACGACCCTGCTTTTCGTTTCCCACAGTATCGAACAGGTGAAAAGCCTGTGCAGCAAGGTGGTCTGGCTGGAGCACGGCAACATGCGGGCTTTCGGCGATTCCGCCATCTACTGTGAGGAATACAATCACGCAGAATAAGGCGAGGCTTTGACAGATGAAGAAAAAGTTACCGGTAATTCTGGGAGTCATCGGCACGGTGCTGCTGGCCTGGTTCCTGGCAAATACCTATAAAGCCCACAGGCTTTATGACAATAATGTGAATACCGCCAATTATACGGCCCTGCCGGTGATGACGGAGGGACAGTATCTTTCCCAGACCTTCACCGCCCGGGAGGATACCATCGACGCCGTAGGGCTCAAAGCCAATCTTTCCGGCAGCTACGCCGCCGCGCAGGTCACGGTGACGTTAAAGGATGCCGAAACCGGTGAGGTGCTGGCGCAGAAGACGGAAAGCGGTACCGAGATCCGGCCCCGTAAGGTCCATGATTTCTTCCTGGGACCGGTTACGGGCTGTAAGGACCGGCTCCTGACCCTGGAGGTTACCCAGACCGGCAGTACGCCGGCCGACGGTGTGATTTTCTATTTCCAGGGCGGCGCGGGGGAAGAGGAGCCCCTGCTGGTATCCGGTACGGAATACGATGCCGTGCTGGTGATGCGCACCCAGACCAAAGGCTTTGACGTGGAGCGGTTTATTTCCCTGCTGCTGGCGGAATGGTTTATCTGGGGCTTTATGTGGGCCCTGTACCGCCTGTTCTCCAGCAACTGAGGCCGGGGTATTTTTGAAGCGGTGAATAAGACGAAGAAAGAAGAAGATACATGGCAAGTGTGAAACCGGAAGTACAAAAAGACAGATTTTCCCTGACGGACAGCCGTCTGCTGCTTTTATACGGCATCTGGAAAAAGGATGCGTCCGTACTGGCGGAGCTGGAGGGAAAGCCCCTGGAAACCACCCTTGAGGAATCGGAGGAGCTGTTTTCCCAGGATCGGTTCGACATGGCCCAGGCGAAGGAACTGATGAATGCCCTGGTGACGGTAAAGCTGCCTGAGGGCAGTGCCGCCGGCGGCGCGCTTACCGTCTATGCCGTGACGGGCGGCGCAAGGGAGAAATGGTTTTCCTGCAGCGCCGAGGTGCTGCGGAAAAAGCCCAGAGATCCCCAGTATTTCATTGAACAGATCATCCGCAAGGATAAGCATACCCTCACGGTGACCGGCTGGGTGGCCTCCCGGAACCATGTGGACATCAAAGCGGAGGACGCCAAGGGCAGGGACCTGCTGCTGGCCCAGTGCCGCAGATTTAAAAGAGGGGATGTGGAGCTGGCCTATCCGGAGTGCGCCATTGACGAGCGCTGCGGCTTCTCCCTGATGATAAACGACATTCATTCTCCCTCCGTAACCCTGCACCTGGTCAGTGAAGGCGGCGGAGAGGAAAGCCTGCATATTCCCATGGCGGCCGGCGCGGTAAAGACGGCGAAATTTTTTGAAAATATCGGAAAGACCATCCGTTTCGTCAAACAGAACGGCCTTGCCGCCCTGCCGAAGAAAATCATGCGCAAGCTTTCGGGCAAGGACGAGCCGATTCCCTACATGGAATGGCGGTCCCACAACATTCCCACGCCCGAAGAGCTGGAAGAGCAGAAGCAGACCCGGTTTGAGCGGGAGCCCCTGATTTCTGTGGTTGTGCCCCTGTATAAGACCCCGAAGGAGTTCCTGGACCGGCTGGTGGATTCCGTGAAGGCCCAGACCTACGCCAACTGGGAGCTGGTGCTGTCCGACGGCAGCGGGGAGAATTCCCCCTTAACGGAAGCCCTTGAGGCCCTGACCGCTTCGGACGAAAGAATCCGGGTGGTGTATACGGGCAGGCAGCTGCGCATCGTGCCCAATACCAATGCCGCCATCGAAGCGGCAGCAGGCGAATTCATCGCCTTTGCGGATCACGACGACGAGCTGGCGCCGGATGCCCTTTTCGAGGTGGTAAAGGCCCTGAACCGGAACCCGGAGGGTGAATTCATCTATACCGATGAGGACAAGACGGACGTGACCTCCCTGGAGTTCTTCGAGCCCCACATGAAGCCGGACTTCAACATTGACCTGCTGCGGACGGTCAACTATATCAGCCATCTGTCCGTGGTGAAAAGAACTCTCCTGGACAAGGCGGGGTACCTGCGGGAGGAATACGAGGGCGCCCAGGATTACGACCTGATCCTGCGCTGCGTGGAGCAGACGGACCACATCCTGCATGTGCCGAAGGTGCTTTACCACTGGCGCACCCATTCCGCCTCCACCTCGGACAACCCGGAAAGCAAGGAATATGCCTTTGAGACCGGAAGGAAGGCGGTGCAGGCCCACTATGACCGGTGCGGCATCGATGCCGAGGTATTTAAGGGTGAGTATCCAGGCCTTTACCGGACGAAATACCACCGGCCTTACGATCCGCTGATTTCCATTATTATCCCCAACAAGGATCATACCGACGACCTGAAGCGGTGTATCGACAGCATAGAGAGCAAGTCCACCTATACCAATTACGAATACATCATCGTGGAGAACAACAGTACTGAGGAGGAAACCTTCGCTTTTTACAAAAAGCTGGAGGCGGAGAACCCGAAGGTGAAGATGGTGTACTACAAGGGAAGCTTCAACTTCTCTGCCATCAACAATTTCGGCGCCTCCTATGCGAAGGGTGAATACCTGCTCCTGCTGAACAACGATACGGAAATGATCAACCCGGACTGCCTGGAGGAGCTCCTGGGGTACTGCATGCGTCCGGATGTGGGCATGACCGGCGCAAGACTGTATTATCCCGACGGCAGCATCCAGCACGCCGGCGTGGTGGTGGGCTTCGGCGGCATTGCCGGCCACTGCTTTGTCATGCATCCGAAGGGGGTGACCGGGTATTTCCACCGGATTATTTCCGCCCAGGATTACAGCGCGGTGACCGCGGCCTGCTGCCTGGTGAAGCGCAGCGTATTTGACGAGGTGGGCGGCCTTTCCGAGGACCTGGCCGTGGCCTTCAACGACATTGACCTGTGCATGAAGATACGGGAAAAGGGTTATCTCATTGTTTACAACCCCTACGCGGAGCTGTACCATTACGAATCCAAATCCCGCGGTCTGGAGGATTCTCCCGAAAAGGTGGCCCGGTTCAATCATGAAATCGAAACCTTTGCGGCGAAATGGCCGGATATCTTAAGGGACGGCGATCCCTACTATAATCCGAACCTGACCCTGGACAGCCAGGATTTCTCGCTGCGGAGAAATTACTGAGGCTGTTCTCCTGTGAGAATTCATCATTGGATTTCACTTTTTTAACAAAATAAACACATTTGGTTATTATATTCTTCTCATAGATAAAGAAAAATCCATGAAAGGAGAATATATAGAGATGCAGGACGAGATGAACAGCGAAAGACAGGAACAGGAACGGCCGGTGAGCCGCAGAAAATCAAATAAAGGCAGGACCGTGGCATTAACCCTGGTCTGCGCCATCCTCTTCGGCCTGGTGGCCGGCGGGGTCACCTTCGGGGTGAATTATGTGGGCAATACCATCACCGCTTCCATACAGCAGGCGGATGACAAGGTACGTACGATAGAAGCAAAGACACAGAACAGCGATTCGACGGGAACGGAGGAAACGGAGCAGCTGCCCTCCGGCACCACGTTGAGCAACACGGAAGGCCTGTCCGTATCGGAAGTGGTTGAGAACTCCATGTGCTCCATGGTAACCATCGGCACGGTGTCCGTCCAGGAGATGCGGGACTTCTTCTACGGCACAAGACAATATGAAGTGGAAGGCGCCGGTACAGGCGTAATCGTCGGCATTAACGATGAGGAGCTGCTCATCGCCACCAACAGCCATGTGGTGCAGGGTGCGAAAAGCGTTTCCGTAGGCTTTATCGACTCCAGCGTCTGCGAAGCCTATGTCAAGGGCACGGATTATGAAAGCGACCTGGCGGTGGTCGGCGTGAAGCTGGACAATATTTCCGATGAAACCGCAGCAGCCATCCGGGTTATCGGCATGGGTAATTCCGATGACCTGGTGCTCGGCGAGCAGGTTATCGCCATCGGCAACGCCCTGGGCTACGGCCAGTCCGTAACCGTCGGCTACGTCAGCGCCCTGAACAGGGACCTGACCCTGACGGACAACAACGGCCAGCCCTTCGTATCCTCCGGCCTGATTCAGACAGATGCAGCCATCAACTCCGGCAATTCCGGCGGCGCGCTTCTGAACATGCGGGGCGAGCTTGTGGGCATCAATGAGGCGAAGTCCTCCATGACCGCCTCCGGCGTGACCGTGGACGGCGTGGGCTATGCCATTCCCATCGCCAAGGCGGAGCCTATCCTGGAGGAACTGATGGCCCTGACCACGAAGGACGTGGTTCCCGAGGATCAGGTCGGGTATCTGGGCATCAACTGCGCGGATGTGACCTCGGATGTTTCCTCCACCTACAACATGCCCATGGGCGTGGCTGTCACCAACGTGATTGCCGGCTCACCTGCGGAAGAGGCGGGCCTGAAGAAGGGCGATGTCCTTGTGGAGCTTGAGGGAAGAAGCATCAGAAGCTACGAAGACCTGCGGGCGGTGCTGCAGTATTACGGTGCCGGAGAAACCGTGGAGCTTACGGTGATGCGTTCCGATAACGGAGAGTATTCGGAGATGAGCATCCGGATTACCCTGGCGGATAAGGCAACAATCGATGCCCTGACCCAGCAGGACAACACCTGATAAAGTAATAAATGGTAATACAGGGAAGCGCGACAGCCGCGCTTCCCTGCATAAGATCTGAGGAGAAAGCAATGAAAACAGGATTCATCGGCTGCGGCAATATGGCCCGGGCCATCATCGGCGGTATCAGGAAAAGCGGATTTGCGGAAAAAGAGGATATCCTCGCCTATGACGTTTCCGAAGAGGCGGTAAAGTATGCCCGGGACGTCCTGCAGGTGCAGACCGCAGGCAGCAACAGGGAAGTGGCGGAGAACGCGGACATCTGCGTGCTGGCGGTCAAGCCCCAGTTCATGGCGGAGGTTATCAAGGAGATCAGGGAAAGCCTGCGGCCGGAGACGGTGGTGGTTACCCTGGCACCGGGAAAGACCCATGAATGGCTGGCCGGTGAATTCGGCAGAACCGTAAAGCTGGTGCGCATCATGCCCAATACGCCTGCCCTGGCCGGCGCCGGCATCACTGCCCTTTGCCCGAACGAGGCGGTGACGGAGGCGGAGCTGGACACTGTAAGGCAGATCTGCGGCAGCTTCGGCCTGACCGAGGTCATGCCGGAAAAGCTGATGGACGTGGTCAGCGCGGTCTCCGGCAGCTCACCCGCCTTTGTGTTCATGTTCATTGAGGCCCTGGCCGACGGTGCGGTGGCCGAGGGCATGGCCCGGCAGACGGCCTACCGCTTTGCCGCCCAGACGGTGCTGGGCAGCGCCAGGCTCATGCTGGACACCGGCAAACATCCCGGGGAGCTGAAGGACATGGTGACCTCACCGGCGGGCACCACCATCGAGGGTGTGGGTGTCCTGGAGGAAATGTCCTTCCGCAGCGCGGTCATGGAGGCCGTCAGAGCCTGCGTGGAAAAATCAAGAAACCTGTAAGGAGGAGAAAAATGCAGATCCTTGTTACCGGCGGCGCCGGATTTATCGGAAGCCACACCTGTGTGGAGCTTTTGAAGAGAAACATCGACCTGATTATTCTGGACAATTTTTACAATGCAAGCCCGAAGGTCCTGGACCGGATAGAGACCATTACGGGGAAAAGACCGGCCCTGTGTGTCGGCGATATCCGGGACGAAGCCCTTCTGGATACGGTTTTCGCGGAAAATGACATCTCCGCGGTCATTCATTTCGCCGGCCTTAAGGCGGTGGGAGAATCGGTGGAAAAGCCCCTGCTGTACTACGGCGTGAATATCGAAGGAACCGTAAAGCTGCTTTCCGCCATGGACCGGGCAGGGGTGCGGAAGATTATCTTCAGCTCCTCCGCCTCCGTGTATTCCGATGAGGCGGCCTGCCCCTTCTCCGAGGACAGCCTGACGGGCTGCACCAATCCCTACAGCTGGACCAAATGGATGATTGAGCAGATCCTGACGGACCTGCACCGGGCGGATGACCGGTGGAAAATCGTCATTCTCAGGTATTTCAATCCCATCGGCGCCCACCCGAGCGGCCTTATCGGGGAGGATCCGAAGGGCATTCCCAACAACCTGCTTCCCTATGTGGCCCAGGTGGCGGTAGGCCGAAGGGAAAAGCTTGGGGTTTTCGGCAACGACTATCCCACGCCGGACGGTACCGGTGTGCGGGATTATATCCATGTCTGCGACCTGGCCAGGGGCCATGTGCTGGCGCTGGAAAAGATGGAGGAGCTGCCGGGCCTGGAGATCATCAACCTGGGAACCGGGAAGGGCAGCAGCGTGCTGGAGGTGGTTTCCGCCTTCGAAAAGGCCTCCGGAAAGCCCGTTCCCTACGAGATAAAGCCCAGAAGGGCCGGCGACAAGCCGGAATGCTACTGCGACCCGGAGAAGGCAAAGAGACTGCTGGGCTTTGAGACCGAATACAGCCTGGAGGACATGTGCCGGGATTCCTGGAACTGGCAGAGTAAGAATCCCTTCGGGTATGAGCAGCCGGAATAATTCACAGTCCTGGCTTAATTATTACGAAATATTTGTAAAAGATTTTTAACAAAAAGATCTTCACAGATGCCTCGCCCTATGTTATAATCGGAAATGCAATTAAATTGTAATATTTATGTCATATTTGACAGATAATATATTACATTTTGTATATTTTCGAGAACGGCGGGGCATTTGTTATGCGGAACAAAAAGAGAACCTGGGCAGTCAGAATAATCTGCATTATCATTGCGGCGCTTATGGTGCTGGGCATCTGTGCCAGTGTCAGGGGCGGACTGGAGATGACGGAAAGACCGGAATCCATCCTGGGCGGGACGCCGGCTGAGACGGCCGCGGAAGCATCGGGGGAGGATCCGGAGGCGGTTTCCGAAGAAGAGGCCGAGGAGGCGTCCGAAAAAGACGGTGCCGAAACCGAAGAGGAAGATAAGACAGAAGAAGAGCTGACGGATCCGGAAGCGGCGGAAAACGTGACGGATACGGAAGAGGAGACCGGGGAAACGGCGGAAGAGGCGGAAAGCCTTCCGGCAGGAGAAACCGGTGAAGCCACCGGAGAAGTTCCCGCGGAAACAGCCGTAACGGAAGCGGAAACCGCCCAGGCGTCGGAGAACGGCAGCGACAGTACGGAAGCTTTAACGGTGAATGAACCGGCAGCAGAAGATCCTGCAAAAGCAGCGGAAGCCGTCCCGGCAGAGGCTGCGGCGCAGGCAGCGGAGGAAATCCTGCCGGCCGTGGTTATGGCAGAGGCTGCAGAGGCAGCGCCGAAGGCAGAAGAGACAGTGCCGGCAGTTCCCGCGGAAGAGGAAAAGGCAGCGGAACCGGCAGCAGAGATGCTTGCTTCGCCGGCCGTGCAGGAAGCAGCTGAACCGGAGGCAGTTCTTTTTACCGAAAAAGAGAGTGTGTCTTTGATGGCAGCAGCCCCCGCGGCGGAGGTACGGATGCTGGCTGCAGCGCCTGCTGCGGCTGCCGCGCCTGTTGCTCAGGCTGCGGAACCCGTGCAGAACCCGGCGGCAGCCCCGGCACCTCTTACCGCGCCTGGTATTGACATCATCGGCGGCGGCACCACCAGGGATGACGGCAGCGATGCTTCCGGAAAGCAGCCGGAGGAACCTTCCGGCCAGGATACACCGGCAGAGCCCTCCGGTCAGGATACACCGGCACCGGCCGAACCGGAAACGGTGCCCGCACCCGGCAGGGAGGACGGCAGGGCCGTGGTGGATACGGGGGACAGAACCCAGCGTATGCTTTACCTCGCCTCCATGATCTGCGCCGGCGTAATACTGGTGCTTGCACAGTACCTGCTCCTTCTCACCAGGAGAAGAGATGCCCGGATCCGCTATGCCTGTGAACGGGAAGCCTTCCGGGAGAGCATGAGAATGGATTTCCGCTGGTAAGCGGCCGCATTCAGATTTAATACGATTGTTCCATTGCTTTTTTCAGGGACATGACCCTGCCTGCAGGGCCATGTCCTTGTTGTATTCAGGCCTCCTTTGGGCTATTATAGAAGGCGAAGACCGTTTAAGGACAGCGGCCTTTAAGGAGTGACACGTTACGTGAAAAAATGGATGATTTCCGCCAAAAAGGCGGACTTTAATGCCATAGCAGAAAAATACCATATCAGTCCCATCACCGCCCGGCTTATCAGGAACCGGGATATTGTGGGAGACCGGGAAATCGATCTTTTCCTGAACGGAAAGCTTTCCGACCTGCCAAAGCCCGAAGAAATGAAGGACCTGCAGAAGGCTGCGGGCATCCTGAAGGAAAAGATTGGGGCAGGGAAGAAAATACGCGTCATCGGCGATTACGATGCCGACGGCGTCATGTCCGCCTATATCCTGGTAAAGGGCCTTGCCCGGCTCGGCGCGCAGGTGGACTGGCGCATACCGGACCGGATAGCCGACGGCTACGGCCTGAACGAGAACCTTATCCGGCAGGCCCATGCGGAGGGCTGCGATACGGTCATCACCTGTGACAACGGCATATCCGCGGCAGAACCCGCGGCACTGGCCGCAGCCCTGGGCATGACGGTGCTCATTACGGACCACCACAACGTTCCCTATGAGGATACGGCAGCAGGCCGCCACTATCTTGTGCCGGAGGCAGCGGCGGTGGTGGACCCGAAGCAGGAGGACTGCGGCTATCCCTGCAAGCTTATCTGCGGCGCCGTGGTTGCCTGGAAGCTTATTGCCTTCATGTATGAAGAAGCCGGCCTTCCGGAGGAGGAGGCACTGACCTTCCTTCCCTTTGCCGCCTTTGCCACGATAACCGATGTCTGTGAGCTGAAGGAGGATAACCGGATTATCGTGCGGGAGGGGCTTAAGGCCCTGAACCGGACGGATAACCCGGGGCTTTGCGCCCTGATTGCGGCCTCCGGCGCGGAAAAGGGAAAGCTTGACGTCTACCATATCGGCTATATCCTGGGCCCCTGCATCAATGCCAGCGGCCGCCTGAAATCCGCGGACCTGGCCCTTTCCCTGCTCCTTTGCGAAGACGAAAGGGAGGCGAAGGCCCTGGCGGAGGAGCTGACGGAGCTGAACCAGTACAGGAAGACCATGACGGAGGAGGGCGTGGAGAAGGCAGTGTCCCTGGTGGAGGAGCAGTCCCTGGAGAAGGACAGCATCCTGGTGGTTGCCCTGCCTGACTGCCACGAAAGCATTGCCGGAATCATCGCCGGCAGACTGAAGGAGAAATATTCCCGGCCCGCCTTCGTGCTGACAAGGACGGAGGACGGTCTTAAGGGTTCCGGCCGGTCTGTGGAGGCCTACTCCATGTATGACGGCCTGGTTCGGGTGCAGGACCTTTTAAGCCGCTTCGGCGGACACCCGAAGGCGGCGGGCTTAAGCCTTCTTCCGGAAAACCTTGCGGAATTCCGCAGGCGGCTGAACGAGGACTGCGGCCTTTCCCCGGAGGACATGGCGGAAAAGGTGCACATCGACATGCTTCTTCCCTTAAGTCGGGTGACGGCTGCCCTTATCAGGGAGTTTTCCCTGCTGAAGCCCTTCGGTACGGGCAATGACCAGCCCCTGTTTGCCTTAAGGGAGGCCCGGATACTGCATCCCGCCCTGGTGGGCCGGAACAGGAACGTGGTCCGCATGGAGGTGGCGGATTCGGCCGGGACGGTGCTGCCCGCCGTGTATTTCGGGGATGTGCAGGCCTTTATGCAGCTGGCCCTGGAGGGCGGAACCTTTGCCCTTCTGTATTATCCCGACATCGATTCCTACGGGGGCCGGGAGAGCCTGCAGCTGAAAATCCAGGATATCCGGCGGCTAGACTGAAGGGGATTGTTTAATAAATAACGAAGATAGACAAGATGAAAAATATATGTTACTATCGGGAAATAGAGATTGAACGATTCACAGTGATAAAGTAAAACTGTGTTTTAATGAGAAGGAGGACAAGTTTCCATGTCAAGAAAGATGAAAACCATGGACGGCAACCATGCTGCGGCACATGCTTCCTATGCGTTTACCGACGTCGCGGCCATTTACCCGATTACCCCGTCATCCCCTATGGCGGAGGCGACCGATGAATGGGCAACAGCCGGCCTGAAAAACATCTTCGGAAGAGAAGTACAGATTACCGAGATGCAGTCCGAAGCCGGTGCGGCCGGTGCGGTGCACGGCTCCCTCGCAGCCGGTGCCCTGACCACCACCTATACCGCATCCCAGGGCCTGCTGCTGATGATCCCCAATCTGTACAAGATTGCCGGCGAGCATCTGCCCGGCGTCTTTAACGTATCCGCCAGAGCGCTGGCCAGCCATGCCCTTTCCATTTTCGGCGACCAGTCCGATATCTATGCCTGCCGGCAGACCGGCGTGGCCATGCTGTGCGAATCCTCCGTGCAGGAGGTTATGGACCTGACGCCCGTAGCCCACTGCGCAGCCATTGAAGGAAAAAATCCCTTCATCAATTTCTTCGACGGCTTCCGTACCTCCCATGAAATCCAGAAAATCGAAGAGTGGGATTACGAAGACCTGAAGGATATGGCGCCCATGGAGGCCATTGACGAGTTCAGGAAGAATGCCCTGAATCCCAATCACCCCTGCCAGATGGGCTCCGCCCAGAATCCGGACGTCTTCTTCCAGTACAGAGAGACCGTCAACACCGCCTATGCCGCGCTGCCCGGTATTGTCCAGAAGTACATGGACAAGGTCAACGAGAAGATCGGTACCAATTACAAACTCTTCAATTACTACGGCGCGCCGGATGCGGAGCATGTCATCATCGCCATGGGCAGCGTCTGCGATACCATCGAGGAAACCGTGGATTACCTGAACGGCCTCGGCCGCAAGGTCGGTGTGGTCAAGGTTCGCCTGTACCGTCCCTTCTGCGCGGAAGCCCTTATCGCGGAGATTCCCGCAACCGTAAAACAGATTTCCGTTCTGGACAGAACCAAAGAGCCCGGCGCCATGGGCGAGCCCTTGTTCCTCGACGTGCTGGCTGCACTGAAGTTCACCGAATTTGACACGGTACCCGTATTCTCCGGCCGTTACGGTCTGGGCTCCAAGGACACCACACCTGCCCAGATTATTGCGGTTTACGACAATAATAAGAAGAAGGAATTCACCATCGGCATCGTGGATGACGTTACCCATCTGTCCCTGGACGAGGGCGAGCAGGTTGTCACCACGCCGGAAGGCACCATCAACTGCAAGTTCTGGGGCCTCGGCGCTGACGGTACCGTCGGTGCAAACAAGAACTCCATCAAGATCATCGGCGACAATACCGACATGTACGCCCAGGCTTACTTTGACTATGATTCCAAGAAGTCCGGCGGCGTTACCATGTCCCACTTAAGATTCGGCAAGAAGCCCATCAAATCCACCTACCTGATCCATAAGGCGAATTTCGTGGCCTGCCACAACCCGGCCTACATCGACAAATACAACATGGTCCAGGAGCTGGTGGACGGCGGTACCTTCCTGCTGAACTGCGCCTGGGATATGGAAGGCCTGGAGAAGCACCTTCCCGGCCAGGTAAAGGCCTATATTGCCAACCACAATATCAACTTCTACACCATCGACGGCGTGAAGATCGGTATCGAAACCGGCATGGGTCCCACCAGGATCAACACCATCCTGCAGGCAGCCTTCTTCAAGCTGGCGGACATCATCCCCATCGAGCATGCGGTGGAGCTGATGAAGAAAGCCGCGGAAGCCACCTATAAGCGTAAAGGCGAAGACGTGGTTAAGATGAACTGGGCCGCCATTGATGCCGGCGTGGACAAGGCCGTGAAGATTGAGGTTCCCGAGAGCTGGAAGACAGCCGAGGACGAGGGCCTGAACATGATTCACGCCGAGAAGGGCCGCCAGGATGTAGTGGACTTCGTCAATGCCATCCAGAGCAAGGTCAGCGCCCAGGAGGGCAATACCATCCCCGTATCCGTGGTTATGCCCTACACCAACGGCATGACGCCCTCCGGCTCCTCCGCTTATGAGAAGAGAGGCATCGCCGTCAACGTACCGGTTTGGAATTTCGAGAAATGCGTACAGTGCAACCGCTGTGCCTTTGTCTGCCCCCATGCCGCCATCCGTCCCTTCGCCCTGACGGAGGAAGAGGCCGCCGGTGCGCCTGCTTCTGCGAAGATCAAGGATCTGACCGGCATGCCCGAATACAAATTCACCATGGGCATCTCCACGCTGGACTGCACCGGCTGCGGTTCCTGCGCAAATGTCTGCCCGGTGAAGGCCCTGGATATGACGCCCATCGAGGATGCCATGTTCCAGCAGGAAATCTTCAATTACGCGGTGGAAACCCCGGTGAAGAACGACGTAGTGGCCAAGTTCAAAGAGAATACCGTAAAGGGCAGCCAGTTCAAGCAGCCCCTGCTGGAGTTCTCCGGCGCCTGCGCAGGCTGCGGCGAGTCTCCCTATGCGAAGCTGATTACCCAGCTCTTCGGCGATCATATGTATATCGCCAATGCCACCGGCTGTACCTCCATCTGGGGCAACTCCTCACCCTCCACACCCTATACGGTGAACAAAGAGGGCAGAGGCCCGGCCTGGTCCAACTCCCTGTTCGAGGACAATGCGGAGTTCGGTTACGGCATGCTCCTGGCCCAGAGAGCCCTGCGTGACGCCCTGAAGGAAAAGGTTGAGAACCTGGTTGCCTGCGAGAGCGTATCCCCCGCAGTGAAGAAGGCCGGCGAGAGATGGCTGGAAACCTTCGAAAACGGTGCGGAAAACATCGCCGCCACCGATGAATTTGTAAAAGAAATGGAAGCCTGCGGCTGTGACAATCCCGTCAAGGCGGAGATCCTCAAGCAGAAGGACTTCCTTGCCAAGAAATCCCAGTGGGTATTCGGCGGCGACGGCTGGGGCTACGATATCGGCTTCGGCGGCGTGGACCACGTTCTGGCCAGCGGCAAGGACATCAACATCATGGTCTTCGATACCGAGGTATATTCCAATACCGGCGGACAGTCCTCCAAGTCCACACCCACCGGCGCGGTGGCCCAGTTTGCTGCCGGCGGCAAGGATGTAAAGAAGAAGGATCTGGCCTCCATCGCCATGAGCTACGGCTACGTCTATGTTGCCCAGATCGCCATGGGCGCCGACTACCAGCAGACCGTGAAGGCCCTGACCGAGGCGGAAGCCTATCCGGGTCCCTCCCTGGTAATTGCCTACGCACCCTGCATCAACCACGGCATCAAGAAGGGCATGAGCAAGGCTATGACGGAAGAGGATCTGGCCGTGAAATCCGGTTACTGGCACCTGTTCCGGTACAATCCGGCCCTGAAGGCGGAAGGCAAGGCTGCTTTCTTCCTGGATTCCAAGGCCCCCACCCAGTCCTATCAGGAGTTCCTGGACGGCGAAGTACGTTACAATTCCCTGAAGCTGGCCAATCCGGAAAAGGCAAAGGTGCTCTTTGCGAAATCCGAAGAGGAAGCGAAGAACCGCTTCGCCTACCTCAACAAGCTCATCACCCTGTACGGGGCGGAAGAGTAATCCCGAAAACAAAAAAGAAGGACGGCCGGAAACGGCCGTCCTTTTCGTTTATTTCTCAAATTCCTCTTCTTCGAAGTCCTCATCCTCCAGACCTTCATAGTCTTTTTCCATGATGGCATTGAAGGCATCCGTTACTTCCTCATATTCCCGATCGGTTTCAATGTTCTCGATAACGGGCTCCCCTTCCTCGTCCTCATGGAAGCGGAACAGATAGACATCCGTATTGTCCGGATCCTCCGTGCGGGGCAGCAGGGCAATATATTCCTGCTCCTCTACTTTGAAGATCTCCAGAATGTCACATTCGATTTCGCTGTCATCATCCAGGGTGAGTACGACAGTCGGTACTGTTGCTTCAAGGTCTTCCTCTTCCGTAAGAATCAGATCTTTTTCTTCGCTCATGGGTTCTCCTCCTTTTGAGATACGGCAGGATTACAGGCGCTCTCTGCGCCATGTTTACCGGTGATCGGCCTGATCATAACAGAAGCCCTCCTGTTTTGCAACCGGAAAATCTTACTGCTTGCATTCTTCCGGCGCCTGTGTTATACTCTGCGGGTCTGTTCAGACAAAATAAAGGTGTCTCTTGAAAACCACCTATAAAAAACAAGGAGAACTGAATAATGAAAAAAGCAATTTCCGAATTCCGCAGCATGCTGCGCACCGTACCGCCGATCCTTATCGCCCTGTCCGTTCTGGCCATCGTGGGGATGAACCTGCTCGCCAACAAGAGCATCAACACCGGCGTGGACTGGCTCGCGCTGGACTGCGGTATTTTATTTTCCTGGCTCTGCTTCATGACCTTCGACATCATTACCCAGTGCTACGGGCCCGGGGCGTCCACCGTCCTTTCCTTTGTCATCCTGGGGCTGAACCTTCTGATGTCCCTGATCTTCTTCCTGGCCAGCCTCATTCCCGGCGTCTGGGGAGAAAGCTTTGTGACAGGCAGTGAGGAGGTCATCAACACGGCGCTGAACAATACCTTCGGCGGGACCTGGTTCATCATCCTGGGCAGCTCCGTCGCCTTTATTGTTTCCGCCGTTGTGAACAATTACCTGAATGCGGCCATCGGCAGACTGCGGGGACAGAAGAAGGGCTTCGGCACCTTTGCCCTGCGCGCCTATGTTTCCACCTTCGTGGCACAGTTCGCGGACAATCTGGTCTTTGCCCTTATCGTCAGCCGGAACTTCTTCGGCTGGACCCTGCTCCAGTGCTTCACCTGTGCCTTAACCGGCGCGGTGCTGGAACTGGTTTTCGAAATCGTCTTCTCACCCTTTGGTTACCGGGTATCCCGGAAAATCCTCAAGGCCGGGGAAACGGCCTGAGGCCGGATTAAGGAGAAAGCAATGCTTGCAGTCATTACCGGCACCTCCGGAGACATCGGAAGGGCCATTGCGGAAAAGTTCCTGCAGGAAGGACTTACGGTTTACGGCGTTGACGTAAAGGAAGCGGCCGTTACCCATCCGGCCTATGTCCATGTGCAGGGGGATATCTGCACCGGAGATTTTACCGCGCTTCCTGCGCCGGACATCCTTATCAGTGCCGCCGGCACCCTGGAGGAGGCGGATGCCCTGGCGGTGAACCTGCAGGGAACCATCCGGTTTACGGAGCTGCTGAAGGACAGCCCGAAGCTTAAATCCGTGCTTTTTATTGCCTCCGCCTCGGCCAGGAACGGCGCCGAATTTCCCATGTATGTAGCCTCCAAGGCAGGCCTTGTGGGGTATATGAAGAACCTGGCCCTGGCCCTTGCGAAACGGGGGATTACCGTCAACAGCATATCGCCGGGGGGCGTGCGCACCGCATCCAACGGCCATATCCTGCAGGATGAAAAGCTTTACGCGGCAGTGCTGGCGGAAACCCTGCTGGGCAAGTGGGCCGAACCTTCAGAGGTGGCGGATCTGGCCTGGTACCTGACAGGGGTGAACCGTTCCATTACCGGGGAGGACATCCTGATGGACAACGGGGAAATGCTGAAATCCAATTTTATCTGGTAAATTCCGAAAAAATGCGGCCGGTATGAATCCGGCTGCATTTTTTGTAAAGAAACGTCTTGAAATATGCGATAAATGCTTTTATAATGCTGTGTTAATAATGGTAAAAAACCGGATTCGCCAAAAATTTTTTGGCGGCACCGTTTAACAGAAAGCTTACGGAGGATTTACAATGGAGAAAAAGAATATTGACTGGGGAAACTTAAGCTTCGGCTATTCCCAGACTGACTACCGCTTTATCGCGAACTATGAAAACGGTGCCTGGGACGAGGGTACCTTTTCCACGGACCCGAATGTGGTTATCAACGAATGCGCAGGCGTGCTGCAGTACTGCCAGGCCTGCTTTGAAGGCCTGAAGGCCTATACCACCGAGGACGGCCGCACCGTTATGTTCCGGCCCGACCTGAACGCGGACAGAATGGCCGGCTCCTGCGAGAGACTGGTTATGCCCGTATTCCCGAAGGAGAGATATATCGAGGCCCTCAAGGAGCTGGTAAGGAAGAACTATGCCTATGTTCCGCCCTACGGCACCGGCGCTACCCTGTACCTGAGACCCTACATGTTCGCCAGCTCCCCGGTTCTCGGCGTGCATTCCGCGGACAGCTTCCAGTTCCGGATCATTGCAAGCCCGGTGGGTCCCTACTTCAAGAACGGCATCAAGCCCCTGACCATCCGGGTCTGTGATTTTGACCGGGCGGCACCCCACGGCACCGGCCACATCAAAGCCGGTCTGAACTATGCCATGAGCCTGTTCGCCATCACCGACGCCCATGAGCAGGGCTTCGACGAGAATATGTACCTGGATTCCGCCACCCGCACGAAGGTGGAGGAAACCGGCGGCGCAAACTTTATCTTCGTGACAAAGGACGGTACGCTGGTTACCCCGAAGTCCTCCACGATCCTTCCCTCCGTAACCAGAAGATCCCTGTTGTATGTGGGCGAGAAGATCCTGGGCATGAAGGTGGAAGAGAGAGAGGTCTACAAGGAAGAGCTGGCCGACTTTGCCGAGTGCGGCGTATGCGGCACGGCTGCGGTTATCTGCCCGGTGGGCAAGGTTGTGGACCATGGAAAAGAGATCTGCTTCCCCTCCGGCATGACGGACATGGGCCCGGTAACGAAGAAGCTGTACGACACCTTAACCGGCATCCAGATGGGCAGAAGAGAAGCCCCCGAAGGCTGGATCTACGAGGTGGAAATCTGAGGAAGCGGAGGCCTCTGTCTTCCTTTAAGGGAAAATCCTTCAATTTAACGAAAAAGCATGGCTGCCGCAGGAAAATTTTATTTCTCCTGCGGCAGATTCTATGTTATGATGTCAGGGACTGTTCGGGCCCTGAACGGACCGGAGACAGTCCGGAACCTCACAAAAGACAAAAAGAGGAGGGTGCGATGAGATTTGTATCCTGGAACGTAAACGGTCTGCGGGCCTGTGTGGAAAAGGGCTTTGCGGACAGCTTTGCCGCCCTTGATGCGGATATTTTCTGCATTCAGGAGAGCAAGCTGCAGGAAGGGCAGATAGACCTTCAGCTTCCCGGCTATACCCAGTACTGGAACTATGCGGAAAAGAAGGGCTATTCCGGCACGGCTGTATTTACGAAGAAGGCCCCGCTGGCGGCAGTCAACGGCATCGGCATTGACGAGCACGACCATGAAGGCCGGGTCATTACCCTGGAATTCGACAATTTTTACTTTACCGACGTCTATACCCCCAACAGCCAGGACGGCCTGAAGCGGCTGGCCTACCGCTGTGAATGGGAGGATGCCTTTCGGGCCTACCTGACCGGCCTTGCGAAAAAGAAGCCGGTGGTGGTCTGCGGCGACATGAATGTGGCCCACGAGGAAATAGACCTGAAAAATCCCAAATCCAACCGGAAAAATGCCGGCTTTACCGATGAGGAGAGGGGAAAGATGACCGACCTCCTTGCCGCCGGCTTTACCGACACCTACCGGTTCCTGTATCCGGAAAAGGTGGAATATTCCTGGTGGTCCTACCGGTTCCGGGCCAGGGAGAAGAACGCAGGCTGGCGTATTGACTATTTCCTGGTGTCCGATGCGCTGAAACCTGCCATTAAAGAAGCGAAGATTCATACGGATATTTTCGGCTCCGACCACTGCCCGGTGGAGCTGGAGCTGGATATCTGAGAGAGGATAAAACTATGCAGACATTTATAAACAGTATTTCCGGGGAAGTTGCCCGGGCTTTTGAAGCCGCAGGCTTTGATGCGGACTACGGAAAGGTAACCGTATCCAACCGGCCGGATTTATGTGAATTTCAGTGCAACGGCGCCATGGCGGCGAAGAAAAAATACGGGAAGAACCCCAGGGAAATTGCCGATGCCGTGGCCGAAAAGCTTGCAGACAGCGAGGTAATCGCCTCTGTGGAGGTGGCGGGCCCCGGCTTCCTGAACCTGAAGGTGAAGGAGACTTACCTGAAGCAGTACCTGGCGGCCATGGCTTTCGGGGAGCGTCTGGCCATGGACCGGGCGGAAAAGCCGAAAACCATCATCATCGATTACGGCGGTCCGAATGTGGCCAAGCCCCTGCATGTGGGACACCTGCGCTCCGCCATCATCGGCGAGAGCCTGAAGCGCATCGGCCGGTTTGTCGGCCATAAGGTGATCGGAGACGTGCACCTGGGCGACTGGGGCCTGCAGATGGGCCTTATCATCACCGAGCTGCATGAGCGGCAGCCGGACCTGGTGTATTTTGATGAAGGCTATGAAGGAGAGTACCCGGCAGAAGCGCCTTTTACCATTTCCGAGCTGGAGGAAATCTATCCCACGGCAAACCGGAAATCCAAGGAGGACGAGGACTACCGTAATGCCGCCCTGCAGGCCACCAAGGAGCTGCAGGCTGGCAGAAGGGGTTACCATGCCATCTGGCAGCACATCATCAATATCTCCGTGACGGACCTGAAGAAGAACTACAAAAAGCTGGATGTGGAATTCGACCTGTGGAAGAGCGAATCCGATGCCCAGCCCTATATTCCCGCCATGATTGAGAAAATGAAGGCGGACGGCGTGGCCGTGCTCGACCAGGGCGCCTTAATCGTCGACGTGAAGAAGGAGAGCGACGCCAAGGAGGTGCCGCCCTGCATCCTTCTGAAATCCGACGGCGCTTCCCTGTACGCCACCACGGATCTGGCGACCATCGTGGAGCGGATGAAGCTTTTCGCCCCGGACAAAATCCTCTACGTGGTGGACAAACGGCAGGAGATGCATTTCCTGCAGGTGTTCCGCACTGCGGCGAAGGCCGGCCTGGTTACCCCGGAGACGGAGCTGCAGTTCCTGGGCTTCGGCACCATGAACGGCAAGGACGGCAAGCCCTTTAAAACCAGAAGCGGCGGCGTGATGCGCCTGGAGGAGCTGATAAACGACATCAACGGCGAGATGCTGAAGAAAATCGTGGAGAACAAGGGCTACCAGGACAGCGACGCGGAAGAAACCGCCCGCATCGTGGGCCTTTCCGCCATCAAATACGGCGACCTGTCCAACCAGGCCACCAAGGATTATGTCTTTGACATCGACCGGTTCACCTCCTTCGAGGGCAATACCGGTCCCTATATCCTCTATACCATTGTCCGGATCAAATCCATCCTGGAACGGTTCAGGAAGGAAGGCGGAGACGTGGATGCCTGTGCCCTTGCCGAGGCGGTTTCCGAAAGCGAAAAGAACCTGGCCATCCTTACGGCAGGCTTTTCCGCCGCGGTGGCCTCCGCCTGGGCGGAAACAGCGCCTCACAAGCTCTGCGGCTACATCTACGAGCTGTCCAATGCCCTGAACCATTTCTACCATGAAACGAAGATCCTTTCCGAGGAGGACAGCCGGCAGAAGCAGAGCTGGATTGCCCTGCTGGACCTCGTGCGAAAGGTACTGGAAACCACCATTTCCCTTCTGGGCTTTTCCGCGCCGGAGAGGATGTGACGGATGAAATACGACGTGGTTTTATTTGACCTGGACGGTACCCTGGACGATTCCGCGCCGGGTATCGTGACCAGTGTGATGCACGCCCTGAAAAAGATGGGCCGGCCCGTTCCCCCCTTCGAGGAGCTGGTGTGCTTCGTGGGTCCGCCCCTGCTGACCCAGTTTATGGAGTACTGCGGCATTTCCCAGGAGGAGGCGGAGACCGCCATCGAGTATTACCGGGAGCTGTACGCCGAGACGGAGCTGTACCATGTAAATATTTATCCCGGCATTCCGGAGCTGCTGAAGGCCCTCAAAGACGCGGGCATCCGGCTGGCGGTGGCCACCTCCAAGCCGGAGCGCTTTGCCAGGAAGATCCTGGAGCGCTACGAGCTGGCGCAGTATTTTGAGGAAATCGCCGGCATCCACCAGGATAAGGTGAGCGAAGACAAGCGGGAAGTGCTGGCCGATGCCCTGGAAAGAATGAAGGTGCGGGAAACCGGCGCCTCCTGTGTCCTCATCGGAGACCGGAAATACGACGCCTGGGGCGCTGCCCGGATGGGCCTTGACTTTATCGGCGTGTCCTACGGTTATGCCCCGGAGGGTGAATTTGAAGCAGAAGGGGTGAAAACCGTGCTGGATTCCCCCGCAGAGCTTCAGGCTTTCCTGCTGGGCGGGGAATAAGGAGGAAGAAACGTGCAGAAGGGCAGAAAAATGACCATGGCGGCAAGGATCTGGGATGTGGTCAATCCCTTCATCCTGGCCATTGTGCTTCTCTTCCTTATCTCGGCCATCTTTACCATGATTATGGCCCAGGTCACCGGGAACCTGGATTATACCCAGGCCCTGCAGGAGATGACGGTTTCGCCCCTGGTGGTGAATATTGCCTTCTACGGGATAAGCATCCTGGTGTTCGGGCGGCTTTTCCGCCGGGACCACCTGCGTTTCGGCCTGCCTGTCTTTAACTGGAGTAAAAAGAAGGCAGTGCTGGTCATCATTCTTGCTTCGGCGGCCTGCATCGGCTTTAATTTCCTGCTGGTATACTCGCCCCTGGTCCGGATCTTTCCCGGCTACCAGGCCTCGGCCCAGGCTTCCTTTGTGAAGCAGCCCCTGGTTTTGCTGATACTGTCCAATGTGCTTCTGGGGCCGGCGGCGGAGGAGCTGATCTTCCGCGGCCTTATCTGCCGCAGGGGCGTGGTGCAGTTCAGCCTCTGGCCGGCGGTGATCCTTTCCGCCGCGCTTTTCGGGCTGTACCACGGAAATATGCTGCAGTTTATCTATGCGCTGGGCATCGGCATCGTGCTTGGCCTGTGCAGGGAGAAAAGCGGCAGCATCCTGGTGACCATACTTATTCACATGATTATCAATGCCTTTGCGATTCCCTGGTACCTGTAGGATATGTACTGTGGAGAATAAAAAAATGCCGGCCAGAAGGCCGGCATTTTTCGCGTTATTTATCTGTTCTTCATCTTCTCCAGGATTTCGGCCATTTCCTTCATGGCGGAGGGAACGTCGATCTCCTGCGGGCAGTGCCTGGTGCAGGAACCGCAGCCGATGCAGGCGCCGGGCTGCTTCTCCTCGGGCAGCTGCAGAAGCCGCATCAGGGAGAAGGGGCCGCCGATGCGGAAGGCATTGTAGGCGGAGAGCAGCTCCGGAATATCCAGCTGCTTCGGGCAGTCCGGACAGCAGTAGTGGCAGGCGGTACAGGGAAGTGTAACCGTTTCCTTCTGCGTCTTTGCCGTCTCCTCGGCAGCCTTGCACTCTTCCTCGCTGAAGGGCACCGCATCGCTGAAGGTTTTCACGTTGTCCAGCACCTGGGACAGCTCGGACATGCCGCTTAATACCACCTGCACATTCGGCAGGGACTGGACGAAGCGCATGGCGAAGGAAGCCAGGGAGCCGTCGGGGCTTACGGCCCGGACCTTTTCCGCCGCGGGCTCGGAGAGATTGGCCAGCATGCCGCCGTGGGCGGGCTCCATGACCACCACGGGGATGTTGTGCTCCGTCAGCAGGTCATACTGGGCCTTCGCGGTCTCAAGGAACCAGTCATAGTAGTTCAGCTGAATCTGGACGAAATCCCAGTCATTTAAGGTAAGCAGTCTTTCCAGTCCTGCCACCGTGCCGTGGTAGGAGAAGCCGAAATACCGGATTTTCCCTTCGGCCTTCTGTTTTTTGAAATAGTCAATGGCGCCGATGTTCACCATGGTGTCGATCATTTCGTCCCGCAGGCCGTGAAGCAGGTAGAAGTCCACATGGTCCATCTGCAGCTTCTCCAGCTGTTTGGTAAATTCATCCACAGGATCCGGATTGGCCATATAGTTGTACTTGGTGGCGACATAGTAGCTGTCCCTGGGGTATTTGGACAGAGCCTTGCCGACAAAAATCTCGGAGGTACCGTTGTGGTAGTTGAATGCGGTATCGAAGTAGTTCACGCCGCCTTCATAGCAGGCATCCACAATCGCCTGTGCCTTCTCATAATCGATCTTTCCCTGGTCACCGTCGATAACCGGCAGACGCATGTTGCCAAGACCCAGGCGGGAAAGACGGATACCGTCCTTGAAATCCTTATACTGCATAATCTCCTCCTTATCCTTCTCAAAAAAGAATTATTCGAATCTGAATTACAGTATACTACAGTTCCGGGAAAAAGAAAATCGTATTTTCCGGCAGGACGGGTGTTTTTTACGCAAAGAGGCCGGAATCGGCCTTTTCAAGGCCGGGGCATACTGCTATAATGGAAAAGAAAGACAAGGGCCGG
Organism: uncultured Lachnospiraceae bacterium; assembly: GCA_902796005.1. Classification (GTDB taxonomy): domain Bacteria; phylum Bacillota; class Clostridia; order Lachnospirales; family Lachnospiraceae; genus Alectryocaccobium. Next base: position 16,531 of record CADBNF010000063.1, on the reverse strand, counting down.
CCCGGGGCGGCCTCAACAACTTCGAAGGAGGAAGACTATGGACAGCAATAATCCCTATGCCGCGCTTTATGCGCCGCTGCCGGATCTGGACGCTTACCTTGCACGTATCGGCTGTGAGCGGGAGGAACCCTCTTATGACTATCTGCGGCGGCTGATGTGGGGACACCTTTCCCACATTCCCTTTGAGGATCTGGAGGTTTACGAGGATAAGAGAACACCCTCCCTTGCGGTTGCGGACCTTTTTGACAAGCTGGTGGTCCGGAAACGGGGCGGCTACTGCTTCGAACAGAACGGCCTCATGGTCAAGGCCCTCACCGGCCTGGGCTTTGACGCCTTCTGCGTGGGCGTGCGCATCGTCTTCGGCAGGCCCTTCCTGGTGCCGGTCATGCACCGCGGCATCGTGGTACGCCTGGACGGCCGCCGGTATTACGTGGACGTGGGCTTCGGCGGACCTTCTCCTGTTGCGCCTGTGCTGATGGAGGAGGGAACCGGCTGGCAGCAGAACGGCGTGCGGGCCTACCGGACGGAATTCAGGGACGGTGAGGTGTTCATTCATATGAAGGACGGGGAATTCGCCGCGCCGCTGTTCCGCTTCACGGACGCTCCCATGGATGAGGTGGATTTCACCGGACCGAACCTTTGCACCTCGGTGCCCGGCTCCCATTTTGCAGAGATGCGGCTCCTGAACCTCTATACGGAGACCGGCTACCGGAAGATAGAAGGGGACCTGTACGAGGAAAAGGACGGCGATACTGTTATAAAGACGGAAATGAAGGACGCCCGGGCCGTAAAGGACTGCCTGCGGGAGAAATTCGGCGTCGTCAAATAAATCGGCATATAAAAAGAAACTGCCGCACCCGGCCGTTTTACCGGCCGGATGCGGCAGTATTTTTTTTGTTTATTTCGGCGTAATGGCCTGATCCAGCAGGTTCTCGAAATAATTGCTGTCATAGGTGAAGCTGCCGTTGCGCAGGTCGTAGAGGTCCTGCTTTCCGCCGGTCTGCAGGTCCAGGAGCTTCTGCTCGTCCACGTCCTTCATGGTCTTGTATTCATCCGGACAGGCGGCAGGGTTATTGATTTCCGAGTGGAAGATAAAGGGATAGCTGTAGGCCCAGGCCTCAATCCGGTAGCCTGTGGAGGAATCCTTGTGCCACACACAGTGATACAGGGGATCCCCGCTTTCATAGGGCGTGGAAGCGGGTACCGGGGAAATCTCCACAACGGGGTACCCCTCCGGTTCAAGGGAATAGATGTAAATCACGTCAAATTTCCGGACAACGGTGACCTTGCTCCACCATTCCGTGGGAAGGACGAAGGTGTAGTCGTCCAGATAATAGGTGTGCATGATCATGCCGTTGTCGGGCCGTACGTTTTCACCGGAACCGCTGCCTTCGCCGCTGTTTTCTCCGCCGGAGGCGGTTTCGCCGCCGGTGCTGCCTCCGCCGTTACGGGCGGCTTCAACGCCCAGAATCGTTTCCAGGTTTTTCTTTTCCGTGTCGTTCAGGCTGCCCTCGTCGAAGGTATCCGCCGGGTACAGGGGTTCATACCAGGTAAAGACGCCGAAGCGGATGGCCCAGCCGGTATCGGAGAAGATTCTGCCGTGGCGGGCGAAGATTTCATTCCTGGCCTGGGCCAGCTCGTCGTCCGTCAGGTGAGCCAGATCCTCAGCCGTATAGATCCTGGTATCGGAATCCGGCAGGATATAGCCGTACGCATCAAGCACCTCCGAGGCCTTTTCGCCTTCCTTCATACCGCCCTTAAGGAAAGCCACGGCTTCCTCGTAGGACATTTCGCAGACCTCTTTCGTATCGATCAGGTTTTTGATTTCCTCCGTCTGGGAGGAGGGGTTATTGAACAGGAGTACCTTGCCGATGCTTTTCATCAGTTCGTTTTTCTGACTGTTGAATTCGCTTAAGGAAGCCGTATTTTCGTCCACGAGGAAGTTGTAGGTAAGGCTGCCGTTTTCTTCGGGGAAGGAAATCTGTTCAAAACTGCCGTAGGGCACCAGAATGTCGGAATCCCCAAGACCGAAATACTCCCAGCTTTCCGTCCAGCGTTCGTCCCCCTGGCTGATGTAGAAGCAGGTCCTGCTCATATCATCGTCTGAAGGCAGGAGCAGGGCATACTGCAGGCCGCCGCCCACCTGGACGTCCCACATGGCGGAATACAGGCAGACCGCCCTGCCGTCCATATAGGTAAACACATGCAGGGAGGATACCGGTACCGGGCTTTCCCCTTCCGGTGCCGGGTCTGCACGGACAAAGAGCAGTTCGGGGATTTCATCCCCCAGGATATTTACCACGGCGACGGGTTTGTTGTATTTTTCGGCAGGATCCTCATAGCCGCACTGCCAGTTGTAGTTCAGGATTTCCGCCTTGTGGGCCTGGAGAATATCCAGGTACGTGGCAAAGGCCGCGGAATAGGGGGTATCCGGACCGAAACCGCCCGGGGCATCTTCTGTTGCTGACGCTGCTTCAGAGCTTTCCGATGAAATGGAAACCTCTGACACAGCTGTTTCCTTTTCCGCAGAGGTCGAGGCGCGTTTGCCCTCCCCGGAAGGTTTGCTGCCTTCGGAAGGAGAGCCGCCGCAGCCTGCAAGCACCAGGACCGCAGCCAGGACCAGGGCGGAAAAAATCATGTAGGTTTTCTTCTTCATTTTTCCTCCTTTTTTGGGTTGTCCGCAGTGGACAGATACTGTTTCCTTTCTTTTCATGTGCAGCTTGCCGGCTTTTGCGCTTCACAGGCAAATGCCGGCTATTTCTGTACATATTGTACCATTTTTTCACGGCAATTCCTATTAATTTTGACTGGAAATACGAAAAAAGTGGTGATATACTTTTTTCTAATCTGAATTTCACCTGTTTTTCATGGGTTACGGAACGGGGATTTCCGTAAAGAGAAGGGAAGTGTTTATCTTGGAGAAAGAAAAATTCCGGCTGTTTATCAGGGACAAGAGCTTTTACAAGATGCTCCTGGCCTTTGCTCTGCCGATCTGCATTCAGCAGATCATCAATGTTGGCGTGAACATGGCCGACAACATCATGCTGGGACAGTTGGGCGAGATCCAGATGAGCGGCGCTACCCTGGCAAATAACTTCATCAATATCTATCACGCCATGTGCATGGGCATGGGCATGGGTGCCGGCGTACTGACCAGCCGTTTCTTCGGCATGGGAGACCAGTACAGCATGAAAAAGGCTGTGGTCATCATGTACCGCCTTGAGTTTATCATCGCCACCGCCTTCGCCATGTCCGCCCTGTTTATCACGCCCCGGATCATGGGGATGTACACCACCGATCCGGAAATCATCAAGGCCGGCGTCGGCTACCTGCTGGTCTCGGTGCCCACGTTTTACCTGAACGGCTACGCGGTGACCTCCAGCGTTGTCCTGCGCAGCGTGGGTAAAGCCCGGGTGCCCATGATTTCCAGTATCTGTTCCTTCGGCGTGAATATCTTCTTCAACTGGGTATTCATCTTCGGTCACCTGGGCGCTCCCAGGTTGGAGGCCCGCGGCGCGGCCCTGGGCACCCTGCTCGCCCGCTGCGTGGAATTTACGGTAACCGTGGGCTTTGTGCTCCTTAAGGATACCAACATCGGCCTGCGAATCCGGGACCTGACCATGAAGACCGGTGATCTTATCAAGGAATATATCCGCATATCCATCCCGGTGCTGGTTTCCGATACCCTGCTGGGCTTCGGCAACAGCGCGGTGGCCATGGTCATGGGCCACATCGGCCCCTCCTTCGTGGCGGCAAATGCCATCACCATGGTGGTCATGCAGGTTTCCACCGTCATCAACCAGGGCATCAGCCAGGCCAGCTGTACCATCACCGGCATCACCCTGGGCAAGGGTGAGATACGTAAGGCCCAGCAGCAGGGTATTACCTTTGCGGCCCTGGGCTTTATCATCGGCGGCATCGGCTGCGCAATCATCAATATCATCTCGCCGGCGGTGATCAGCATCTACAACATCACGCCGGAGACGGAGGCCCTGGCCTTCGAGCTGATGCGGGCGGTATCGATTACCGTATTCTTCACCGCCGCCAACAGTATCCTGACCAAGGGCGTCTTGAGGGGCGGCGGCGATACCAGGTTCCTCATGGTGGCGGACATCCTCTTTCTGTGGGTCTGCAGCATCCCCCTTGGCTATCTGGCGGGCCTGGTCTGGCATCTGTCCGGCTTCTGGATCTACATCTTCCTGCGGATAGATCAGTTCATCAAGTCCATCTGGTGCCTCTTCCGGCTGAAGAGCAGGAAATGGATTAAGAAAATCAAAAATGCCCAGCGGCAGGAATAACCGTAAGGGCAAATTCCCGGCGGTTCGCGAACCTTTCCTCGAAAAAGGCGGCGCGGGCCGCTTTTTTTGTTTTCGAAGCTCTCTAAAGAACCATATAAAATAAGGAAGAAAATTTATTTAAGATAAAAATAATTTAATAAAAAGTCAGATGTACAGTAATTTTTTCGGTTGCAAATACTAATTATATGCATTATGACTGAACTTAATATTAAGCGCAACCATAGCTGTAAAAGCATTTGCGGAAAGGCGGGTCAGAACATGAAGATAACCAAAGTGACCATAGACAAATTCAATATGCCCCTGGCAGAGCCCTTTGAGGTGGCCTTCGGCGTGATCGAAGCGGCGGATTCCTGGATTGTGAAAATCGATACCGACGAGGGCATCTACGGACTGGGCAGCGCGAGCCCGCTGGCCTTTGTGACCGGGGAAACCTCCGAAACCTGCCGTCTGGTAATGGACATGTTCGCCAAAGCCTTTATCGGAACCGACCCCCTGGACATTGCCGGCGCCCATGCCCTGATGGAAAGCATCATCTACGGCAACGGCTCCGCAAAGTGCGCCTTTGACATAGCCCTGTATGATATTGCAGGCAAGGCCGCGAACCTCCCCCTGTACAAGGTGCTCGGGGGCACCGATCCGGTGGTGCACAACGACATCACCATCGGCATCAACCCGCCGGAGGTGATGGCAGAGCATGCCCGTAAATATGTCCATGAGAAGGGCTTTGATATCCTGAAGGTCAAGGTGGGCAAGAATCTGGAAAAGGACCTGTATGCCCTGGAGCTTATCCGCAAAGAGGCGGGGGACAACGTCCGCATCCGTATTGACGCCAACCAGGGCTACAACGTGGAAACCGCCCTGGCCGCTCTGGCGGAATACGAAAAAACCGGCATTGACGCCGCGGAGCAGTTCCTGCCCTGGTGGGATTTTGACGGCGCGGCGGAGCTGATGCGGAAAAATACCACGAAGGTAAAGCTGATGCTGGATGAATCCATCCATACAGTTTATGACGCGAAACGGGCCGCGGAAATGAAATGCTGCGATTTCTACAACATCAAGCTGATGAAATGCGGCGGCCTTTACGCGGGCGTACAGATTGCGGACGTGGCGGAAGAAAACGGCATCGGCTGCATGGTGGGCTGCATGGAGGAAAATAAAATCTCCCTGACCGCGGGTATTTCCCTGGTGGCGGCCAAAAAGGCCGTGGTGGAAGCCGACTGTGACAGCTTTATGTTCTTTAAGAACGACGATGACGGCATCCGGGGCGGCTTTGACCGGCAGGGCGGCATCTTCACCCTTCTGGAAAAGCCCGGCCTGGGTATCCTGGAAGAGGATCTTTAAATACCGTGATCGCCGGAATATCGGGAAACGGCGGAAAACGAAGGAAAGAAAAGGAGCAGCGCTATGGCAGATATAGAACGTATCCGGAAAATGATTAACGAGGAACTTGCAAACTGGGACCTTCCCTCCATCGCCGTGGGTATCGTCAAGGACGGTGAGGTGGTGCTGGCGGAGGGCTTCGGCATGGCCAATGAGGAGAAACAGCTGGCATCCAACCCGGATGCACTGTACCAGATCGGCTCCTGCTCCAAGGCATTTACCGCCGCGGCCTGCGCGAAGCTGGTGGACATGGGCCTGCTGGAATGGGATAAGCCCATTCATCACTACATGCCCTGGGTGGAATTCAAGGATACCTTCACCACCATGAACGTAACCGTGCGGGATCTTCTCTGTCACAGGACCGGCCTTCCCCGGCATGACGCCTACTGGATCGACGGCCCCTGGACCAGAAAGGAGTGCGTGGAGAAGCTGAAAACCATGAACCCCGCCTGGTCCTTCCGTTCCCACTGGTGCTACCAGAACACCTGCTATGTGTGCGCGGGCATGCTGGTGGAAACCCTGTCCGGAAAAAGCTGGGAGGATTTTGTCCGGGAGGAAATCTTCGAGCCTTTGGGCATGACCAGGTCCTTCTTCTATGTGGAGGATATCGCAAACGATGACAATGCCTCCGTGGGCTACGCCAGGCTGCATCCCACGGACCTGACCGGCTATAAAAAGGTTGACTTTTTAAAGAGCGACCGGGAGGACAAGGCGGCCGGTGTCGGCGCGCCCTACGGACCGGCGGGCTCCATCATTTCCACGGTCAACGACATGCTGAAGTGGGTGCAGTTCAACCTGGACAACGGCAGGGTGGGCGATACGCAGGTGATTTCCGAGGAGAACATGAAGGAGGTGCACAAGGCCCAGATGCTGATGAGCTCTGCCCTGCTGGTGCCCTTCCCGGAGGAGGATATGTATGCCTACGCGATGGGCTGGTTTATCGAGATGTACCGCGGCCATTACCGCATCGAGCACGGCGGCAACATCAACGGCTATTCCGCCCTGGTGACCATGGTGCCAGACCAGAACCTGGGCATCGTCACCCTGGTGAATTTCGATAACGGCTTCATGACCTACGGCGCCTCCTACCAGATCACCGATGATTTCCTGGGCGTGGAAGGGGGAGACTGGAACAACCGCTGGCGTGAAATCGTAAAGCAGGTGTTCGAATCCGCGCCGGAGCAGATGAAGGCGCTGCGGGGAGAACAGATAGAGGGCACACAGCCCAGCCGCAGCCTTGCGGATTTCACGGGAACCTACAGAAATCCCACCTACGGCGATATTGTTATAGGAAGCGGCGAAGAGGGGCTGACCTTTACCTACAACAAGGCTTCCTCGCCTCTGGCGCATTTCCACTACGATACCTTTACGATTACGGATGAACAGCATCTTTTAAGCGGAATGAACCTCACCTTTGACACCGGTAAGGACGGCAGGGTAAACGGTTTGGCCATCGGCATTACCCTGGAGCCTTCCATGCCGGATGAGGTGTTCCTGAAAGTCTGAAGAAAAGGGAGGACGGCCATGGGCAAGGTCAATCTGGAAAAAATAACCGCGAAAATAGAAGAGCAGCTGAAGCGCTGGGACGTGCCCGGCCTGAGCCTGGCCGTGGTGCAGGACGGGGAAACCGCCTTTGCCGGCGGCGTGGGCTTAAGGGACAATGAAAGTCTTCCCTTTACCGGGGATACCCTGGTGCAGATAGGCTCCTGCTCCAAGGCCTTTACGGCAACGCTGATTGCCCGTCTGGCCACCGACGGCCTTCTGGACATGGACAGGCCGGTGGCGGACTATATACCGGACTTCAGGCTCTCGGAGGATTACGCCACCCTGCACCTGACCATCCGGGACTTTTTAAGCCACAGAAGCGGGCTGCCCCGGCATGAATATGCCTGGTACGGCTCCGGCTACAGCAGGGAACAGCTGATGTACAACCTGCGCTTCCTGCAGATGAACCAGCCGATCCGCTATACCTACCAGTATTCCAATTTCAATTATGTGATTGCCGGCGCTTTGGTGGAGGCGGTCACGGGCCTGAAATTCGAGGAGGCCATGCTGAAATACCTGATTGAGCCCCTGGGCCTTGCCCACACCTACGTCTATCTGGACCAGGTGGAGGCAGAGGAGGACCACGCCCTTCCCTTTGACCATGCACAGGAATACACCATGACCGGCATCCGCCGGGTGGATTATTACGAATCCCCCGCGGAATACCGTTCGGAAAATGCCGCGGAAAGAGTGGGAGACCCCACGGGCCCCGCCGGCTGTATCGTCAGCTGTGCGAAGGATATGGCTGCCTGGCTTGCCTTTAACCTGGCAAAGGGAAAGACGAAGGACGGGGTGCAGCTGGTACGGCCGGACCTGATGGAGCTTATCTTTACACCCCACATCACCACCGGCGACGACCCCTTCCTGGGACCGGAGCGCACCATGAACAGCTATGCCCTGGGCTGGAGCGTCATGAACTACAGGGGACATAAAATGCTGGAGCATGGCGGCTCGCTGCCGGGCTTCATAACCTCGACCTCCTTTATTCCGGATCTGGAGCTGGGTATCTTCGTGTGCGCGAACATGAACGTCAGCCTGATCACGGAAGCCGTGTTCGGGGACATCATCGACGATGTCCTGGGAGCGGAGGACGGACGCTGGTACGACCGGATGTATGAATACAACGACGCCATGTTCAAGGGCGTGGTGGATTTCTTCCGGTCCTTCGGCGGAGAGCCGCTGCCCGACACGAAGCCCTCCCATCCGCTGGCGGATTATGCGGGCGAATACCGGGCGCCGGGCTACAACCGGTTCCTCATTACGGAAAAGGACGGACAGCTTACGGCGGATTTCAACACCTGGAAGCCGGCCCTGAAGCATCACCATTACGAATCCTTTGCCACCTGCGGCGCCATTGGCGAGCTGCCGGCGGGCCTTATCCTGACCTTCGGCACGGACGGTACCGGAAGGGTAAGGACCCTGACCGTCATGCTGGGCAGGGAAGCGGGGCTTCATCCTATTGTATTTGAAAAACAGGGGGAATAAATCATGAAAACAGATGACCAGTTCTGGGCTGATTTTCCGGAAACAGCGGAAGAGGCCTTAAAGATATGGGATGCTCCTTCAGTGGGCATCGGCGTCATAAAGGACGGGGATGTGGTTTTCTGCGGTGGCTTCGGCCTTCGCAATGTAGAGGAGCAGATCAAAGCCGACGGCAATACCCTGTACCAGATAGGCTCCTGCTCCAAATCCTTTACGGCTGCGCTTGTCGGCATTTTCGCCGACAGGGGCCTTGTGGATCTGGATACGCCCATCCGCAGCTATGTGCCCGACGTGGAGCTTAAGGATCCCCTGGCCAACAGGGAATGCACCTTACGGGACCTTCTGTGCCACAGGACCGGCCTTCCCAGGCATGAATATTCCTGGTACGGCACGGCTTTTACCCGGGAGGAGATGGTGGAGCACATGCGGTATTTCGAACCCTCCCAGCCCTTCCGCCAGACCTTCCAGTACTGCAATTACGGCTATATCCTGGCCGGCTATATCCTTGAGAGGATTTCCGGCAAGACCTGGGAGCAGCTGGTGCAGGAGTACCTTTTCGACCCGATTCAGATGAACCGTTCCACCTGTTACATAAAGACTATGGAGGAGGATGCCAATCACGCGGAACCCTATGAGCATGACCGGGTAAGAAACGACCAGACCGGCATGAACCGGATTCCCTTCTTTGTCTCTCCGGTGGAAGATCGGGAAAAGGGCATCGGCACGCCGCTGGGGCCTGCAGGCTCCATCGATTCCGATGCGGCGGATATGCTTAAGTATGTGCAGATGTTCCTGGACAAGGGCAAAGCAGGAGACAGGCAGATTCTCTCCGAAGAGATGACGGCCGAGCTTATCAAGGGCCAGATCATGCGGAACAATCCCCTGGATCTGCCCAATCCCGAGACGGAGATGATGACCTACGCCTGCGGCTGGTTTACCGAATTCTTCCGGGGACACAAGCTCATCCACCACGGCGGCAACATCAACGGCTTTTCCGGCTTTACCAGCTTTATGCCGGAGCTGAACCTGGGGGTTGTGGCCTACACCAACATGGACAGCTGCTTCGTCCACTATGCCCTGGCCAGGACCGTTTACGACCATTATCTCGGCGTGGAGGACGGTGACTGGGTAAACCGGTACCATGCTTTCGTAAAGGAGAGTCATGAAAAGCTGCCGGAGGCGTTAAAGGCCTTTACCGGCGATCGGGTTCCCTATACCGCGCCCTCCCACCCGATAGAGGAATACACCGGAACCTACAGAAGAGACGGTTATTCGGAGATGGTTATCCGGCTTGAGGAAGGAAAGCTTGTGATGGATTTCCTCGGTGAAGTGAACGTGCTGGATCATTTCCATTACGACACCTTCGTCACCACCGGCATCGTCGGGGAGCTGCCCAAGGGCATGCCGGTGCATTTTTCCGCAGCCTTTGTCGGCGGGAAAATCGAGACCCTGCGGATGCCCCTGGTTACCGAAGCGGGCGGCGAGCTGGTCTGCTTTAAGAAAGTCTGAGACATCCGGAAAAAATACTGTTAAGAAGGGATATGCTGCATGGGTAAATATATTATTAAAAGAATACTGTATATGATCCCGATGCTGTTCTGCGTCATCCTCGTGATTTTCCTTATCATGAACCTGACGCCGGGGGATCCGGCGTCGAATATCCTGCCGATTACCACCCAGCAGTCGGTGAAGGACGCCTACAATGCTTCCGTAGGCTATACGGGGCCTTTGGGCTTAAGGTTCCTGAATTACCTGAAGGGGCTGTTTTCCGGAAATATCCTTTCCTATACCACCAGGGAAAACATTTTCGGCGAGCTGGCCATACGATTCCCGATTACCTTACGGGTGGGGCTTATCGGCTTCCTCCTGGCGGCAATCATCGGTGTTTCCTTAGGCATCTTAAGCGCGGTAAAGCAGTATTCCTTTGTGGATACCGCGCTTACGGTGGTGGCCGTATTCTTCGGATCGGTACCTGCCTTCCTCATCGCGACCGCCGGGGTGCTGCTGTTTTCCGTCCGGCTGGGGGTTTTGCCAAGCTTCGGCCTGAATGCAGGGATTAAATCCTACATCATGCCGGTAGCGGCGCTCACCATTTCCGGCATACCGGTCATCTCGCGAATGACCCGGTCCAGCATGCTTTCCGCGCTGAACCAGGACTATATCCGCACCGCCCGGGCAAAGGGCTGCTCGGAAAGACGGGTGATCTGGAACCATGCCCTGAAGAATGCCTCCCTGCCGATTATCACCCTGCTGCTGACCGGCTTTGCCGGGGTGCTGGGCGGTTCGGTTATCGTGGAGCAGATCTTTTCCCTTCCGGGCATCGGACTGTACATGCTCCAGGCGATGAACGCGAAAAACGTACCCGTGGTCATGACCTGCGCTTTGCTGCTGGCCTTTATTTTCATGGTGGCCATGGTCCTGATGGACATCTTTTTCGCCCTCATTGATCCGAAAATACGCGCGAGGTACAAGTGATGAGAGAGAAAAAGCTGAAAGAGACCATACAGGCCACCCGGACGAGGAGCATGGCCAGGGACGTGGTCAAACGGTTTTTCCGGAATAAAGCCGCGGTGTTCGGCCTTATCGTCATCCTCGTGGTTCTGTTCTTCATTATTTTCGCCAACGTCATCGCGCCGAAGGAGCTGGTGACCGCCTACGACGTGCGGGCCAGGATGGCAGGCCCTTCCGCGGAACACCTGTTCGGCACTGACAATATCGGCCGTGATACCTTTGCCCGTATCGTCCACGGTACAAGAATCACGGTGGGCATCGGCGTGGGGGCGACCCTCTTAAGCCTGGTGCTCGGCGCGATCCTGGCCGCTGTGTGCGCGCTTTTCAGGAAGGCGGACATGGTGATCATGCGTATTGTGGATGTGTGGAACTGTATTCCCGCCATCCTGCTGGCCCTGGTGCTTCTGGCTGTCTTCGGCGGCAGCGTGGGCAACCTGATTGCCACCCTGGCCATCGTCAACATACCCGGCTTTACCGCCCGGATACGAAGCGTGCTCCTGAACATCGTGGAGCAGGACTATATCCAGGCGGCGCGTATAAGCGGTACGGGTACCGGCAGGCTGGTGCTGCGGCACATCCTGCCCAACGCCGTCAATACCATTATCGTGGACGCCACCATGACGATTTCCGCCATGATGCTTTCCGCGGCGGGCTTAAGCTTTATCGGGATGGGCGTATCGCCGCCTTCTCCCGAGTGGGGCGCCATGCTGAACTATGCGACGGAGTATTACCGGACGAATCCGATGCTTCTGATTATCCCCGGCGCGGCGGTGGTCATCACGGCGCTGGCCATTAATCTGTTCGGGGACGGCCTTCGGGACGCACTGGACCCGAAGAGCCTGAAATAAGGAGGGGCGCCTATGACGAACACAACGGACAACGGGCCTCTTCTGGAGGTCAGGAACCTGAGCGTGGATTTCCGGATAGACAGGAAAACGATCCTGCACGCGGTGCGGGAGGTAAGCTTTACGGTGGGCAGCGGCGAGACCCTGGGCATCCTGGGAGAATCGGGCTGCGGAAAAAGCGTAACCTGCATGTCCATCCTGCAGCTGAATCCGGCCCGGACCACGATTTATCCCGCGGGGGAAATCCTCTTTGAGGGAAAGGACCTGTTAAGGATTTCCCCGAAGGAAATGCAGCACATCCGGGGCAATCGGGTCTCCATGATTTTCCAGGAGCCCATGACGGCCATGAATCCCCTGTATACCATCGGCACCCAGCTGATGGAGGCGGTGCGCCTGCACCGTCCGGGCATCGCAAAGGCAGAGGCCAGGGAGCTGGTGCTGGAGGCCATTGCTTCGGTACGGATTCCCAATCCGGATCGGATATTCGACACCTATCCCTTCGCTTTAAGCGGCGGCATGCTGCAGCGGTGCATGATTGCCATGGCCATGCTGGCCAGGCCGAAGCTGCTCATCTGCGACGAGCCCACCACGGCCCTGGACGTGACGATCCAGGCCCAGGTGCTGGAGCTGATGAACGAGCTGAAGGAAAAAGAAAAGACATCGATTATCTTCGTCACCCATGACCTGGGCGTTATCAACGAGATGGCCGACCGGGTCATGGTGATGTACGGCGGCAGAAAATGCGAGGAGGGAGAGACTGCGGAGGTGTTCCTGCACCCGGCCCACCCCTATACAAAGGGGCTTATCGCCTCCCATCCGTCGCCGGATTACACCGGCAGAAGGCTGCCCACGATACCGGGCGGCGTACCTTCCTTAAAGGATATGCCCAAAGGCTGCCCCTTCAACAACCGGTGCAGCCTTGCCACGGAAAAATGCGCGGGCACCTTCCCGGAATACCGGGAGATTTCAGAAGATCATCTGGCGGGCTGTTTTGCGCTGGAGCAGCAGGGGGAAAACCATGGAAGAGTATAAATACGAATATCACGGCCGGTTTTTCCTCGAAGCAGACGGCCTGAGCATGCATTTCCCGGCTAAAACCGATGCCTTCGGCCGGACGACCAGCTGGATACATGCAGCGGACCGGGTTTCCTTCAAGGTGCCCAAGGGGAAAACCTTAGGCATAGTGGGAGAGTCCGGCTGCGGCAAATCCACCGTGGGCAAGATGCTGATGAACATCTACCAGCCCACCGAGGGCCGGGTACTGTATGACGGGGTGGACATCACCCACCTGTCCGGGAAGCAGAGAAGGCCCTATGTGAAGAAAATGCAGCTGGTCTGGCAGGACCCCTATTCCTCCCTGGATCCCAGGATGCGGGCAGGGGCGATTGTCGAGGAAGGCATGAGAAATTTCCTGCCGGAGCTGTCGGAGCAGCAGCGCAGGGAGAAAATGCTGCAGATCCTGAACATGTGCGGGCTGTACGAGGAGCATGCCTCCTTTTATCCCCACCAGTTTTCCGGCGGGCAGAGACAGCGGGTGTGCATCGCCCGGGCCCTCTCCACAGACCCGGAGCTTATCGTCTGCGACGAGGCGGTTTCCGCCCTGGATGTTTCCATCCAGGCGCAGATCATCAATCTTCTGATGGATCTGCAGGAGCAGATGCAGCTGACCTACCTGTTCATCAGCCATGACCTGAACATTGTCCGGTTTATTTCCGACGAAATCATCGTCATGTACCTGGGCCAGATCGTGGAGAGGGGCACGACGGAAAAGGTTTATCTGCACCGGGCCCACCCCTATACAAAGGCGCTGTTTTCCCCCACGCCGGTCTTCACCCCGGGAAAGAAACCGGAAAAGAAAACGCTTCTCCAGGGAGACGTCATCTCCCCGGTGGATCCGCCGGCAGGCTGCCGGTTTGCAAGCCGCTGCCCCTATGCGCAGGAGAAATGCAGGAAAGAGGATCCGCCCTGGAGCAACCTGGAGGAGGATCATTATGTGAAATGTCACCTGTTCGCCTGAAAGACGGACAGCAGGCATATATGTTTTAAATAATGGAGGAGGAAAAATGAAAAAGAAAACCATTATTGCCCTGCTTCTTGCAGGCATCATGGCCGTTTCCCTGTTTTCCGGCTGCTCCGGCTCCGGTTCGGGCGGCGGAACCTCAGCCGGTTCCACCAGCGCCGAAAGCGGACAGACCGCAACCGGCAAGACCAGGCCCACCACAAAGGGCAGGGAGGAAAATGCCCTGTACCTGTCCATTGTACAGGCGCCTACCACCCTGGATCCCATGCGCTTCGCCCTCCAGTCCGAGGACTGGATTCTGGCACAGATTTACGAGCCCCTGTTCTTCATGGACAACGACGACAATCCGGTCTATGTCCTGATCGATGACATGCAGGTGGCGGAGGATGACTCTTCCGTGGATTTCACCCTGAAGGAAGGGGTGAAGTTCCACTCCGGGGATGTGCTCACCGCTTCTGACGTGGCCTACTCCCTGTCCAGGTGCGAGGTTTCCAATACGCTGGCGCCTGTCTACCAGTATGTGGAATGCGAAGTGACGGATGATACCCACTTTACCTTCAATTTCCCCCTGGCTGATCAGGGTGCGGGCTTTTCCGCGGTAATTCCCTACATGGCGACATTTAATATCGTCAACGAATCCTACTGTGAAGGCGTTATTGCTGACAAAAACGACGACCTGAAATTCAACTGTGACGGTACCGGCGCCTACATGTTTGACAGCATGACCAACACCGGCGATGTTACCCTGACCCGTTTTGAAGACTATCACGGCGAGGCGTCCATCGACACCATCCACTATGCCGTCATTACCGGTTCCCAGGAGCTGGCCTTCGAAGCCGGCGACATCGACTACGCCATGTATACCGGTTCAACCTACAAGATTATCAAGGACTACGACAATGTCTATGCCTATGGCCAGCCCGTTAACGGCGTATTCTTCCTGATTTCCAACATGACGCCGGATGCGCCGACCCATGACCCGAACGTCAGGGAAGCTATCGCCCACCTGCTGAACAAGGATGACATCACCGTTGCCGCCACGGATGACTCCGGAACGGCCGCCAGCAACCTGGCATCTCCGCTGGTACAGTACTGGACCGAGCTGGAACAGCCTGCACTGGATGTGGAAAAGGCCAACGAGCTGATGAGCGCGGCGGGCTACAGCGCGTCCAAAAAAGCGGACCTGACCCTCATCGTCATGAGCGCCTACCCCGCCTGGGTAACCGCCTGCAGCATCATCAAGGAGAACCTGGAGCAGTCCTACTTCAATGTAAAGATTGAGGAGGTGGCGGATACCAGCCGTTACTTCATCCAGGATTTCGATATCGGCTTCATGTCCATCGGCCTGACCACCAGCTTCCTTTCCTACAGCATGATCTTCGATTCCACCAGCGGCCTGAACCTGTCCGGTGTAACCGAAGAGGAAGCGAAACCCGTGCTGGATGCCTTTGCGGCCGTCCGGGATGAAGCAACCACCCAGGAGGCCATGCAGGCCGTAGTGGACAGCAACATTTACATCCCCTTAAGCTACACCACCACTTTCCTGGCCTTTGACGGGAACCTGAATACCGCGCCCTTCTATACGGGAAGCGGCATCATCTTCTTCCGCGAGTTCAGCTGGAAATAAGTTCATACAGGCAAAGAGCCGGCGGCAAAGCCGGCTCTTTTTTTGTGGAAAATGTCCGAAAACTATGGTAACATTAGAAATAATCAAGGAAGTCTGCCAAAAGGGAAGACCGTCCCGCTTACGCAGTACTTCAGCATACGGAACAAAAAGGACCCGAAAGGAGAAGAAAATGGAAGTCAGAGAATGGACGTGGTTTGATATCCCGGAATACGAAGGGACACCGGAAGGCGCCGAGCGGCTGACCCCCAAGCCCGGAGACGAGCTGGACGTTATGTATATGCCGGATGTGGAATACGCAGAGGTGGACGGCATCCATCTGAAGCTGCAGATTTTAAGACCGATGAACAGAAGAAATCCGATGCAGACCTTCCCCTGCATCTGCTGGGTGCCCGGAAGCGCGTGGCAGAAGCAGGAGATGTACATGCAGCTGCCCGGCATGGTTCCGCTGGCCAGAAGAGGTTATGTGGTTGCCTGCATCCAGTACCGGCATTCCCGCCAGGCCCAGTTCCCGGCCCAGATCCAGGACATGAAGAATGCCATCCGCTTTATGAAGATGAACGCCATGATGTACGGCGCGGACCCCACCAAATTTTTTGTGGGCGGTTCGTCCTCCGGCGGACATACCGCCATGTTCAACCCGATCATCTACGACTGGCATATCGACGACCGGAACATGTTCCCCATGCCCGGCATTAATGCAAAGGTGAAGGGCATCATCAACTTTTTCGGCTCCGTATCCTGCATTATGCCCGACGGCAACCCCACCACCATCAACCACAAGCTGCCCTGGAGCCCGGAAGGCATGTTCTTAGGCTGCAACCTG
>CADBNF010000062.1 GCA_902796005.1 uncultured Lachnospiraceae bacterium | reverse complement strand
CCGATGTATGCGGCATAGGAAGGCGTGCAGCAGAGGATCGTCGCCCCCAGATCCATCATGAACTGGATCTGCCGTTCGGTGTTGCCCGACGACATGGGCAGGGTCAGGGATCCCACCCTGTGGGATCCTCCGTTGAGACCCGGGCCTCCGGTGAACAGCCCGTAGCCGTAGCAGACCTGCACCACGTCCTCCCGGGTACCGCCCGCCGCGACGATGGCCCGGGCGCAGCAGTCCTCCCAGAGATCGATATCGTGCTGTGTATAAAAGGCCACCACCCGCTTTCCGGTGGTGCCGGAGGTGGACTGGATCCGCACGCATTCCGATATGGGAAGGGCAAACATGCCGAAGGGATAGGTTTCCCTTAAGTCATCCTTGGTGAGGAAGGGAAGCTTATACAGGTCCTCCCTGCCCCGGATGTCCGCCGGGGTCACGCCCTTTTCCTGCATTTTCTGCCGATAATAGGGTACGTTTTCCCAGACGTAGTTCACCTGGTGCACCAGCCGCTCATCCTGGAGACGCCCTAAGGCGTCCCTGTCCATAGTTTCGATTTCCTTCTGATAATAACTGCTCATTTCTTACTTAACTTCCTTGCCTGCATAAAATGCCTTGATGTTCATGTCGATGAATTTTTCGGGAACGCACTCCCGGATGACGGCCAGCCAGTCCTCGTCCGCATAGTCAAAATGCCGGGACAGGCGGCCTAAAAGCACCAGGTTGACCGCTTTTGCGGAGCCTGCCGCCTCCGCCAGGGAGAGGGCGTCAAAGGCGTCCAGGTTCAGTCCCAGGCCCTTTATCTTCTCTTCGATGTTTTCCGGGTAGGACGCCGCGCCGATAATGACGGGCATCGGGTTGGTTTTCTGGGTATTGGTAATGAGGATGCCGTCCTTTTTCAGGTATTCCGTCCAGCGGGCCGCTTCCAGCAGCTCAAAGGAGAGGATATAATCCGCTTCCCCCTTGTCAATCATCGGGGAATACACCCGGTCGCCGAACCGCACGTAGGTCACCACGCTGCCGCCCCGCTGGCTCATGCCGTGAACCTCGGAAACCTTCACGTCGAAGCCCTTTGCCACAAAGAGTTTACCGATAATCTTGCTGGCGAGCAGTGTTCCCTGTCCGCCGACACCGACGATCATGATGTTTTTTGTCATCTTAGAACTCCTTTCTTTCCGGCAGGGCGCCGAATCTGCACAGCTGGGCGCAGACGCCGCAGCCCACACATAGGGTTCCGTCAATATATGCCTTCTTGTCCCGGATGCTGATGGCCGGACAGCCGATCTGCATGCAGGATCTGCAGCCCACGCATTTGTCCGTATCGCAGGAAATGGCGCCGGGATGCTTTACGTTCTTAAGAAGGGCGCAGGGCCTTCTGGAGATAATCACGGAGGGGCAGTCTTTGGAAAGAGCCGCCTTGACCGCCTTGTCGCACTCCTCCAGTTTGTAGGGGTCCACCACAGCCACGTCGGTGATGCCGATGCTCTTTACCAGCTCCTCCAGGTTGATCTTGCCCGCCGGGTCACCCTTTAAGTTGATGCCGGTGGTGGGATTCTGCTGGTGGCCGGTCATGCCGGTGATGGAGTTGTCCAGGATGATGACGGTGGCATTGGACTCGTTGTAGGCGATGTTCACCAGGCCGGTGATGCCGGAATGCATGAAGGTGGAATCGCCGATGACCGCCACGGTATTTTTCGCATTTTCCGGCGTGCTCTTGACAAAGCCGTGAATGCCGGAGACGGAGGCGCCCATGCAGATGGTGGTATCGATGGCGGAAAGAGGCGCCAGCGCGCCAAGGGTATAGCAGCCGATATCACCCAGCACATTGACCTTGTTTTTGTTCAGGATGTGGAACATGCCCCGGTGGGGACAGCCTGCGCAGAGCACGGGCGGTCTTGCGGGAACCTCCTCCGGGAAGGCCCTTCCCTCTTCAAAGGGCAGCTTCAAATCTCTCGCCACGGTCTTCTGGCTGAATTCGTCCATGCAGGTGAAGGTTTCCTTGCCCTCCACCGCCAGGCCGAGGCTTCTGCAGTGGGTTTCGATGATGCCGTCCAGCTCTTCCACCACCACTAGACGGTCCACGGAAGCGGCAAAGCTTTTAATCTTCTCCACAGGAAGGGGATTGATCATGCCCAGCTTCAGCACCGGGTAGGTGTCGCCGCAAACCTCCTTCACGTACTGGTAGCTGGTGGAGGCGGTAATGATGCCGAGGCTGTGATCCTTGCCCTCTTCGATACGGTTAATCTCCGTATTTTCCGCCCAGGCGGTGAGCTTCGCCGTCCGCTCTTCCACTATTGGGTGGCGTTTTTTCGCCATGGCGGGCATCATTACGTATTTCTGGGGGTTTTTTACATAGGGCACCGGATCCGGCAGCACACGCTCGCCCAGCTCCACGATACTCTGGGAATGGGCAACCCGGGTGCACATCTTCAGGATGACGGCGGTGTCATAGGTTTCGGAAAGCTCGTAGGCCAACTTTGTAAAGGCCAGTGCCTCCGCGGAATCCGAGGGCTCCAGCATGGGCAGCTTCGCCGCAATGGCGTAATGCCGGGAATCCTGCTCGTTCTGGGAGGAATGCATGCCCGCGTCGTCCGCCACCACGATAACCATGCCGGCATTCACGCCGGTATAGGAAATGGTGAACAGGGGATCCGCCGCTACGTTAAGGCCCACATGCTTCTGTCCGCAGAAGGACCGTTTTCCCGCCAGGGAAGCCCCGAAGGCGCTCTCCATGGCCACCTTTTCGTTGGGCGCCCTCTCCGCGTAGATTTCGTCGTATTTTGCCGCCTCCTCGGTTATCTCGGTGCTGGGGGTGCCGGGATAGCTGGAGACAAAGCTGCAGCCCGCCTCGTAAAGGCCCCTGGCCACCGCTTCATTGCCAAGCATCAGTTTCTTCATCAGTCTTTAGCTCCTTCTCTTCTTTTTACACTGCGGTTCAGTTCGTGGTCTGCGCTTCCACAAGCGGTACCTCACAGTACCGTCTGCGCAGCAGCGGTTTCTCTATCTTGCCCGTGGGATTCCTGGGCACCTCTGCAAAGATAATCTTCCTCGGCCGCTTGTATTTGGGCAGCTCCAGGCAGAATTCGTTAATTTCCTCTTCGGTGGCCGTCATACCGTTTTTCAGCTCGATAATGGCGGCGGAAATCTCGCCCAGGCGGGGATCCGGCATGCCGATGACCGCCACGTCCTTGATCTTGTCGTTGTTCCGCAGGTAATCCTCGATCTGCACCGGATAAATATTCTCGCCGCCCATGATGATGACGTCCTTCTTCCTGTCCACCAGGTAGATAAAGCCGTCCGGGTCGCGGCGGGCCATATCGCCCGTCCAGAGCCATTCGCCGTGGAGCACCTCCGCGGTGGCCTCGGGATTCTTGTAGTATTCCAGCATGACGCCGGGGCCCTTGACCGCCAGCTCGCCCACCTCGCCGTCGGGCACGTCGATGCCCTCTTCGTCAAGGATTCTGGCTTCCCAGCCGTAGCCGGGCACGCCGATGGCGCCCACATGGTCGATATTTTCCACACCCAGGTGCACGCAGCCCGGTCCCAGGGACTCGGAGAGGCCGTAGTTGGTATCGTACAGATGATCCGGGAAGTATTTCTTCCAGCGCTTGATCAGACTGGGCGGTACGGGCTGGGCACCGATGTGCATGAGCCGCCACTGCTCCAGCAGATAATCCGAAAGGTTCACCCTGCCGTCCTCGATGGCATCCAGCATATCCTGGGCCCAGGGAACCAGCAGCCAGACAATGGTGCATTTTTCCTCGGTGATGGTCCTTAAGATCCACTCCGGCTTCACACCCTTTAAAATCACCGCCCGGCTGCAGGAAATGAGGGAACCGAACCAGTGCATTTTCGCGCCGGTGTGGTACAGGGGCGGGATGCACAGGAACACGTCCTCCTTCGTCTGGCCGTGGTGCTTCTGCTCGGTGATGCAGGATTCGGTCAGAGCCTTATGCCGGTGCAGGATGGCCTTGGGGAAGCCCGTGGTGCCGGAGGAGAAGTAAATAGCCGCAATGTCGTCCTCCGTCATCTCCACCGGCGGCTGGGTAGAGGAACAGAAATTGGTCAACCGCAGGCAGTCCTGGGTGTAATCCGGTCCGTTTTTCCCGAGGAAAAGCAGGGTATGCACCTTGGGGATGCTGTCCTTCACGGCATCCATGCGTTCCACGAATTCCGGGCCGAAGACCAGGATTTCCACATCCGCCAGATCCAGGCAGTAGCGGATTTCCTCGCTGGTATACCGGTAATTCAGCGGAACCACGGTGCAGCCGGATTTCAGTATGCCGAAATACAGCGGCAGGAATTCCAGGCAGTTCATCAGGAGAAGCCCCACCTTGGTGCCGGGCTTCACGTTTCTGCTTAAAAGGAAATTCGCGAAGCGGTTGGACATCCGGTCAAAGGTCCTCCAGGTCATGTCCCGGCGGTAAGGCGCGTCAGGCATGGCCAGCTCAATCAGACTGGACTCGCGCCAGGTGGAGGCATTGTCCCGTTCTTCCGTCGGGTTGATTTCCACCAGCGCAACGTCCGAGGGATGAAAACGGGCATTGCGCTCCAGAAATTCGGTAATGATCATATCTGTCACCTTCCTCTTTTTCCTCGTAAAAAAACATCCGCTCTTTCTGTATGGAGAAAGGCGGATGCTGTATTACGAAGTTTTCGCTCATCAAAAATTCAAGCGAAGTTCTGTACACAACGATCCGCCCGTCTAAAAAAGTAATAATAGCCGTAAAATGCAAAGCGTTTCATTGTATACTGTCCCTTCTTTTTATTAATTCAGTACTTTATCACGTTCTTCGCACAAAGTAAAGAAAAATTTTCGGCTGATCGCCGAATCCGCCCGAATCAGTTCATGCGGAAACGGCCGGTCAGAATCGTGCTTAAAGCCATGAGGGCAATCCAGAGGGCGTTGAAGCCGTCATGGACCGCATAGTCGGTGTTGCCGTTCTCATCCTTTGCGGGAATGGCGGCCGCCGCCGCAAGAATCAGGGCGTAGCTGCGTCTCTTCTTAATGGCCCTGCCTCTCTTGCCGAAGAAGGTGCAGGGGGTCAGGATCTCGTCCGCCAGGCTGTACAGCCGGACAAACTCATCCATGGGCATTTTAATATAGGGAACAACGCCCAGGGCAATGCCGTTGCCGAAGACGTCATACTCCTTCTTCGCCTTCTGGGCTTCCTCCAGGAAGGGCTTCACACTCTTGCAGCGTTCCGCTACGGTGCCCCCTGCCAGGCACATGACGGAAGCGACGTATTTCGCCACCTCCTGTCCAAGAGGATACATGGTTTTGATAATGTCGAAGATGGACTGGATGTCCCGGATCAGCTTGTCCGAATCCTCCCTGGCTGCCCCCAGCACCGCGCCGGTGAATACGTCATGGGTATGCAGAACAAAGGGATTCTGGGCGCTCAGCTGCCGGTGTACATAGAAGGCCTCGTCCGCCTCCTCCATGGTGCAGGTGCCGAAGCGCTCCGCCATGGTTATGGACGCCAGATAAATCTGCTTTCCCGTACATTCCGTCACCCGGTCAATATAGTGGAAATTCAGGTTGCAGTCCGTCAGCAGCGAACCGGCATCCTGCAGCGCAAACATTTTCCCCAGGGTAAACAGCCGGAATTCCTCCGAGAGCATCAGGCCGAAGCCGTCACCCATGATCCGGTCATAGTAAAGCTTCAGCTTCTCCTCTGAAACCTTAATGCCGGCGACGGCGGTCATGGCCGCCACGATATAGAGGGGGTCGTCCTTGACCTTGGGATATTTCGGCGCGATAAGCCGGAAATTATTGATGAAACGGTCACAGAGCTCCCTTACTTTTTCTTCCATATGATAAACGGGGGCATTTAAGGATACGCCCCTCTCCTCCTTTTTATACAAATCACTTCTTACGATTGTACCCACCGGGACAAAGAATGTCAATATCGGGAAAATCCTTCGCAAATCCGTTAAATTTTGCTTTCCTTTACCGCCGGCTCATGCTATAATATTTCAGTAATCATTATCAGAATTTAATCATATAAGGAGAGCGGTATGCAGACATTAAACGAATTCTATGCGGAGCTGGACAATATCAAGAAAAACAACCCCGAAGGGACCTACGATTTCCTGAGAGAAACCCTGATCGACAATACCCAGTGCTGCGGCAGATTCAATGACCTTTACATGGCCACCATGAGTGAATTTGCACTGTATTACAGGGAGCAGGGCAAGCTGGATTCCGCCATCAAATACTTCCAGGATTTAAAGGACATCATCGCCGGCGTATCCGGAACGGACAGTGCTTCCTATGTTTCCTGCCTGAACAACATGGCGGAGACCTACCGGATGATGGGTGACAATGACGAGGCGCTGAAGTATTTCCTGAATGCGGCGAACATCCTGGAATCCACCGTCGGCACCAGGGACTATCTCTACGGCCAGGTCATCAACAACATCGGCCTTATCTACATGCTGAAGGGCGAACCGGAAAAGGCCATCACCAACATCAAAAATGCGGTGAACACCATCTGTGACCTTCCGGACTGCCGTGAGGACACTGCGAATGCCCTGGTGAACCTGGGCTTCCTGTACAACAATGTAAAGAAGGAAGAGGAATCCCTGGCCGCCCTGAACGAAGCCATCGACATCTATGAAAAGGAAGTGCCGGACAGTCCCTCCAGAGGCGCTGCCTACAACGCAAAGGGCTCCATCTGCTTCGGCAAGGGAGACTACGAAGGCGCGAAGGAGAACTTCGAAAAGGCCAGAGAATGTGTTGCGGCAACCACGGGAAAGAATGCGGACTACGCGGTCTGCACCGAAAGCCTGGTGTACTGCCTGGTGAAGCTCGGGGACCGGGAAGGCGCCCTGGCCTGCGCAAAGGAAGCCGAAGAGCTCTACGCCCGCTTCCTCGGCAAGATGCATGACAAAACCTTACGGGCAAAGGAACTGGTGGACAAGCTTTCCGCGTAAAGCCTGCCCGGCGGAAAAATAATCACAAACAACAAAAAAACGGATTGCCGGTTTTCGGCAATCCGTTTCTTATTGTTCTTTTATCTGTTCCGCAGGAAATCCGGAATCTGGATGTCCTTCTTCGGAACCTTGGAGGTAACCGGTGCCTGCTGCTGCAGCACGGGCTTGATGGGCTCCGCTGCCGGTGTGGGAGAGGGATTGGTATTGAAGCTGGGCATGGTGAATGCCTGGGGCTTGAAGGCCTTCTTGGTCTCCGCCTGCTTCTTGCCTTCCGCTGCATTGGCATATACGGCGGTGGATTCATCCAGACCGGTGGCAATTACGGTGATGCGGCAGGAATCTGCCTGGGAATCATCGTACATCGCACCGAAGATGATGTTCGCATCGTCGCCGGCCAGGCTCTGTACGTAGCTGGCAGCATCGTTGGCATCCATCAGGCTGATATCACCGGAAATATTGATGATAACATGGCTGGCGCCTTCAATGGTGGTCTCCAGCAGCGGGCTGGATACAGCCTGCTGTACGGCTTCGAGGGCCTTGTCGTCGCCCTTGGCAGTACCGATACCGATGTGGGCGATACCCTTGTCGGTCATAACGGTCTGTACATCCGCGAAGTCCAGATTGATGAGGGCCGGCATATTGATCAGATCGGTGATGCCCTGTACGGACTGCTGAAGAACTTCATCTGCCTTCTTCAGTGCTTCCGGCATGGTGGTTCTTCTGTCCACGATCTCAAGAAGCTTGTCGTTCGGGATAACGATAAGGGTATCCACGTTCTTTTTCAGCTTGTCAATGCCTGCCAAGGCATTGGTCATGCGGGTTCTGGCTTCGAAACGGAAGGGCTTGGTAACAACGCCGACCGTCAGGATGCCCATTTCCTTGGCAAGGCCTGCTACGATGGGAGCTGCACCGGTACCGGTTCCGCCGCCCATACCGCAGGTAACGAATACCATATCCGCACCTTCCATCAGGGAACGAAGCTCGTCTACGCTCTCTTCCGCAGCCTTTTCGCCAACCTCAGGCTTTGCGCCTGCGCCGAGGCCCTTGGTGATCTTCTCACCAATCTGCAGAATCGTAGGCGCCTTGCAAAGTGTCAGTGCCTGTTTATCCGTGTTGACGCCGATAAACTCTACCCCCCCGATGCCTTCTTCAACCATTCTATTTACAGCATTGTTGCCGGCGCCGCCGACACCAATGACGATAATCTTTGCAGAAGATTCTGCTTCGTTTGTCATAATCTCTAACAAAATGCTTCCTCCTTATTTATTCAGGAAATAGTCCCCTTGCTGCCGGTAATATACCTTATATTGTATAATATAATCTCTTCAATAAAATGGCAACTGTTTTTTTATGAATCTTGGCAGGGATTTTACTCCTGGTATTTATTTGTCTCTCCAGATGATTCTTCCCTTATCCAGATCATAGGGAGAAAGCTCAATGGTTACTTTATCCCCGGGAAGGATACGGATGAAATTCATCCTCAGCTTCCCGCTGATGTGGGCCAGGACAACATGCTTGTTCTCCAGTTCCACCTTGAACATGGCATTCGGAAGTTTTTCCAGAACGCGGCCTTCAACTTCGATAACATCTGCTTTTGACATTACTGACCTCCTAAAGCGGCTTACTGATGGCTGCAGGTGAGCAGCTCCGGCTCTCCATCGGTGATAAGAATCGTGTTTTCATAGTGTGCGGAATACTGTCCGTCGGCAGTGACCACCGTCCACTCATCATCCTCCCAGTAGACTTCCCAGGTGCCCAGGTTAATCATGGGCTCCACAGCCAGGGTCATGCCGGGCACAAGGCGGATGCCCTTGCTCTTGCAGACGTAGTTGGGAATGGACGGATCCTCGTGCAGGGCAGTGCCGATGCCGTGGCCCACCAGGTCCCGGACGACGCCGTAGCCGAAGCTCTCGGCGTACCGGCCGATGGCGTTGGAAATATCATGAAGATGATTTCCGGCCCTGGCCATTTTGATGCCCTCGTAAAAGCTCTGTTTCGTCACATCGATGAGTTTCTGATGCTCCGGGGAAATCTTCCCCACCGGATAGGTTCTGGCCGCGTCGGAATGATAGCCCTGGTAGATAAGGCCCGCGTCCAGACTGACAATATCTCCCTCCTCCAGCACTCTCTTTTTCGAAGGAATGCCGTGCACCACCTGGTCATTTACGGAGACACAGATGGATGCGGGATAGCCGTTGTAATTCAGAAAGTTGGGAATGCCGCCTTTGCTGCGGATGAGCTCCTCGCCCAGCTTGTCGATGTCCCAGGTGGTAATGCCCGGGGCGACAATCTCCGCCAGTGCATCATGCACTTCCTCCAGCAGCCTGCCCGAATGCCGCATGAGTTCAATCTCTCTTGCAGATTTAATGGTTACCGCCATGGTTTATGCCCCCAGGATTTCCCTGATCTTATCGAAGACCACGTCGATATCCAGTGTACCGTCCACCTCTTTCAGGCAGCCGGCAGCGGTGTAATAGTCGATGAGCGGCTGGGTCTGGTCATGATAAACCTTCAGACGGTTGGCCACGGTTTCGGGCTTGTCGTCGTCTCTTAACACCAGCTTGTCGCCGCAGACGTCACATACGCCCTCTTCCTTGGGCGGGGCAAATTCCACATGATAGGTGGCGCCGCACTTCAGGCAGGCACGTCTGCCGCTCATTCTGCCGATGATGTTCTCATCGGGTACTTCAATGTCAATGGCGAAATCAACCGCCTCGCCCCTCTTCTTCAGGGCATTGGTCAGGGCCTCAGCCTGGGGAATGGTCCTGGGGAAGCCGTCCAGAACATAACCTTTGGCGGCATCGTCCTGGGAGATTCTGTCCACAACCAGGTCACAGGTCAGCTCATCGGGAACCAGAAGGCCCTTGTCCATGTATTCTTTCGCCTTTTTCCCCAGCTCCGTACCGTTCTTGATGTTGGCCCGGAAGATGTCGCCGGTGGAAATATGGGGAATGCCGTAGCATTCTGCAATTCTCTTGGCCTGGGTGCCTTTTCCGGCGCCCGGCGCGCCGAGCATGATAATTTTCATAATAAGTAATCTCCGTTCTAAATCGTTATTTGCTTATATAACCCAGTAGAGGGCTGTGGAAATCCACAGCCCTTTTTTGTATTAATCCTCAAGGAATCCCTTGTAATTACGTACAACCATCATGGACTCAATCTGTTTTAAGGTCTCCAGGATGACGGAGGCGATAATGATGAGTGAGGTTCCGCCGAAGGATACCTGCGCGGAGAACAGTCCGTTGAAGATAAAGGGAATCACCGCTACGATAATCAGACCCACGGCGCCGATGAAAATGATGTATTTCAGAACACCGGCAAGATAGTCGCTGGTTGCCTTACCCGGTCTCATACCGGGGATAAAGCCGCCCTGCTTTTTGATGTTGTCCGCAATCTCAATCGGATTGAAGGTTATGGACGTATAGAAGTAGGCAAAGAATACAACCAGGAGGATGTAAATCACAAGGCCTACCGTCAGATACATCTGACCCTTTTTGAACCAGTTGCTGGAGCTTAAGATATCCAGAATGACTTTGCCTGCGCCAGTGGCCTGCTTGCCGGTAAAGCCGACAATCAGTGCCGGGAAGGACATCAGGGACGAAGCAAAGATAATCGGGATAACACCGGCGGTGTTCACCTTCATGGGAATGTTGGAGGACTGGCCGCCGACCATCTTTCTGCCGACCATCTTCTTGGAGTACTGCACAGGAATCCTGCGCTCTCCGCCGTTAAGGATATTGACAAGCACCGTTACCGCAACAATGATAACAATGATGATAACCCAGGCAATCACCGCTCTGGCAATGGTCTGCCCGGCAGCGAATTTGTTGTGCAGGGAAATCATATCCTGGGGGATTCTGGAAACGATATTGATGAGAAGTACCATGGAGATACCGTTTCCTACACCCTTCTCCGTGATCTGGTCGCCCAGCCACATGAGGAAGGCAGAGCCGCCGGTCAGCGCGGCAACTACCGTAATAACGTTCAGAACATTCATTTCAAGAATGAGCTGATTGCCAAAGCCGATACACATTGCCGTGGATTCCACGATGGCAAGAACGATGGTGAGGATACGGGTAAGCTTGTTGATCTTCTTACGTCCGTCCTCGCCTTCCTTCTGCATCTCTTCCAGCTTCGGAATCGCAATGGTCAGAAGCTGAACGATAATGGAAGACGTAATGTAGGGGGTAATACTTAAAGCAAAAATCGAGAAATTCGAGAAACCGCCGCCGGTGAACGCATTCAGGAAAGCGAAGGCGTCATTGGCGTTGTTCTGGAAGAAATACTGGAAAAAGCTCGCATTTACCCCGGGTACCGGAATCTGGGAACCCACTCTTATGATGACAAGGCAGATAAGAACGTAGAAAATTCTACGTCTTATCTCCTTGATATGAAATGCATCACGAACCGCTTTTAACATCAGATCACCTCTGCTGTACCACCTGCTGCTTCGATTTTCGCTTTTGCGCTTGCACTTAAGGCGGAAACTTTAACCGTAAACTTCTTGGTAACTTCACCGCATCCCAGCAGCTTTACGCCGTCCCTGGGATTGGAAACGAGGCCGCACTCCATCAGGCTTTCGATGGTGATTTCAGCGCCGTCTTCGAATCTGTCAAGTTCGCCTACATTGATGGCAACGATGTTCTTGGAGTTTCTGCAGGTGAAGCCCCTCTTGGGAAGCCTTCTGTATAAAGGCATCTGACCGCCTTCAAATCCTATTCTGGGTGCGCCGCTTCTGGCTTTCTGGCCCTTGTGGCCCTTGCCTGCGGTCTTGCCGTTGCCTGAACCATGGCCGCGGCCTCTGCGGAAATTCTGGTTATGGGTAGAGCCCTCTGCGGGACGCAGATTTGATAAATCCATTGTCGTACCTCCTCTTAATTTTCTTCAACCTTTAACAGGTACTCAACTTGTTTGATCATGCCGCGAATCGCCGCATTATCAGGCTGCTCTACTGTGTGGTTAACTTTTCTTAAACCTAAAGCTTCTACGATCTTTTTGTGCTTCGGTACACAGGCGATGGTAGATTTCTTTAAGGTGATGCGTAACTTATCTGCCATTTTTCAAGTCCTCCTTAAGCAAAGATTTCATCTACGGATTTACCGCGGAGTCTTGCCACTTCTTCGGGGGTCTTCATGTTGCGAAGGCCTTCGATGGTAGCCAGAACGACATTCTGCTTGTTGTTGGAGCCCAGTGATTTGGCACGGATATTGGAAACGCCAGCCAGCTCCAGTACGGAACGGGCGGGACCGCCGGCGATGATACCGGTACCTTCGGGGGCCTTACGCAGAAGCACCTGCGCGCTGCCGTACTTACCGATGAAATCATGCGTAACGGAGTTGAAGGGATCCCTGGCGACATTGATAATCTTCTTGGTGGCATCCTCCTTGCCCTTGCGGATAGCTTCGGGAATTTCGGTAGCCTTGCCCAGGCCTGCGCCAACGTGTCCGTTCCGGTCTCCCACTACTACTAAGGCAGTAAAACGCATGTTACGACCACCCTTAACAACCTTTGTTACTCTCTTGATGGTAACAACTCTTTCTTCCAGCTCCATGTTGCTGGTATCGATAATTGTATGTCTCATGTGTTCTCTCCTTTCCTTAGAATTTCAGACCGGCTTCTCTTGCAGCGTCGGCCAGTGCGGCAATTTTGCCCTGATAGATATATCCGCCGCGGTCAAAAACCACTTCGGTGATACCGGCATCGAGGGCTTTCTTTCCGATAACGGAACCCAGATATGCCGCTGCCTTAACGTCGTTGGTCTTCTCCAGCTCAGCTGCCACATCCTTTTCCAGGGTGGAGGCTGCAACCAGGGTGTGACCCTTCGCGTCGTCGATAATCTGCGCATACATATGCTTGTTGCTGCGGAAAACGACAAGACGGGGACGTTCGGCGGTGCCGGCGATGTTATTGCGCATTCTTCTATGCTTTTTCTGACGAACCTGAGCTCTTGATACTTTACTAATCATCTTCGCACTCTCCTTTTAATTACTTACCGGTCTTGCCGACCTTGCGGCGGATAACTTCGCCGGCGTACTTGATGCCCTTGCCCTTATAGGGTTCCGGACCTCTCTTGCTGCGGATATCCGCAGCGTACTGGCCGACTTTTTCCTTATCGATACCGGTAACAGTAATGGTGTTGCCTTCTACGGTAGAATCAAGACCTTCGGGGTCAGTCATCTCGATGGGATGGGAATAGCCCAGGTTCAGGGTCAGCACATGTCCCTGCTTGCTGGCACGGTAACCGGTACCGTTGATTTCCAGCGCCTTCTTGTAGCCTTCGCTTACGCCTACAACCATGTTGTTGATAAGGGTACGGGTAAGGCCGTGAAGGGATTTCATCTTCTTCAGGTCGTTCGGGCGGCTTACCACCACGTGACCGTCTTCCATTTTGATTTCCATTTCGGGAGCAAGTGTTCTGGTTAATTCGCCCTTGGGACCTTTAACGGTAACAACGTTTCCCTCTTTAATATCAACCGTGACGCCGGCAGGGATAACTACCGGCAATCTGCCGATTCGAGACATTTTGTATTTCCTCCTGATTAACTTAGATTTTCGGAGAGGGCTCTGTCTTCTCCCTCTCTGTTTTCAGTATTTGCGGAACAGTTATTACCAGATATACGCAAGTACTTCGCCGCCGATTTTGAGCTTTCTTGCTTCCTTATCGGTAATGACACCCTGGTTGGTGGAAAGGATGGCAACACCCAGTCCGCCTAAAACCCTGGGGAGGTCTTCCGCGCCGACATAGACACGAAGACCGGGCTTGGAGATTCTCTTTAAGCCGCTGATGATCTTCTCATTCTTGTCTGCGCCGTATTTCAGAGTGATGTGGATATTCTTCTCGGGAATCTCGCCCACCACTTCGTATTTCGCAATATAGCCTTCCTTAAGAAGGATTTCGGCTATGGATTCTTTCATCTTGGATGCCGGAACATCTACGGTATCGTGTTTGGCGGAATTTGCATTCCGGATACGTGTAAGCATATCGGCAATCGGATCACTCATAGACATGGAATATTTCCTCCTTTTTCTATTTACCAGCTGGCTTTCTTGACGCCGGGAATCTGGCCTTTATATGCTAATTCACGGAAACAGATACGGCAAATTCCGTATTTTCTTAAGTAAGCATGCGGACGTCCGCAGATTCTGCAGCGGTTGTATTCCCTGGTGGAGAATTTCTGCTTGCGCTGCTGTTTGATTTTCATTGCTGTTTTAGCCATGAATCATTTCCTCCTGTTCATCACTTCGCAAACGGCATGTTGAATAATCTCAACAGTTCTCTGGCTTCTTCATCGGACTGGGCGGTGGTGACGAAAATAACGTCCATGCCGCGCACCTTGTCCACCTTGTCGTATTCAATCTCGGGGAAAATCAGCTGCTCTTTGATACCGAGCGCATAATTGCCCCTGCCGTCGAATGCGTTGGGATTCACGCCGCGGAAGTCACGTACACGGGGGAGCGCCAGATTGATCAGACGATCCGCGAACTCATACATCTTCTCGCCTCTTAAGGTAACCTTGCAGCCGATGGGCATGCCTTCACGAATCTTGAAGTTCGCGACGGACTTCTTGGCCTTGGTGATAACAGCCTTCTGGCCGGTGATCTTCTCCAGGTCAGCAACCGCGGAATCCAGGAGCTTTACGTTCTCTCTGGCTTCGCCTACGCCCATGTTGACAACGATCTTGTCAAGCTTCGGAATCTGCATAACATTCTTATAACCGAACTTCTTTGCCATAGCGGGGGCGATTTCGTTCATGTACATTTCTTTATATCTGCTCATCTAATCCGGCCTCCTTATTTGTCCAGTACTTCGCCGGTGGATTTGGCGACACGTACCTTTTTGCCGTTTTCGAACTTATAGCCGATACGGGTTGCTTTGCCGTTATGCAGGTACATAACATTGGAAATGTCAATGGGAGCTTCCTTCTCAATGATGCCGCCCTGCTGGTTGGCTGCATTGGGCTTCGTGTGCTTGGACACCATGTTGATGCCTTCCACAACTACGCGGTTCTTCTTCGGATCCACAACCAGAACCTTGCCCTGTTTGTCTTTATCTTTTCCGGCGATGACCTTGACGGTATCTCCCTTTTTAATCTTAACTGCCATGGTTATCCTCCTATAATACTTCCGGTGCAAGGGAAACAATCTTCATAAACTGTTTCTCACGAAGCTCTCTGGCCACCGGTCCAAAAATACGAGTTCCTCTGGGAGTCTTGTCATCCTTGATGATAACGGCCGCATTCTCATCGAAGCGGATATAGGAACCGTCCTTGCGGTGTGCGCCCTTAACGGTACGTACTACCACAGCCTTTACCACATCGCCTTTTTTAACAACACCGCCGGGTGTTGCATCTTTAACGGTAGCAGTGATGATATCTCCGATATTTGCATATCTTCTTGTAGAGCCGCCCATAACACGAATACAAAGGATTTCCTTAGCACCGGTATTATCAGCAACTTTCAATCTGCTTTCCTGCTGGATCATACTGATTTACCTCCTTACTGTATTCTGTAATTATTTCGCTTTTTCTACGATTTCAACCAGGCGCCATCTCTTGTCCTTGGACAGGGGTCTGGTCTCCATAACTCTTACGCGGTCGCCTTCGCGGCACTCGTTGTTCTCGTCATGCGCTTTAAGCTTGTAGGTCTTCTTTACAATCTTCTTGTACAGCGGATGCTTTACACGGTCTTCAACGGCTACGACAATGGTCTTGTCCATCTTGTCGCTGACCACCTTGCCGACACGTACTTTTCTAAGATTTCTTTCTTCCACGACTGTCTCCTTTCGTCACGCAAGCTTTCCCTTACCGGGCTGAATTTGCTTTCTGTGCAATTACAGTTGAAATTCTCGCAATATTCTTGCGCACCTCTTTGATACGGCTGGTGTTGTCCAGCTGATTGGTGGCATTCTGGAATCTCAGGTTGAAAAGCTCCTTCTTGGCAGCTACCAGCTCCTTGTCAAGCTCTGCTGCTGACTTGTTCTTCAGGTCGTCAACATATTTCTTACTCTTCATTTGCTTCACCGCCTTCTAAATCCGCTTTAGCGACAATCTTACATTTGCAGGGTAATTTATGCATGGCAAGACGTAATGCTTCACGGGCAACCTCTTCGGGAACGCCGGCGATTTCGAACATTACGCGACCCGGTTTTACAACGCTTACCCAGTACTCAACGGAACCTTTACCGGAACCCATACGGGTCTCAGCGGGCTTCGTGGTTACGGGCTTGTCCGGGAAAATCTTAATCCATACTTTACCGCCACGCTTGATGTAACGGGTCATGGCAACACGAGCTGCCTCGATCTGGTTGGACTTGATCCAGCAGGGCTCGATGGCTACCAGGCCGAAATCACCGTAGGTGACCACGTTGCCTCTTAACGCTTTGCCTCTCATGGATCCGCGGAACTGCTTACGATGTTTAACTCTCTTAGGCATTAACATAATTATTTATCGCTCCCTTCCTTAGCTCCCTTGGCAGGAAGAACTTCGCCGTTGTAGATCCACGCCTTAACGCCAACCTTGCCGTAGGTGGTGTCTGCTTCGGCAAATCCGTAATCAATGTCTGCACGCAGTGTCTGCAGCGGGATGGTACCCTCGGAGTAGAACTCGGTACGGGCAATGTCAGCGCCGCCCAGTCGGCCGGATACGCTGGTCTTGATGCCCAGGGCGCCGGCTCTCATGGTCCGCTGCATGGTGGATTTCATCGCGCGGCGGAAGGAAACACGGTTCTCAAGCTGCAGGGCGATGTTCTCAGCAACCAGCTGGGCATCACGGTCGGGTCTCTTGACTTCCTTGATGTCGATGAACACTCTCTTGCCGATGAGCTTGGAAACTTCCGTTTTGACTTTCTCAATCTCAGCACCGCCCTTGCCGATAACCACACCGGGTTTTGCGGTGAAGATAATAACCTTAACTCTGTCGGAAGCTCTCTCAATCTCGATGTGAGATACGCCCGCGCTGTACAGTCTGGCCTTGAGGAACTTTCTGATCTTGTAATCCTCAACCAGATTGTCGGCGAAATTGCCTTCCGCATACCATCTGGACTCCCAGTCCTTGATGATACCGACTCTTAAACCATGCGGATTAACTTTCTGTCCCATGTTTTTCCTCCTTATCTCTCGTCCAAAACGATGGTGATGTGGCTTGTACGTTTCTCGATCCTGTAGGCTCTGCCCTGTGCACGGGGCTGAACTCTCTTCAGGGTCGGGGCCTTGTTGGCAAAGCACTCGGCGACATACAGGCTACTTCTGGAAAGTCCGTTGTTGTTTTCGGCATTTGCGATGGCGGATTCCAACAGTTTCTTAACTACTGAAGACGCATATCTGGGGTTGTAAGCCAGGATGGCCAGCGCGGTGGTCACATCCTTGCCCCGGATTGCATCAAGTACAAAGCAGGCCTTCGTGGTGGGAATTCTGGCGAAAGAAAGCTTGGCGGAAGGTCTGGTATCTTTATTCTCGTTTCTTGCACGTTTAATCTGACTTCTATGTCCTTTTGACATTGTTTAGTCCTCCTTCCTTCGTTATCTTACGCCCGATCTTTTCTCGTCTTTGCCGTGGCCTCTGTAGGTTCTGGTGGCCACGAACTCACCGAGCTTGTGTCCGACCATGTCTTCCGTTACATATACCGGAACGTGCTTGCGTCCGTCATGAACGGCGATGGTCAGTCCTACGAATGAGGGAAAAATTGTGGAACGGCGAGACCAGGTCTTGATGACGGTCTTATCACCTGATGCATTCGCAGCATCTACTTTTTTCAGCAGGCTTTCGTCTGCAAACGGTCCTTTTTTAAGTGAACGTGCCATGGTTACCCTCCTTATTTACTCAGCTGTTTTCCGTCACGTCTGCGGACGATGTACTTGTTGGACTGCTTGTTCTTCTTTCTGGTCTTCAGACCAAGAGCAGGCTTGCCCCAGGG
>CADBNF010000061.1 GCA_902796005.1 uncultured Lachnospiraceae bacterium | reverse complement strand
CTGGACGGCAGCAACTTGAGCGTATTCAATACGGAGGGCGAGGACCGGACGGAAGGCGCGAAGGAATCCAATCATTACCAGCCCGCGGTGGACGCGACCAAAGAAATGCTTGACAGCTATACAGCCTGGTTTGAGACGGAATTCGGCGTGCCGGCTTCGGCAGCGGCAGAAGCGGAATAAAGGAGGAAAAGATGAGAAAAGAAAGGAAACTGGCCGCGCTTTTGCTGGCGGCGATAATGGCAGCGGGCTCGGTTCTTCCGGCAGCGGCAGACGGGGAACCGGTGAAATATCAGGAAGGAAGCTATACCCTGACTACCGACAAGGGCGGAAGCCGGGAACCGGTGCAGGAGGAGGCTCCCCTTACCGTAAATGCGGACGGCAGTATGTCGCTGACCCTTTATATTAAAAACACCATGACCGGTATCAAAAAAGACGGAGAAGAGCTGGCTGCCGGGGAACCGGTGGTTTTCGGCGGGACGGAATATTATCCGGTATCCGTTGTCCTGGCGAATAAAAACGCCGTGCAGGGCTGTTCATTGAACATTCAGATGGGTGCTTCCGCCAGGGACGTTGCCTACAATCTGACCTTTAACGACAGCCGGTATTTCGTGACAGCGGGAACAACCAAAACCGTTGCTGTGACGGCCTCCACCAGCAGGGGGGCGAGCGACAATGTGTATTCCACGGCGGAGGTGACGGCGGGAGACAGCTATACGGCTGTTCTCTACGCGTCGGAGCTGATAAAAAAGATCAGCTACAATGGCGGGGAATATCTTCCCGGAGACCCGGTGGAGAAGGAGGGCAAAACCTGGTATCCCTTCACCATCAATCTGGGCGGCCAGGCTTCCGTTTATACTATGAGCTTTACGGTGCTGATGGGCAGTACGGAAAGACCGGCGAATTATACCATAGAGTTTTCGGATGATACCCTCTTTCCGACCGCGTCGGGCACCGCTTCCGTAGACGTTACGGCGGCGAGCGCTTCCTCCGGAAACGTATCGACCAATGTTTATCCGACCGCGACGCTGAATGCCGGGGATACCTATACGGTGACCCTCCTTGTGACGTCGGCGATCAATCATATCACGTACAACGGCAGCGTCTGTACGCCGGATAAATCGGCCGGACAGACCGTCGGCGGGACAACGTATGTTCCCTATACGATTCCGCTTTCCGAGCGGACGGACTCTCTGGGTCTTACTTCCCATGTAGCTGCCATGGGCAGGGATGTGAACTTCTCCGTCGGCCTTACCGGCTGGGAAAATATCCCTGTTAAGGAGGAAGAAGAACCTGAAGAGCCTGCCTGGGACACCATGCAGGTGACCTCGGACAGAACCTACTTTGACGCGGAAGGCGACATCCGGGAAAAGGACGGCGCTTATGAGGTAACGGTTTATTCCAAATACAGACTGAGCTATAACGGTACGGAAATTAAGGCAGACGAAACAAAGGAAGCGAAGGAAGACAAACTTCCATATACCTTTGTCCTGTCGGATAAGAACCCGGAACAGGCTGTAAAGGCCATTATTAAAATGGGCGCCATGGGTGAGCGGCCCGTGGATGCAGTGCTGACCTTCGCCAATGAAAAGTATTTCCCGACACAGCAGGAGCCGGAAGAACCGGAGGACAACCGGGACGATCTGAAGGTGACGGCCTTATCGAAAGGCCGGGACGGCCAGCCGGGCACACCCGATTACATCGGCACGGAGGGAAAGATTTCCGAAAAGGACGGCGCCTATGAGGTGACGGTATATTCAAAATACAGACTCAGCTACGAAGGACAAGAGGTCCCGGCGGATACGGCCCTGCCGGAAAAGGACGGCATGACTGCCTATACCTTCCTGCTGAAGGATAAAAAGCCGGAGCAGACGGTAAATGCCATTATCAAAATGGGCGCCATGGGCGATGTTCCGGTGGAAGTGAAGCTGACGCTGGAAAATGAGAAGTATTTCAAGGCAGAAGAGGAGCCGGAACCCACGGTAACGCCCACACCCACGCCCACACCTTCACCCACGCCTGTACCGGAAACAAAGCCGGTTTCCGCGGGCAGTTATAAGATTCAGGTGTCCAACGCATCTTCCTCAGCTTACGGAAAAACAGTGGTTTATCCGGAGGCAGAGCTTACCATCGGCCAGAATGACAACTGCAGCATTACGGTATACCTGAAGGAATCCATCACCAATATCCGGACCGAATCCGGCAGCCCGGTGGCGGCCGGCGGCGCGAAATCCCTGACCATGAACGGGGAAACCGCGAATTATTATCCCTATACCTTCAGCATCAAGCTGCGCCAGGCACAGCTCAAACTCATGGATGATGTGCCGGCCATGTCCAATGTGGCCAGCATGAATTACGGCCGTGACATGACCACCACCATTAATATCGACTGGAATACCTTAAAAGCCGGGGAGGGCGTATCCGGCGGGGCGCCGATTCCGGCAGCGGCGGTTATCACGAAGCTGGCGGACGGAGAGTACAGCGTGCCGGTCTCCTTCCAGAGCGGTTCTTCCGTGATCACGCTTGAACCTGAGGCAAAGGTAAATGTCAGCGGCAGCGCCTACAGGGTCAATCTGCTCTTCCCGGCGGGAACGGTGAGCGAAGCAAAGGCCGGCGGCAAAACGGCTGAAATGCACCGCTGCGGGGATAAGGATGCCTTTGGCTTTGTCATTGACAAGGAAGAAAGTCAGATCCCGGTACAGCTGTCCGTAGTGAAAATGGCCGGAACCGCCATGGAGGAACAGAGCTTTGTGGTTATTCCCGACTGGACACAAGCGGAAAAATGCGGCCATTTCATGGACAGCGGAACCGTCAGAGGCGGCGTGTCCTTAGACGGAAAGCTGACTGCGGAATATGTCTGCATCATGTGCGGCCATACCGAAAGCAAACTGCTGGACTATGAAGCTGTGCTGCAGGTGGAGGAAGGCGTTTCCGTTATCCCCGCTGAACTGGCAAAAGCCGGGATCAACTCCGAAAACCGCCTGAAAAAAGCACTGGAGGAAGCTGCGGAAAAGGATATGCCCAAAGCGGACGGAAGTGTATTATATACGGTCGGCCTGGCGGATGGGCTTAAGACAGACGGAAACGGTAAGTATCCGGTGGTTCTTCCCTGGCCTGAGGGCGTGAAAAAGGACGAATGCACCTTCCTGGTAACGGCCATGACTTCGGAGGGAAAGGCTGTGGTGCTGGATTATACGGAAACGAAAGAAGGCCTGAAGGTCTTCATGGACGAGCTCCTGCCGGTATCCGTGTTCTGGAAGGAAGGAGAGGTTGTAACCGCAGAAACAGTCATAGATGGCAGTGAATTTGCACCTGTCGAAGAGGCTGCGGAAGAAGATGCAGCTCCTGCGGAAACCGAACCGAAGAAGGGCGTGCACCCGGCAGCCGTGGCAGTGCCCGTGGCTGTTGCCGCTGCAGCCTGCATTGTCGGCATTGCGGTATATCGGAAGAAGAAAAACACGGAAGAGAACAAATAACACGAACACAGACACCGCCTTCCCTTTACGGGGAAGGCGGTTTTTTGTTGCCATAATACACAATTTGTAGTACAATACCAGATTGAGAAAAATTTTTCTTGAGATAAAATACCGGCCTTCTTTAGGAGGAAGAAGCGGGTATTAGCGCCGGGACCGTATTATTTGGTTGACGAGGCATGGCAGTTATCGAAAGACTCGGCGGATGCTGCCACGGGTAAGGAACGCTCGTAAGAAAGAAAGCAAAAAGCAGAATAAAAACTGTAACAGAGGTTCTTTCAAGACTGAAATCTGTAGTTTTAAGGAAACAAAACAAATGTATACAATCAAGGATTTATACGATCTTGACCACACGCTGGCAAAGGATTATCTTGCACAGTTCACCTACCCCTGGGAAGCCTTAAAGGGCATAAAGGAATTTATCCTGGCCCTCGGTCCGACCCTGGGTGAGGAGTATGAAGAGGTGCAGGAGCATGTGTGGGTGCACAAGACAGCCACCGTATTTCCCTCTGCCTATCTCGGCGCGCCATGTATCATCGGGCCGGAGACGGAGGTCAGACACTGTGCATTTATCCGCGGCAGCGCCCTGGTCGGTGCGAACTGCGTCGTGGGCAATTCCGTGGAACTGAAAAACGTCATTCTTTTCGATCACGTCCAGACACCCCATTACAATTATGTGGGCGATTCTATCCTGGGCTATTACAGCCATATGGGAGCCGGATCCATTACGTCAAATGTGAAAAGTGATAAAAAACTGGTGGTTATCCACAACGGTTCCGAGCAGATCGAGACCGGCATCAAGAAAATCGGCGCCATGCTGGGCGATTATGTGGAAGTGGGCTGCAATGCGGTCTGCAATCCCGGCACGGTTATCGGCCGGCATTCCAACGTGTATCCTACCAGCTGCGTGAGAGGCGTAGTACCGGAAAACAGCATTTACCGCGACAACGGCGTGGTCATTACCAAAGAAGAAAGATAAGGGGAGCAGTACAATGAGAGTAGTTATTCAGGACAATTATGATAAGATGTGCAAATGGGCGGCGGATTATATCGCGAAGAAGATCAAGGCGCATAAAGAGGACAGACCCTTTGTGCTGGGCCTTCCCACCGGTTCTTCTCCCATCGGCGTATATAAGGAGCTGGCACGCATGAACCAGGCCGGGGAGCTGTCCTTCGCCAATGTGATTACCTTCAACATGGACGAATATCTGGGACTGCCCCATGAGCATGACCAGAGCTACTGGTATTTCATGCATGACAATTTCTTCAACCATCTGGTGGATATGAAGCCGGAAAATATCAATATTTTAAACGGTATGGCGGAGGATCCGGAAGCCGAATGTGCAGCCTATGAGGAAAAAATCGC
The DNA here is from genome assembly GCA_902796005.1 of uncultured Lachnospiraceae bacterium. Taxonomy (GTDB): domain Bacteria; phylum Bacillota; class Clostridia; order Lachnospirales; family Lachnospiraceae; genus Alectryocaccobium. The sequence goes on along the minus strand of CADBNF010000061.1, from coordinate 3,045 downwards.
AGCCTGCGGCGGAATTGACCTCTTCATGGGCGGTATCGGCGTGGACGGCCACCTGGCCTTCAACGAGCCCTTCACCAGTCTTACCAGCCGCACCGGTCTTCGTGATCTGACCACCGACACCCGTATCGTAAACAGCCGTTTCTTCGGAAATGATCCGGAAAAGGTACCGGCCCAGGCCCTGTCCGTGGGCATCGGCACGGTTATGGATGCGAAGGAAGTCCTGGTGCTGATTTCCGGCCACAACAAGGCCCGCGCCATGGCGGCGGTTGTGGAAGGCGGCGTAAGCCAGAGATGGACCTGCTCTGCCCTGCAGCTGCACAACGGCGCCATCATTGCCTGCGATGAGGAAGCCTGCGGCGAGCTTATGGTGGATACCTACAAGTATTTCCTGGATATTGAGCGGAAGGAGAGACTGTAATGGGTAAATATTTCGGTACCGACGGCTTTCGCGGCGAGGCCAACAAAGATCTGACCTTCGACCATGCGGTGAAAATCGGCCGTTTCCTCGGATGGTATTACGGTGCCCGCCAGAATAAAAAGGCGAAAGTCGTCATCGGCAAGGACACCAGACGTTCTTCCTATATGTTTGAATATGCCCTGTGCACCGGCCTGATGGCCTCCGGCGCGGACGCCTATATCATGCATGTGACCACTACTCCCTCCGTGGCCTACATCACCCACGTGGATGATTTTGACTGCGGCATCATGATTTCCGCTTCCCACAATCCCTACTACGACAACGGCATCAAGCTGCTGAACGGCAACGGGGAGAAGATGGATGAGGAAACCATCCTGGAGGTGGAGAAATATATCGACGGCGAAATCGACGTACCGGTGGCGGAACGTCACGACATCGGCCGGACGGTGGATTACGAGGAAGGCAGGAACCGTTACATCGGTTACCTGATCTCCATGTCCAAATACAGCTTCCGTGGCGTTAAGGTTGGCCTGGACGTAGCCAACGGCGCGGCCTTCAGCATCGCAAAATCCGTATTTGACGCCCTTGGCGCGAAGACCTACGTCATCAACAACCAGCCCAACGGCTACAACATCAATACCGACTGCGGCTCCACCCATATCGAGCATCTGCAGGAGTACGTGGTGGCCAATCAGCTGGACGTGGGCTTTGCCTATGACGGCGACGCAGACCGCTGCCTGACCGTGGACGAGAAGGGCAACGTGGTCACTGGCGACCATACCCTGTACATCTACGGCCTGTACATGAAGGAGAGAGGCAAGCTCCTGAACAATAAGGTCGTTACGACGATTATGTCCAATTTCGGTCTGTACAAGGCCCTGGACAAGGTAGGCATCGAGTACGAGCAGACCAAGGTCGGCGACAAATATGTCTACGAAAATATGGTGAAATACGGCAACCGTATCGGCGGCGAGCAGAGCGGCCACACCATTTTCAGCAAATACGCCACCACCGGCGACGGCATCCTGACCTCCTTAAAGCTGATGGAGGTCATGCTGGCGAAGAAAAAGCCCATGAGCGAGCTGGCAGCGCCGGTTGTTTTCTATCCTCAGGTGCTTAAGAACATCCGCGTGAAATCCAAACCCGAAGCCTTGAATGACCCGGACGTACAGGCCGCGGCGCAGAAGGTAACGGAGGATCTGGGGGACACCGGCCGTATCGTGCTTCGTGAATCCGGCACCGAGCCGGTTATCCGCGTCATGGTGGAAGCCGACACCGATGAAATCTGTGAGAAATACGTGGATTACGTGATCGACGCGATTGTGGCAAAGGGCCACAAGGCGGACGCGGAATAAACCCTCATCCGGCCGGGCACAGCCCGGCCACCTTCCCCCGGGGGAAGACTTTGCGGCAGCGCAGCTGCCGAATGAGGAAGAGCCTAAAGCCCTCCCCTTGGGGAGGGTGGCAGCGAAGCTGCCGAATGAGGAAGAACCTAAAGCCCTCCCCTTGGGGAGGGTGGCAACGAAGCTGCCGAATGAGGAAGAACCTAAAGCCCTCCCCTTGGGGAGGGTGGCAGCGAAGCTGCCGGGTGAGGGAAATGACAGAGGGAAGACTTTGACAAAGGAGGATACCTTGCCGAACGAAGAAAAAACGAGCTTTGAAGATATCCTCGCCCGGGAGGGCCGGCTCATCTACAAGACCCGGGGCGTCAGTATGAAGCCAATGCTTCGGCAGAACCGGGACATCATCGTGGTGGAAGCGAAAAAGCCCGGCGAGCGGCTTACCGCCCTGGATGTGGCCCTCTACAAAAGAGGGGAAAGCTACGTCCTTCACCGGGTCATCGAGGTGACCGACACCGGCTACCTGATCCGCGGGGACAATACCTACGCCCTGGAGAAGGTGCCCGAGGAGGCGGTGCTTGGCAGGCTGGTTTCCTTCGTCAGAAACGGCCGGGAGCATGCCGTGACCGATACCGGCTACCGGCTGTATTCCTCCCTCTGGAACGCCCTCTACCCCGCAAGGCAGCTGGCCGTGCGCGGTGTGCGCTTCCTGAAGAGAAAAGTCAAAGGTGCACGTTAACCGCACCATAAAAAAAGAGATTGTGTGTATTAATCTTCCCTGCCGGGCCGCACCCGGACAGGGGGATGCTGCACAGTCTCTTTTTTATTAATTCCTGACTATAAAAACGGCCGCATTACGTGCTAAAATAGAAAAGTGCAAAACTGGCCGTAATAACGCCTGAAATGTCAGATGTAAAGCCATTGACTTTACGGGCGAGGGTTTGTAACATTGAAGGTAAAGATTATAAATCAAGAGGGATCAGATATGGATGTAACTGCTTTAAAGAAAATATTTGACGACAATGACTTTGTCCACACCAGCGGCACGCCGGAGGAACTGGCGGTGGCGGAATATCTGAAGAAGGCCTGCGAGGATATGGGTGTTTCCGCCGAAATAGAGGCATTTCCGGTGCCCATGGCGGAGATTCAGGAAGCAAAAGTCTACGCGGATGGCGTGGAAATCCCCTGCAGGGGCTTCTTCGGCTGCGGCAGCGGCGAGACGGAAGCGGAGCTTTACTATATGCCAGGCACGGACAAGGTATCCATCGCCGGCGCAAAGGATAAAAT
>CADBNF010000060.1 GCA_902796005.1 uncultured Lachnospiraceae bacterium | reverse complement strand
TGCGTTCTCATCCAGTTTGGAAATCGGGGGCAGTACGCCGAAAGCATCCGCCGTCAGGAAGATAACCACCTTCGGGATGCCGCCTACGCCCGGGATCTGGCTGTTGGAGATATAATCCACCGGATATCCCACGCGGGTATTCTCGGTAATGCTGCCGTCGAAGAAATCAAACTTCCTGGTTTCCTCGTCCATGATGACGTTCTCCACCAGGGAACCGAAGCGGATGGCATTGTAAATCTCAGGCTCTCCCTCCGGATCCAGATTGATGCACTTGGCATAGCAGCCGCCCTCGAAGTTGAAGATGCCGTGATCGGACCAGCCGTGCTCGTCGTCACCGATAAGCTTTCTGGCCGGGTCGGCGGAAAGGGTGGTTTTTCCGGTGCCGGAAAGGCCGAAGAACACAGCGGTTTCGCCGGTTTCCGGATCCATATTTGCGGAGCAATGCATGGGCAGGACGCCCTTTTTCACCATGATGTAGTTCATCACGGAGAAAACGCTCTTCTTGATTTCACCCGCGTACTGGCTGCCGGCGATCACCACCAGCTGACGCTCGTAATCGATTAGGATGGCCGCTTCAGAATGCACGTGGTCGATTTCCGGCACGCACTTGAAGCCCGGGGCCACCAGGATATTGAAATCCGGCTCGCCGTAGTTTTCCAGTTCTTCCTTTGTGGGTCTGATAAGCAGCTGGTTGATGAACATGGCCTGGCTGGCCAGCTCGCAGACCACACGGAATTTCGTGGTGCAGGCAGTATCCGCGCCGGCAAAGCCGTCAAACAGGAAAATCTCCCTGTGCTGGAAATAGGCAATCATTTTGGAATAAATGTTGTCAAAATCCTCTTTGGATATCGGACGGTTCACCTTGCCCCAGGCAATGCTGTCATGCACCGCAGGCGTATCCACGATGAATTTGTCGTCCGGAGACCGGCCCGTATATGCCCCGGTATACACCACCAGAGCGCCCTTGTCGGACAGCTTGCCCTCTCCTCTTCGAAGGGCGGCTTCCGTCAGACGCGCAGGGGACAGATTGCGGTAAACGGCTTCAGGATTGATGATTCCCAGTTTCTCCAGATTGTAGGTTTCCATGTGACTCCTCCTGTTTACTCATTGAATACTGCGTTTGTAATCCCTTTCGGCTTCCCGGGCCATGTCCTTTTTGGCGATGGTTTCCCGTTTGTCGTAGAGCTTTTTGCCCCGGGCCAGACCGATTTCCACCTTGACCAGGGAATTTTTAAAATATACCCGCAAAGGAACTATGGTATAGCCCTTCTGGGTGGATTTGGCCAGAAGCTTTCTTATCTCCACCTTGTGGAGAAGCAGCCTTCTGACCCGTAAGGGATCCTTGTTGAAAATATTGCCCTTTTCATAGGGGCTGATATGCATACCGTAAATAAAAACCTCGCCTTTGTCAATATGAATAAAGGATTCTTTTACGGAACATTTGCCCATACGAAGGGATTTTACCTCGGTGCCCGCAAGCTCGATGCCGGCCTCGTAGGTATCCTCGATAAAATAATCGTGGTATGCCTTTTTATTGTTGGCAATCAGCTTCTCTCCTGCCTGTTTTGCCACGATGATCAACTCCTTTTCAAGAAAAACAATGCGCAGACCAAAAGCCTGCGCATAATTCTGACGTAATCCGTTCTGCTGCGCGTCAGGCGCCTACTCTGATGTTCAGAATAACCGCAAGCGCGAAGAAAACGACAACAAATATTCTGGTGAGCTTCTTCAGATTGCCTTCCTTGGAACGGCCTTTGTTCTTGCTCCAGAAGGTATCTGACATGTTCTGACCGGCCAGGGAACCGAGTCCGGCTTCCTTGCCCTGCTGCATCAGTACAACTATGATAAGCGCTACACAGTCAAGCGCAAACAATATTGTCAGAATCGTCTTCAAAACTGCCGGCATAATTCACCTCCAAAAATCAGTCGTCTGCTATCTTAGCACACCATATAAGGGATTTCAAGATGAAATTTCTTATATTTATGGGAAATCTTCCGCGTCTGCGGCTCAGTCCCGCACCACCAGGGATTTCCCGGTCATCTCCGCCGGCTTTTCCAGACCCATCAACTCAATCATGGTGGGCACCACGTCGCAGAGCCTGCCCCCTTCGGCCAGGCGGACATTCTCCGGTGCATTCACCAGAATAAAGGGCACGGGGTTGGTGGTGTGGGCCGTAAAGGGCTTTCCCGTTTCTTCATCCACCATCAGCTCCGCATTGCCGTGGTCCGCAAAAACGAAGAGGATGCCGCCGTTTCGCTTCACCGCATCCAC
>CADBNF010000059.1 GCA_902796005.1 uncultured Lachnospiraceae bacterium | reverse complement strand
GTACCCGAAAGCGGGCTTTGAAGTTTCGATATATTTCTTACAGCGAAGGGAAACACGGCCGGTTCAACCGTGTTGATTCCGCCGGATATCGAATGATTCTTCTCATTATTTTAAACAATAAGAAAAATTACGGCCCGGAGCCCCTGGTTCCGGGCCGAATTTTTTGAATCTTTTTAAAAGACAAAACAATTCGGGAGATTTCAGCTAAATTGTATTTATTTATTAGAAATATTCCAAATATTTAGAATAACAGAAAAAATTTGAAAAATATGTTGACAAATTAAAAGCCCCCCATTATAATGAAGCCAGAAAGTGAAAGAGATAAAACATAAAAGTTCACGAGAAGAAGAACGAAAGTCAGACAAAAAGGAGGACAAACCGTTGAAATGATTGTCCCGGTTCTGTAGAATTCATGAAGACATGAAAGGGAACAGAACCAGCCACAGAAAAAATAAAAAGAAATGGAGGTTATATAGTGAAACTTCTGAATTATCATTAAAGGGGCTGTCTGGTGCGGAGAATATCAGGCAGCCCGATTTTTTTTGCTCTTTTTTACCGGCAGGGATGCTTCCCTGCAAAGAAACATGGAAATCTGCAGGGCAGTATGGTATAATACAGAGGCGTAAGAAAGCAGAGCGCTTTTTACGCAGCTGTTTTTTTATTTACTCAAACGGGGGCATGTATGCGGATTCTTCTGCCGGACAAGGTAAAAACCATACTTTCAGTATTAAAGGAAGCGGGCTATGAGGCCTATGCCGTGGGCGGCTGCGTCCGGGACAGTATCCTGGGACGTGTGCCGGATGACTGGGACATTACCACGAATGCGGATACGGGAGCGGTGAAGAGTCTGTTCCACAGGACGGTGGATACGGGCATTGCCCACGGGACGGTCACCGTGATGCTGAAGGAGGAGGCCTTTGAGGTCACGACCTACCGGATTGACGGAGAATACGAAGACATGCGGCATCCTAAGCAGGTGGTGTTCACCACTTCTCTGGAGGAGGATCTGAAGCGGCGGGATTTTACCATCAATGCCATGGCCTACAATGACGAGGACGGTCTGGTGGACCTCTTCGGCGGCGTGCAGGATCTGGAAAACCGGATTATCCGCTGTGTGGGAGACCCGAAGGAACGCTTCGGTGAGGACGCCTTAAGGATGCTGCGGGCCGTGCGGTTTTCCGCCCAGCTGTCCTTCGACATCGAAGAGAAAACAGCGGAGGCCATCCGGGCCCTTAGCGGCAACCTTTCCCGGATCAGTGAAGAGCGGATCATGACGGAGCTGACCAAGATGCTCATTTCCCCCCACCCGGAATACCTTGAAAAGGCCTGGGAGCTGGGAATGACGAAGGTTTTCCTTCCGGAATTTGATCTGTGCATGGATACGCCCCAGGCCAATATCCACCACGCCTATTCCGTGGGCGGGCATATCCTGAAAACCATGGAGAACATTGAACCGGACCGGATATTGCGGTTTACCATGCTGCTGCATGATATCGCAAAGCCTCTGGTGAAAACCACCGACGAGGAGGGCGTGGACCACTTCCGCGGCCACCAGGATAAGGGGGCCGAGGTGGCGGAGGAGGTTTTAAAAAGACTGAAATGCGACAACGACACCATCCGCAAGGTCTGCGAGCTGGTGCGCTGCCATGACGAACGGACTTTACCGGAGAAGACAAAGGTACGCCGGCTGCTTTCCCGCCTGGGAGAGGAGCAGTTCGGCAGGCTTTTAAAGGTGCAGACGGCAGATACCCTGGGACAGAGCATGTACCAGAGGGAGGAGAAGCTGGCAAGAGTGGCCGCCGTCGGTATGCTGGCCACGGAGATCCTGGCGGAAAATGACTGTATTTCCCTAAAGGACCTGGCCATCACCGGCCGGGACGTGATAGAGGCCGGTATCCCCAAGGGGCCGGAGGTCGGCAGGATACTTGCCGCAGCGCTGGATGAGGTGCTTGCCGAGCCGGCGCGCAACGACAGAGCATATCTTCTGAAAAGAATTAAAGAGTATTAAGCAAGGAGAGCAATTGTTATGAATGCACGGGAGGAGTATGAAAATTGGAGGCAGGACCCCTGCTTTGATGAGGAAACCAGGAAGGAGCTGGAGGCGATTGCCGGCGACCCGAAGGAGATTGAAGAGCGGTTTTACAAAAACCTGGAATTCGGCACGGCGGGCTTAAGAGGCATAATCGGCGCGGGCACCAACCGGATGAACCGGTATACGGTGCGGAAGGCTACCCAGGGCCTGGCCAATTATATCCTCGGCAAAGGCGCCCAGGATAAAGGCGTGGCCATTGCCTTTGATTCCCGGCACATGTCCCCGGAATTTGCCGAAGAGACTGCCCTTACCCTGGCGGCCAACGGCGTCAAAGCCTACATGTTTGAATCCTTAAGGCCCACGCCCGAGCTGTCCTTTGCGGTAAGATTCCTCGGCTGTACCGCCGGCGTGAACATTACCGCCAGCCACAATCCGGCCGAATACAACGGCTACAAGGTTTACTGGGAGGACGGCGCCCAGATCACCCCGCCCCACGACAAGGGGATTATGGAGGAGGTGAACCGGATCGAGGCCATCTCCCAGGCGAAGACCATGACCCGGGCAGAGGCGGAAAAGGCCGGTCTTCTGACGGTTATCGGCAAAGAGGTGGATGACGCCTATATCGAAGCCATCAAGAAGGAGGTCCGCCATCCCGAGCTGATTAAAAAATACGGAAAAGAGCTCAAAATTGTCTATACGCCCCTGCACGGCACCGGCAACCTGCCCGTTCGCAGGATCCTTGCCGAGCTGGGCTTTGAAAACGTGACGGTGGTTCCCGAGCAGGAGCTGCCCGACGGGGATTTCCCCACCGTGCCCTACCCGAACCCGGAAGCGGACGAAGCCTTCGTCCTGGGCCTTGCCCTGGCGGAAAAGACCGGCGCGGACCTGGTGCTGGCCACCGATCCGGATGCGGACCGGCTTGGCGTAAGGGTGAGGGACAGCAAGGGCGTGTACCACACCCTGACGGGCAATATGTCCGGCAGCCTGCTGGCGGATTACGAAATCGGACAGAAGAAGGCCCTGGGTGTGCTTGGCGACGACGCGGTGCTGATTTCCACCATCGTTTCCACCAACATGGCCGCGGCCATTGCGAAGGACTACGGCATCCGTTTTGTGGAGGTGCTGACGGGCTTCAAATACATCGGCCAGCAGATTCTTTCCTTTGAAACCGAAGGAAAGGGCAGCTATGCCTTCGGCTTTGAAGAGAGCTACGGCTGCCTTATCGGGGAATATGCCCGGGACAAGGATGCGGTTTCCGCCTCCATGGCCCTGGCGGAAGCGGCCGCCTATTACCGGGACAAGGGCATGACCCTCTGGGATGCCATGGTTGCCCTCTATGACCGGCTGGGCTATTATGTGGAGGATGTGGTGAGCATCACCATGCCCGGAAAAGAGGGGATCGAAAACATCGGCCGCATGATGGCGTCCTTACGGGAAAATCCGCCGATGGCCTTCGGTGACCTGAAGGTTACGGCCATCAGGGATTACCGGAAGGACTGCATCCGGGATTTCGTCACACAGACGGAGAGAACCACCGGCCTTCCCTCCTCGGACGTGTTGTATTTTGAACTGGAGGAGGAAGCCTGGGTCTGTGTCCGGCCCTCCGGAACCGAGCCGAAGATCAAGCTTTACTGCGGGGCCAGAGGCAGGGATGAAGCCGATGCTGCGGCCCGTCTGGCTGCCCTTAAGGAGGCCCTCAAATCCCTTGCCTGAAGTCTTCGGATACGCTTGACAAACCCTGCCTGTTCAAGGTAAAATCTACAGGCTTACTATTATACATTATTGGGAAAAAAGGAGATACATATCATGAAGAAAAAAGAGCTTGTTGCCAAAGTCGCTGCTGCTGCAGGAACCGATGAGAAGACCGCCGGCAAGGTTGTTGCCGCCCTTCTTGACACCATCGCTGCCGAGCTTGCTGCCGGTGAGAAGGTTCAGCTGACCGGTTTTGGTACCTTTGAAGTTGCCTCTCGTCCGGAAAGAACCGGAAGAAATCCCTTCAACAACGAAGAGATCACCATCGCTGCTTCCAAGGCACCCCGTTTTAAAGCCGGCAAGTCCCTGAAGGACAAAGTCAACGCCTGATGCGGCTGGATAAGTACCTCAAGGTTTCCAGACTCATTAAGCGCAGAACCGTTGCCAATACCGCCTGCGACGCGGGCCGCGTGCTGGTGAACGGCAAGGTCGCCAAGGCTTCCACCGCGGTTAAACCCGGCGATGTGTTGGAGATTGCTTTCGGCAACAGGACCGTCAAGGCGGAGATCCTGGAAGTGGCCGAGGACGTCCGCAAGGAACAGGCCCAGGAGATGTACCGTTTTATCTGACGAAGGAGTTCTGTTAAGGACAATACGGGCAGACTTATGAGAAAACGAAGTTCCATATTCAGCAGTCTGGGCAGGCTGACCCCTGCGACGACCACCATGCTGGCCATCATCTTTGTGGTGATTATCCTGATGCTGGTCCTGCTGGTCCAGGGCAGCCGTATGAAGAGAAGGATTGCCGACATTGAGGAAAATACCAGGATTCTGGAAGAGCAGATCGACGAAGAAGAGCTGCGGACCTGGGAAATTGAGATGCTTAACGAGTATATGCAGAGCGACGAATATATTGAGCAGACCGCCAAGGACAAGCTCGGGCTTGTCAATGACAATGAGATCATTTTCAAGGAAGCGGACTGACAGGCAAAGGATAAAGGGACGGCTGGGCCGTCCCTTTTGCAGATATTGGAGAGAAAGAAAGGAGACCGGAGAATGCAGAACACCGGAAAAGTGGAGAAATATATCCGCAGGTATACTATGATTCGCCCCGGCGAGCGGGTGTGCATCGGCCTGTCCGGCGGCGCGGACTCCGTGTGTCTCCTGCTGATATTAAATGAGCTGAAGGAAAAGCTGGGCTTTACCCTTGCCGCCTTTCACGTAAACCATGGCTTAAGGGGGGCGGAAAGCGACCGGGACGAGAACTATGTCCGGGAAATCTGCGGGCGGCTGCAGATTCCCCTGCAGGTCTTCGCAAAGGATGTGGCCGGCCTGGCAGAAGAAAAGGGACTTTCCCTGGAGGAGGCCGGCAGAGAGGCCAGGAAGGAAGCGGCGGAAGAAGCCTGTACATATTTTTCGGCGGAAAAGACCGCCCTGGCCCACAACCGGAACGACTGCGCGGAGACCCTGCTTTTCCACCTGGCCAGGGGAACCTCTCTTACGGGCCTTGCCGGCATCGCGCCGGTGTCCGGCCGGATTATCCGGCCGCTTTTATGCCTGTCCAGGGAAGAGATAGAGGAAGACCTGCAGGCCGCGGGCATTCCCTTTATGACGGATTCCACCAACGAAGAGGACGCCTTTACCCGCAACCGCATCCGGCACCATGTACTGCCGGTGCTGAAAAAGGAGGTCAACAGCCGGGCGGTGGACCACCTGTTTGCCGCGGCAGAGGATATCCGCGAGGCGGCGGACTATATCCGACGGGAAGCAAAAGAGAAGGCAAAAACCCTTGTCGGGCGCCAAGCCTGCGGGGATGCGCGCATATCCGACCTTCTCCTTAAGGAGCCGGCGCTTATTAAACGCACGGTGCTGATGGAGACGTTAAAGGACCTGGCCGGGACCGCAAAGGACCTCTCCCGGGTGCATGTCCGGCTGCTTGAAGAGCTGTTTTCCGCCGCATCCGGCAGCAGGCTTTCCCTGCCCTGCGGACTGTCTGCTGTGCGGGAGTACGGCTGCATCCGAATCGGCAGAGAAAGGAAACCGGCGGAGACGGAGACGCAGCTGCTGAAAATTAACGGGATAACCCGGGTGGGAGAAGCGGAATTTGCGGCGGAAACCATAAAAATCGAGAATTTTCACGAAAAAATAACAGAAAAAAGATATACGAAATGGTTTGATTATGATAAAATATCCGGAAGTGTTGTCATTCGCACCAGAAGCACCGGGGACAGGCTGGTGGTGGATGCCGCGGGCAGGCACCAGAAGCTTTCAGACTATTTCATCAACGAAAAAGTGCCCTCTGCAGAGCGGGACAGTATCCTGCTTCTGGCCCGGGACGATACGGTCCTTTGGGTGACCGGCATGCGGATGAGCGAACACGTGAAGGTAACAGATAAAACTAAAACAATTCTTAAGGTAACCCTTAGGGACAGGAGTATGACTTGAGCAGAATAACGGTGTTGTATGATGAGGAAACCATTGTAAAAAGAATCCGTGAGATGGCTGAGGAAATCAACAGGGATTACAACGGGGAACCGGTCCTTGTGGTCGGGGTATTAAAGGGCGGCGTCTTTTTTACCTGTGACCTGGTCAAACGGCTGACCCTGCCGGTCACCATGGACTTTGTCAGTGTATCCAGCTACGGTTCGGGCACCAAATCCACAGGCTTTCTGAAGTTCAAAAAGGACGTGGATGAGGATGTATCCGGCAGGCATGTGCTGATTGCCGAGGACATCATCGACAGCGGCAGGACCCTGACCATGCTCAGGAAGGTTTTCGAAGAGCACGGCGCCAAATCCGTAAAGACGGCCGTACTTCTGGACAAGCCCGCCAGGCGGGAAATCAAGGATGCCAGAGTGGAATACACCGGCTTTGTCATTCCGGACAGTTTTGTGGTGGGTTACGGCCTGGATTTCGACCAGAAATACCGGAACCTTCCCTATATCGGTGTTATTGAGGAAGAATAAAGGAGTCAGCAAGTGAGACGAGCTTTTATACGCAACATTATTTTCTATGTGATCATCATTGTTTTCTTCCTGGTGATGACCCGCTTCATGCCGAACCGCGGATCGTCGGAGGATGTTGTAAACAATGCGGGCTATCTGAAGCTGCTGGAGAAGGATATGATCGACAGCGCGATCATTTACCAGAGCTCGGACGTGCCCACCGGCACCTTAACCTTTACCACAACCGGTGAGAAAACCTACACCATCAACCTGACCGACGTGAAGACAGCCGAACAGCAGCTGATCGAAGCCGATGTCAATTATGAGGTGCGTGCCGTAGCCCGGACGGGCGGCATGTTCATGTACATTCTCCCGATTATCATCATTGCGGCTGTGGCCTTCATCTTTACCATGCTGATGAGCAGCAGGGCAGGCGGCGGCGGCAGCGCAGGCCAGATGATGAATTTCTCCAAGAGCAAGGCCAGGATGTCCCTGCCGGAGGATTCCACGGTGCGTTTTGCCGACGTGGCCGGCATGGATGAGGAAAAGGCAGAGCTGGAAGAAATCGTGGACTTCCTCAAGAACCCCGACAAATATATCCGCCTCGGCGCGAGAATTCCCAAGGGCGTCCTGCTTGTGGGACCTCCCGGAACCGGTAAAACCCTGATCGCCAAGGCAGTGGCCGGCGAAGCGGGCGTACCCTTCTTCTCCATCTCCGGTTCGGATTTCGTGGAGATGTACGTCGGCGTCGGCGCTTCCCGTGTAAGAGACCTTTTCGCCGAAGCGAAAAAGCACCATCCCTGTATTGTCTTCATCGACGAGATTGACGCGGTGGCCAGACAGAGGGGCACCGGCATGGGCGGCGGCCACGACGAACGTGAGCAGACGCTGAACCAGCTGCTGGTGGAGATGGACGGCTTCGGTGTGAACGAAGGCATCATCGTCATGGCGGCCACCAACCGGGTGGATATCCTGGATCCCGCCATCCGCCGTCCCGGCCGTTTCGACCGTACCGTCGGCGTGGGACTTCCGGACGTTGCCGGAAGAGAAGCCATCCTCAAGGTGCATTCCCGCAAAAAGCCTCTGGCAGACGACGTGGACCTGAAGGTCATCGCCCATACAACCGCAGGCTTCTCCGGCGCAGACCTGGAGAACCTGATGAACGAATCCGCCATCGGCGCAGCCCGCAACGGACAGAGATTCATTACCCAGAAGAATATCCGGGATTCCTTCCTGAAGGTATCCGTCGGCAAGGAAAAGAAGAGCAGGGTGATTTCCGAAAAGGAAAGACGCATTACCGCCTATCATGAGGCCGGTCACGCCATCCTCTTCCATGTACTGCCGGATATGGACCCGGTATATACCATTTCCATCGTGCCCACCGGCATCGGCGCGGCAGGCTACACCATGCCCCAGCCGGAGAATGACGACATGTTCCGCACAAAGGGCATGATGCTGCAGCGGATTATTGTCGGCCTGGGCGGCCGGGTGGCAGAGGAGCTGATCTTCGACGACATTACCTCCGGGGCTTCCCAGGACATCAAGCAGGTAACCGGCATTGCCCGGGCCATGGTCACTCAGTACGGCATGTCCGACAAAGTGGGGCTGGTGGCCTACGGCAACGATTCCGACGAGGTGTTCATCGGCAGAGACTGGGGCCACACCCGCAACTACAGTGAAGAGACCGCTTCCCTCATTGACGAAGAGGTGACCCGGATCATCAACGAATGCCACGCGAAGGCCAGACAGATCATCGAAGAGCACAGAGGCGTGCTGGACGAGACCGCAAGGCTGCTGCTGGAGAAGGAACGTCTGAACCGGGCGGAATTCGAAGCCGTTTTCCGGCATGTGGAGCAGGGCGAGCCCTATGCGGAATCTTACGAGCCGGTTGACCGGTTTACCGGATTCGAGCCCGTGGAAGAAGCGGTTTCCGACTATCCTGAAGAGCCTTCGGAAAATGTACCGAAGACGGATACGGAAGCGCCTTTCGGGGAAAATATCCAGGTTCCGGAACAGGAAGACCTTCCGGATGATACGGAAGAGACCTTTAAGGACGATTCAGAAGAATAAAAAGACAGCGAGCCGGCCGGCGATCCGTTGGCCGGCCCTTTGTCTACAGGATAGAATATGGAATGCAGGACATTTTTCAGCGATGAAACGGAAAACTTCATAAGGAAAAGGGAAACCGCGGAAGGGAAAAGCTGCCTGCATATCCGTCTGCGGACAGGCAGGTACCAGGCCAGTAAGGTGCAGCTCCTGTCCGGAGAGAAGGCCTGGCCGATGCACTGGGAGGAGAATGCGCAGGATTTCGATTATTACGGCTGCGATCTTGCCCCGGAGGCGCTTGCGCAGGGCCATTACTTTGCCGTGGAGACCCAGGAGGGAAGCCTCTTTTTCGACCGGTTGGGCGTGTTCTTCGGAGAACGGCCTGCAAGACCCTTTGCCGCCGTACCCGGGGATTTCGTGCCGGCATGGGCAAAGGGGGCGGTTACCTACCAGGTATTTCCCGACCGGTTTGCCAACGGCTGTCCGGAAAATGACGTGCGGACCGGGGAATACCGTTATATGGGAAAGCCGGTCAGGAAGCTTGCCTGGGGCGCGCCGGTGGAGCCGGAGGATACGGGCAATTTCTACGGCGGGGATATCCAGGGAATCCTGGATAAGCTGGATTATCTGAAGGACCTGGGCATCCAGACGCTTTATGTCAACCCGATCTTTGTTTCTCCCTCCTCCCACCGCTACGACATTGCTGATTTTAACCACGTGGACAGGCATCTGGGCGACCCGGCAGAGGCATACGGGGATACTGCTCTTATCCGGCTTTCCCGGGCCGTGCATGAAAGAGGCATGCGGCTTTTGCTGGACGGGGTGTTCAACCACTGCAGCAGCAGCCATCCCTGGATGGGCAGGCGGGAGGACGGCGGTGGTACTTCCGACGGCGCCTTCGCGAATCCCGAAAGCCCCTGGCGGAACCGGTTTGTCTTTACGGACGAGGCCTGTACCCTCTATGAGTGCTGGTGGGACAACCTGACCCTGCCCAAGCTGAACTATGAGGGAGACCCCGGCCTGGAAGAGGAGATGCTTGAGACTGCGGAAAAATGGCTTTCCCCGCCCTTTGCGGCGGACGGCTGGCGGCTGGACGTGGCGGCGGATCTGGGCCATTCCCCGGCCTATAACCATGCCTTCTGGCGGAAATTCCGGCAGCGGGTAAAGGGTATTTCCGAAGAAAAGCTCATTACCGCGGAGCATTACGCCGGCGCGGAAAGCTATCTTGAGGGTGACCAGTGGGATACCCTCATCAATTTCCAGGGCTTTACGGACCCGGTCTCATACTTCCTTACGGGCATGGAAAAGCACAGCGACCGCTTTGAGGAAAGCCTCCTGGGAAATGCAGAAGCCTTCTGCAGTGCGGTGAAGGACTATCTTTCCCGGATGCCTTACCCGAGCGTGCTTGCGGCTATGACCCTGCTGGACAACCATGACCATTCCAGGTTCCTGACCCGCACGAACGGACTGTGCGGCAGGCTGGCGGATAAGGGAAGCCGGGCGGCGGAGGAACAGCTCCGGCCGGAAATCCTCCGGCAGGCGGTGCTTTTACAGATGACCTTCCCCGGGGCGCCTCTGGTGTATTACGGGGACGAATGCGGCCTTGCAGGCTTTACAGACCCGGATAACCGGCGGTGTTTCCCGACGGAAAACCCGGACAGGGCTCTGACGGATTTCTACAAAAGCTGCATTGCCCTGCATAACGGCCATTCCGTGCTGCAGACCGGTTCCTTTGCCTTTGTCCATGCAGAAGACGGTGTGGTATCCTACGTCCGCTTTGACGGGGAAAGTCAGATCTACGCCGTATTCAACGCTTCAGGCGGGGAAAGACACGTAAGCCTTCCCTTCTGGATAGGGGGCCGGGCCGGCTTCCTGGAAAAAGACCGGATCAGGCGCATTGCCTGTACCGACAGGGACGGGGCGGACTTTACCGAAGAAGACGTCTTCCTGCATTACGGCATGCTGGAGCTTACCCTGCAGGAGGCGGCAGCCTGCGTCTTTGCGGGAGATCGGGCAGGGAATGCCTGAAACAGGCCATGCATGGTTTTACAAAGCAAAAAAGTTGTGTTATAATCAATTTTTAAAGCGAATCCGCCTTTTGGCGAAAAAAAAACAAGACGGAGGTATGCTGTGGAATATCTTTTTTATGTGTTCCAGATTATCCTGCTGGTGTTTTATGTCCTGCAGTGCTTCCTGGGTTACAAGATGCTGCGGGTTTCCGTGGCGATTGCCGGCTTTATTGCCGGTGCGTTCATCGGCTCCGCCCTGACCGCTTCGCTGAACCTGCCATCCTGGGTACCCGTGGTAACTGCCCTGGCCCTTGCCATTATCCTGGCACTGCTGGCCTTTAAGATTTACCTGGCCGGCGTATTCCTCTTAAGCTTCTTCGTGACCGCATCCGTGGTCTGGGCTCTGGATTTCCCGGCGGGAACCGCCTGGAATGTGGTGCATGCAGTCGTCAGTGTGGCGGCCGGCATCCTGGTGGGTGTGATTGCCGTGAAATTCACCAGGCCGGTGACCATTCTCGTTACCGGTATCGGCGGCGCCATCAACATTGTGGGCAATGCGGTATTTATCTCTCTTGTGATGTCCCGCATCGGGCTGCCGAATTATGTTGTTACGGCCATTCTGGCCATTTTGGGTATTCTTGTGCAGTTTTTAACGACTAAATAATAGTGGAGACAATAAAAATGGATAGAATCGATTACAGAATTTTGAAGCTCCTTCAGGAGAATTCCCGTCAGACCGCCTCTGTTATCAGCCAGGATGTGCACCTTTCCGTGTCCGCTGTGACCGAAAGAATCCGGAAGATGGAGCAGTCAGGCGTGATTTCCGGCTACACCATCGTCGTCAACGAACGCAAGCTGGGCATGCCCATGACCGCGATCATGGAGGTTTCCCTGGACCATCCGAAGTACTTTGACAGCTTTGCGGCAGCCATCCAGGATATGGACTATGTGGTGGCCTGCTATTACCAGACCGGCAATTACGACCTGCTGCTGAAGATCAGCTGCGCCTCCGGGGATGAGCTGGAAAGAATCCACCGCGGGATTATGAACCTGGAGGGCGTGTCCGATACGATGACCCATGTGGTGCTGAAAAACGTGAAGAACATCTACTCCTCCATCAGAAAAGTGGAGGAGGAATGAGTCATGGAGCAGGAGCCTTATTACAGATGTTATACGGAGATATCCGTTCCTGCCATCCGGCACAATTTAGGTGAGGTGCGCAAAACCCTTAAGGAAGGCACCTTCCTCTGGGTGGTGGTCAAGGCGGATGCCTACGGCCACGGCGCCGCTTCCCTGTGCGGCTATATCAGGGATATGGCGGACGGCTTTGCGGTGGCGGATGAGAAGGAAGGACTGGAGCTTCGGGAAGCCGGCATAGACAACCCCATACTGATACTGGGGTATACTTCCCCGGCCTTTTATCCGGAAATCCTGAAAAACCGCATTACCCCCGTATTTTACGAGGAGGATCAGGCGGAGAAATACGCCGAAACCGCCCGGGCGCTGGGTATAAAGGGCGCCTTCCATGTGGCGCTGGATACCGGCATGACACGAATCGGCTTCCGGGTAACGCCGGAAAGCGCGGATGCCATTGCCCGGATGAGCAGGCTGCCCGGTACCGTGCTGGAGGGGATGTTTTCCCATTTTTCCTGCGCGGATATGGAAGACCGGAGCTATACGAAAAAGCAGGCGGCGGAATTTGCTGAAATGTGTGACCTGCTGGAACAGCGGGGCGTTGCGATTCCCCTGCTGCACATCTGCAACAGCGCAGGCATCATGGAATATCCGTCGGAAGCCCGCAATGCGGTGCGCAGCGGCATCATTACCTACGGCCTGCTTCCCTCGGACGAGGTGGACAAAACCAGGCTCGACCTCATCCCCGCCATGCAGTGGCGGGCCCATGTGGTCAACGTCCGGGAGGTGGAGCCCGGCAGGGGCGTGGGCTACGGCGCAGCCTATGTGACGGAAAAGCCGGTGACGAAGATCGCCACCATTTCCGCCGGCTATGCGGACGGCTATCCCCGCTGTGCTTCGGGCAAAGCCCGGGTCATCATCCGGGGAAAGATCGTACCGGTCATCGGCAAGGTCTGCATGGACCAGATGATGGCGGACGTGTCTGATCTGGATGAGGTGGCGGTGGAGGATACGGTAACCCTGTTCGGCCGGGACGGAGACGCCTTCATCCCCGTGGAAGAGGTGGCGGAGGCTTCCCATACCATCAATTACGAGCAGATCTGCCGGATCAGCCGCCGGGTAAACCGCATCTACATCACAGAATAGTTAGCTTGCTTTTTATCGGGCCTTCAAGTATAATAAGTGCCCGTAATCACATGAAGGAGGACCGTACCGGAGGCTATTTCCGGGACGGGCATGACAGGTTAAGGAGGCATATGAAGAAGAGAAGAGCCGTTCTGCTCCTTCTGGCAGCGGTATTCCTGCTGCTCACCTTTTCCGGGTGTACGGAACAGGTGCCGGAGCTGAATACAACCAATCTTTTCATTCTGAATGACGACGGGAGCATTACCCAGAAGCTGGTGGATGCCCTTCCCGAGGGAGAGAGTGAGGAAAGCATGAAAGCCTATGTGGATGCCGCCCTTTCCCATTACCGGGTGACCACCGGCAGGGACGGGATTACCCTGGACGAGTGCACGGTGACCGGCAAAATGATTACGATTACCCTCACCTATGCCGCCGCAGGGGATTATGAGGCCTACAACGGCGTCCTGTGCTTTACCGGCACGGTGAAGGAAGCCTATGAGGAGGGCTACAGCTTTCAGAAAATATTCCTGGACAGCGCAGGCAACAGCCTGACCGGTTCGGACGTTTCCTCTGCCTACTGGCTGGACAGAATCCTCATCATCAACCAGCCCATGGACATCCAGGTGCCCGGCCGTATCTATGCGGCAAGCGACCTGGCCCAGATTACCGGGGAAATGACCGTTAAAGTCACCAATGAGGAAAAGGAGACGGTACCGGAGGAATTCCGGGTGGTTAACGATTCCGCAGCGATTATTATTTATCAATGAAATCAGATACAGGAGTGAACGACATGGAAAAGACAATGGACAAAATTGTTGCGCTGGCGAAATCCAGAGGGTTTATTTATCCCGGCAGTGAGATTTACGGCGGCCTGGCCAACACCTGGGATTACGGTCCCATCGGCGTGGAACTGAAAAACAATGTAAAGAAGGCCTGGTGGCAGAAATTCGTTACCGAGAACCCCTATAACGTGGGTATTGACTGCGCCATCCTGATGAACCCCCAGACCTGGGTGGCTTCCGGCCATCTGGGCGGCTTCTCCGATCCGCTGATGGACTGCCGGGAATGTCACGAGCGTTTCCGTGCGGACAAGCTGATCGAGGATTTCTGCCAGGAAAAGGGCATTGAGCTGGAGGGCAGCGTGGACGGCTGGTCCCAGGAGCAGATGATGGATTTCATCCGGGAGCATGAGGTTCCCTGTCCCACCTGCGGCAAGCACAATTTCACCGATATCCGTCAGTTCAACCTGATGTTCAAGACCTTCCAGGGCGTTACCGAGGATGCCAAGAATACGGTATATC
>CADBNF010000058.1 GCA_902796005.1 uncultured Lachnospiraceae bacterium | reverse complement strand
TGCCGGTGAAGGTATGCTGGCCGGTATCAAGCGTCAGGCTGAAGAAGGCAATTTCGACATCGTTTATCAGGAAGTTCAGGCTGATGCCGACAACTACTCTGCTGCAGTTACCATGCTGATGAGCAGCGGCTGCGACGTTGTTATCGCTGCCTGCAACCAGGCTCCCCTGGTAAAGGTTATGAACTCCATGCGTGATGCCGGCTACGATGCCAAGGTTATCACCTCTTATGTAAGCGCTTCCGCTGCTACCCTTGGTGATATGGTTGCTTCCGGTGCCGTAAGCGCCGATCGTCCCATCTACACCAATGCATGGCTGGATACCAGCACGGAAGAGGGCATGAACGATTACCTCGGCTTTGCCGCCGCTATGAGCGCCTGGGAAGCTGAGAACAACGTAGCTCCCGAAGACACCTATGTGCTGAACTCCTATGCTATGGCCGGTTATCTGGCTGGCAACATCTTCATCCAGGGCCTGAACGAGCTGGATAAAGAAGGTCTTGACCTGACCTGGGAAAACTACATCAAGGCTATGGAGTCCTTCGAAGTTGACCTTCCCATGGGCGGTTCCTTAAGCTATGCCAACGGCGACAGACTGGGTATTGCAGACCTTGCTCTGAATACCATCAGCCTTGAGCCCGATGCAGAGACCGGTGTTTATGCTCTGCAGGCAGTATCTCCCATCATGTCTCTGGATGACGTTTGGGCAACTGTTAAATAAGAGCAGGAAAATATCTGCTGTAAACAGAAGAACATTTCCTGTAGGAAACAATACGGAGGACCTCGGTCCTCCGTATTGACTAAAAAAGGAAATTCCGCTGCGGATTTCCTTCAGAGACAATAATACAGGAACGGACAGGAGAAAATTATGCCATATTTTGAATACAGCAAGGATGTTACGCTTTACTACGAAGAGCACGGCAATCCCGAAGGAAAGGAAACCATCGTCTTTTTAAATGGCGTAATGGCTTCCGCGGCCAGCTGGTCGGTGCTCTGGCCGGTGTTTGAGCGGGCAGGCTTCAGGGTAATTGCCCACGATTTCAAGGGTCAGCTTAAGTCTTCCAAGCCGGAAGGCCCCTATACCTTTGCCCAGCACTGTGAGGAAACCAAAGCGCTGCTTGAGTATCTGGGGGTGGAAAAAGCCCATCTGGTGGGCACCTCCTACGGCGGTGAGGTGGCGATGAAATTTGCGGTGATGTTCCCGGAAATGACCAAATCCATCTCCGTTATTGATTCCGTAAGCGAGCTGGATCCGGTTTGCAAGGGCTTCGTGGTGGGCTGGAAGGTGCTCTGCGATACCGGCGACGGGGAAACCTTCTTCTGGGGGATGGTTCCCTCCATCTACGGCCCGGAATTCATCGAGAAGAATATGGATATGCTGACCGCACGGGCAAAGGCCATCAAGGACAATCCCAACCATTACCTGGAAGGCCAGAAAATCCTTTACGATACCTTCGCCGAAGACGTCTACATGACCGACGAGCTGCCGAAGATAAAGTGCCCGGCGCTTATTATCTGCGCGGAAAATGATATCTTAAAGCCGCCGAAATTCTCGAAAATCCTGGCGGACAATATTCCGGATGCGGAATACGTCACCATTCCCGGCGCAGCCCATGTGGTCTTCTTCGAGAAGACGAAAGAGGTGGAGACTGCCATCTTCGGCTTCATTCTGAAGCACAGCGACCTCTTTGCCTGAGGGCCGGGACGGCCTTAATAACCGGCCCTGACCGGGAAATCTACGAAAAGGATAAAGGAAAACAAAGACATGGCATTATTTGATTTCAACGGAAAAAATCTTTACTATGAAATTCACGGAGAGGGAAAGCCGCTGCTTCTGCTGAACGGCATCATGATGTCCACCGCCAGCTGGAAGGAATTCATCGAGCCCCTTTCCGCCAACAATAAACTGGTGCTCCTGGACATGCTGGACCAGGGCAAATCCGACCACATGGACGGCCCCTTTACCCAGGCCCTGCAGGTGGAAGCTGTGTATGCGTTCATTAAGGAAATGCACCTGGATGACCTGGCCATCATGGGTATTTCCTACGGCGGCGAGGTAGCCCTGCAGCTGTGCGTGAAATATCCCGATGCCTGCGAGCGCCTGATTCTCTTCAACACCACCGCCTGCACCGGCCCCTGGCTGGGTGACATCGGCGATGCCTGGAACCTGGCGAAGGACAACTGGGAGGCCTATTACCTGACCACCATCCCGGTAATCTATTCCCCGAAGTTCTACAAGGATCACAACGACTGGATGAACAACCGCAAAAAGGCGCTGGAACCGGTATTCTCCGACAAGGTCTTCATCGACGCCATGGTGCGTCTGACCAATTCCGCCGTGGACTATGATGTACGGGACCGACTCGGTGAAATTAAGGTGCCGACACTGGTGGTTTCCTGCCAGGAGGACTATCTGACCCCCATGGCCGAACAGGAAATCATTGCCGCGGGCATCCCCGATGCCCACCGGGTTATCATTCCCGGCAGCGGCCACGCCTCCATGTATGAGCAGCCTCTGCTGTTCGCGAGCCTGATCCTTGGATTTACGAACAACTGTAAGACTAAATACAATATCGTTTAAAAATATCATGTATATTCTGAAGGGAAGAATAATATATGATATTTAAAACAATTGGCTTTTATAAATAGCTTATAGAGGAATACTATGAAGTACGAAAAGAAATTTCTGACCACTGAAAGACTCCGCACCGCCTTCATCCACGAAGGAAATCCGGCAGGAGAGAAGCTGATTTTCGTCCACGGCAACGTCTCCGATTCCGAATTCTTTGCTCCCCTTATTCCCCTGCTGGAGAAGGACTTCGACATCGTGGCGCCGGATCTCCGCTGCTTCGGCGACTCCGATGCGAAACCCATCGACGGCACCCGGGGCTACAGGGACTATTCCGACGACGTGAAGGCCCTGGCGGATGCCCTGGGCTGGAAGGAATTTGTTCTGGCCGGCTGGTCCATGGGCGGCGGCGCGGTCATGCAGTTCACCATCGACTATCCGGAAATGGTGAAGAAGCTGGTGCTTTTAAATCCCAGCTCTCCCTACGGCTTCGGCGGCACCTACGACGAAGACGGCAAGATGCTCGAGCCTGCGGGCCTGGGCACCGGCGGCGCCTGCCAGAATCCGAATACGGTGGCGGCCCTGGTGAGGCAGGATAAGGAAGCGATGAAGGCATCCTTAAATGCCTCCATCTTCGCCCCGGACTTTGTCATCAGCGAGGAAGATAAGGAGATGTATGCGGAAAGCATGCTCAAGACCAAGGTGGGAGAGGGCATGTATCCCGGCGATTTTGTTCAGGTCGGTGTGTGGCCCATGGTGGCCACCGGCACAAAGGGTGTGAACAACACCATGGCTGCCACCTACGGCAATGTCTCCGGCATCGTGGATATCGAAAAGAAGCCGCCCGTTCTCTGGGTGCACGGCGCGAGGGATCTTATCGTGAGCGACACCTCCTACGGCGATTTCGGTACCCTGGGCAAAACCGGCCTTCTGCCCGGCTGGCCCGGCGAGGACGTGTATCCGCCCCAGCCCATGGTAAGCCAGACCCGCTACGTCCTGAAGAAATACCAGGAAAAGGGCGGTAAGGTAACGGAGCTTCTGCAGGCCGGCGCCCACGGCTGCTTCATCGAAAACGCGGAGGAATTCGTAAAGGCACTGAAGGAATTTGCCTTTGCCTGACCGTAAGACACATCGGGAAATCTGTTGATTTGCTTTTTAAAAGCCGGGATGCTACAATTCACTTTAGCATCCCGGTCTTTTTGTGACAGGGGGATGAAGAATGAACGGAGAACAGACTGAAAAATGAGCAAAATCGGACTCCTTCTGGAAGGCGGCGGCATGAAATGCGCCTACGGCGCAGGCGTGCTGGACAGATTTATAGAAGAGAATATTACCTTTGATTATGTGATCGGCGTGTCCGCCGGCAGCGCCAACGGCGCGTCCTTCATGGCGGGGCAGCACGGAAGAAACAAAAGATTTTATACGGAATTTATCGACGATCCGAATTACATGGGCTTTTCCGCCTTTCTTCGGGGCGGCGAGCTGTTCGGCATCCGGTATATTTACGCCAATCTGTCCAACCATGACGGCGCGGCGCCGCTGGATTTTCCGAAAATACTGGAGAATCCCGCGGAATACTATATCGTGGCCACCAATGCGGCCACCGGAAAGCCGGAATATTTCACCAAGTCGGACATGAAGCAGGATGATTACCGGGCGATCATGTGTTCCTCGGCGATTCCCGCGGCCTGCCGGCCGGTGGAATTTAAAGGAAATTACTATTTTGACGGGGGCGTGACGGATCCGATTCCGGTACAGAAGATGCTGGACGACGGCTGTGAGAAAATCGTGGCCATCATGTCCAAGCCGCGGAATTTCCACCGCAGCCCGGAGAAATTCAAGGCTCTGTACACCATCAAATGCAGGAAATTCCCGGAGACGGTCAAGGCCTTGAACCGCAGACATGTGGTCTACACCGCCGAGCAGCGGCAGCTGTACCGGCTGGAGAAGGAGGGCAAAGCCTTCATCTACACCGTGCCCGAGAATATCAAAATGGGTACCTTCTCCGCGGATAAGGCCACCCAGGAGCTGCTGTACAACTGCGGCGTGGAGGACTACGACGAAAGAAGAGAAGAACTGGCGGCGTTTATGAAATAGTTTGTTTCACCCACTCAAAGGCTACCCGCGGCGTGCCGTCATGACAGATGATGGTGCCCTGCAGGGTGAAGCCGTCCCGGATAAGGGCTCCCTGCATGGGCAGGTTGTCCTTGTGGGTATCAACACGTATATGATCATGGCTTTCCCGGACGAAAGCCATGATTTTTTTTACCATGCCCTTCTCCTTCCGGTCACTGACCACCGCGTGGATGGCGGCGTAGGGCGTATCGGAAAGCCAGCTGCCGTCGTAGATGACCGCGTAGGTGGGGTCGGGGGTGGTCAGCATGGAAAAGGCCCCGGCAATCCGGCCGGGCTCGGTATCGCTTTCCACCGTATACAGAAGTCCCTTTTCCAGGTCCCCGGTCAGGGATTCCCGGTTGGGATAGCCGCCCGCCCACTGGGTGGGATTTCCGTTCTCATGCATGAATATTTTCGCGTCTTCGTAGATTTCCGCAAGCAGCGGAATATCTGCCGGTATTGCTTTTCTGATCATTTTTCTGCCCTTTACAAAACAAGCTCAATGGTGGAGGTAATCATATCATTTCCCGGCGCCTTTCGTCAATGCGCAGCGCAAGGATTTTTCCTTCGCCTTTTCTGCCGGTAAGCGGCTGCTTATTTTTCTGCACAGGGCGGAATAAAATCCCGGATACTGCTGAAAAAGAAGTGATCTTTTTATGAAAATATGGTATAGTAGTTCATAATATGTGCTTATTGTAAGCTGGGGGAAACAATGCTGAATTTAGGAATAGATTTTGGAAGTACGTACACCATGGTTTCGGCCTACCGGAAGAATCTGGGACAGCCGGAGGTCATCGCCCTGTCCGAGGGCGGATCGAAGAATATCCCCACGGTATTAAGCTGCCGGGCTGACGGGACGAAGATCCGTATCGGAGAGGCTGCCAAGGACAATACCATGACCAAATACCGGAAGTTCCGGGCCTTCAAGATGATGCTGCCCGAGGACGATCCGGAAAGGCTGGCGGCCAGAGGCTACGACGAAACCTTTACCCCCGAGGATATTACGAAGAAATTCCTTAACGAAGTTATAGAGAGAATCATGGACCGGGAGGACGACAAGGAGATCGGCAGCCTGGTCATCGGCGCGCCGGAGGTCTGGTATGACGCCTTTGCCACCATGGACGGCAGGACCAAGCTGCGTGATATCTGCAGAACGCTTCCCTATTTCGGCAGCACGCCGCCGGAGGAGGCGGTGCGGGTTGTTTCCGAGCCCACGGCGGCCAGCGCGTATTTTGCCTACAATTACCTGAAGCTTAAAGGCCAGCCCTTCTCCGGGCATTTCCTGCTGATAGACTACGGCGGCGGCACCCTGGATATTTCCCTGACGGAGGTTTCCAGAGGGAAAAAGCGGGCCGACGGCGGCGACCTGGAGATCCGGGTGCTCGACCATTTCGGCGTCGGCGAAAACGAACAGATGGGTGAAGTGGGCAGCGCCGGCATCATCTACATGGAGACCCTGGCGAAAACCATTATCCGCCAGGCCAATCCGGAGATGGAGAACGTGCCCCTGGACGTTGATTTCTTCGAAACCGTGGACGCGGTGGAAAAGGCGCTGATGCACAGTACCGACGATATCGAGGAGATTTTCAACGATTACGGCACGGATCCGGCCGGCCTCGACGAGGAGCGGATGGAGGACGACTACATCTTCATGAAGGTGCCCTACGCCGGCAGGAAGATAGATGTGACCTACCGCACCATGGCGGAGGTGTACAACCAGGTAATCGCCGGCGTCTTCGAGGAGAAGATGAAGGAAGCCCAGGACAAGATGGATTCCTTAGGCATCGACTGGCGCAGCAAGACCAGCGACAGCTTCAAGCTGGTGCTGGTGGGCGGCTTCGGCAACTTCTACCTGGTGGAAGACCACATGAGAAGATGCTTCAACGTGAGCCACAACGACAGGCGCACCCTGGACATCGGCCTGAATGAAAATACAAGGGAGCTGGCGGTTTCCTTAGGCTGCTCCATCCTTTCCGCCGGGGTTATCCGCATCAGGAATACGGCCCCCATCGGAATCGGCATCATGACCTACATGCCCAGGGGCGGCAAGCAGCTTCTGACTCTGTCCTACGGCCTGCGGTACCACCACGATATCGAATACAATAAGGAATACCTCCAGACCAGGGGCAGCGGCAACGCCCTGGACTATGTGATGATAAGCTCCATGGAATATTTCCTGGTGGACATGGGCAAGGGGCCGATTCCCCTGGCGCCAAAGCAGGAGTTCCTGGACCTTCTGAAGAATGCGGTCAAGGACCTGACCGGATCGCTGGTGTATTTCGGCTTTTCCATGGATGCCTCCGGCGTCATCACCCTGTACATCCATGATTATGACCATCTGACCGGAAAGGAGATTTCCTGCACCGGCTACGAGCTGACCAGTTATAAGGCGCTGTTCAAGAACCAGAGTGTGGACCCGAAGATGCTGGCCCTCATTCAGGAGTCCGTGAACGCGAAAAAATAGACAACGGATAATTGCCGCCGGTAAGGCGGCAGAATGGAGAAGAATATGCGTTTTTCCAATACGCAGGATGCCCTGAAGAACCTGCAGGAGGCTGACAGCCTGGCCCTGGAAAATGCCCTGGGGCTTTTCCTGGATTTCTGCGGGGACTGTGACGATTCGGGCCGGATTGACCGGCTTCCCGTGCGTGACCCGGTGGAATTTGTTAAAAATTTAAGAAAGTGCAACCGGATTTTCCTGGACATCATGAAAACCCGTTCGCCGGAGATTTCCTCCGAGGATGCCTCCGGAAGGGCGGAGAAACAGAAGGAAGCCCTTCAGGAGATGGAAGCCGGGCTGGCGGTCACCATGCGGGAAATCGAAAGGGCGGAGGCCGGCGTTGCCGATATCCGCGCAGACTTGAACCGCAGGAAAGCCGAGCTTACTGCCCGGCAGGAAAAGGTCCGGGAGGAGGAATCGGGACTGGAAAAGGAGCGGGCAGACCTGGCCCGGCAGTCCGAGAGCCTGACCCGGGACAACGTGGACCTGCAGACCGCCATCCTTGACCTGCGGGAAAGAATCCCGGCGCAGCAGAAGGAGAAGGAAGAAAAGCAGGCTGCAAAAAAGGAAATGGAAGCCATCAGCGATTCCCTGAACGAGGAAATCGCCGGCCTGTCCAAGGAAACCTTTGACCTGGACAACCGCATAGAAAAGGAGCTCAAGCCCTCTTTGCAGAAGGCGGAGCAGACCCACCTTATCTACGACAACCGGGAAAAGGAGCTGACCTTAAAGATGCGGGAAACCGAGGAAAAGAATGCCGAGCTCACCCGTACCCTGGAGGAGAAGGCGGCGGCCTGCGCGGATCTGGAGCGGAAAAAGGGAAGCCTTTTAGAGGACATCAACGAAACCAGCGAGAACCTCACCCGGCTGAAAAACGAGGTGCGGGAGCTGGAGGCTGCCGTGCACGAAGGGGATGTGTCCCGCACGGAAAGGGAGCTGGAGAAGAGAAAGCAGGCCCTTACCGAAGCCAGGACCAGGCTGGAGGCCCTGGAGCTGCAGTGCACCTCCGTGGCGGACAGCAACAACCGGGCGAATGCCGCCATCGGCGATAAGGAAAAGGAGCTGGCTGACCTGCAGGCCAAATGGGAGGAGCTGCAGGAGCGGGAAAGCCAGGTGAAGAAGAAGCTGACCGGCGTGACCGCCCGGACGAAGGACATCGCCTCCGTGGAGGAGCGGATTGTGCGCCTGCGCAACGTCTCCGCCGCCCTGGAGGCCGACAGCCGTATCCTTTCCGACGGAACCGGGCTTTCCGGCTTTTCCGTGGACAATGACGTGAAGCTCAGCATCGACAGGGCGGAGGACGCCATGAAGCGCCTGAAAAAGGATATCGAAGACTACACCAAAATCATGAATGTGCAGTTAAATGCCAATTAAGAGGGAAAACAGATGTTTTCAGGCAGGAAACCGATTTATCTGGTGTTCAGGAACAAGGGGGAATCCTTTTATCTGGAAAGCACCCTCTGCCTGGACTATAACAATTATCTCTGGTACAAGCTGAAGGAAGCGGGGTACAGCAGGATTTATTTCCTGAACAACCCCTTCCAGGACAAGGTAAGCCTCCTGGTTCCCGACGCGAAGTCCTACGAGAATAACACGTATCACCCGAGGAAGTTCCTGAGCATGAGCAGGAAGCTGTGGAACAACAAGGACCCCTTTGCCGGCGGCTTTGCCGTCTCGGTAAAGACCGACGACGCGGCAGGCTGGGTTGCGGAGCGGCTGCAGGAGAAAAATACGGCCGTCATCACCGACATGCAGACCCTAAGCCAGCTGTTTCCCACCTCCTATCCGGAGAAGCTGCAGTCCCTCATCGAGAGCAGCCAGGAGGGAACCGGGGCCCTCATCATCAGCTGTCCCCAGACCCTGACCACGGACGAGCGGGAGCTTCTGGTGGGAAAGAACAGCATATTCGGCAAGAGCCACAACGGCCGGAGCCTGTTCCCGCCCCTGTATTCGCTGATTACCGCGGGCAATGAAAACGCCGTGATTTTCGACGAGCTGAAGAAAAGCGCCGCGGAGCAGATGCCCGAACCGGGGTATCTGGATTTTGACCAGTGCAAGACTTTGCTTAAGCGGGTGGAATTTGCCCGGGACGAGCTCTGGACCGAGGAGGAATGGCTGGAACGGGCCAATTACCTGTATTACTGGCTGACGAAGGAAGCCGTGAAAAGGGATTCCGCCGGGCTGTTTGACGGCATTACCGGCACGGTGACCAACCGGAAGCTGTACGACAACCTGACCGGCGCGGGCATGACCGCCTTCCTGGAACGGGTAAACCGGACAAAGCAGGTTTACCATATAAAGAATCCGGGCAAGGAAGGGGTGCACCTGTCCCAGATGCTTTTCGAGCTTTACGGCGCGAAGGACATCGGCAAGGGCGTCTGCCATGTGGAACTTGAGGAGGGGAGCCTGAGGACCCTGGCCTCCACAGCCTGGCCGTCCGCCTGTGATACCGGAACGACGAACTTTGATACCATCCTGAAGGTGGGCAGGGACGACTGGGACAGCATGCGCAAGGGGATTTTAAAGCCCAGGAACCGCAGGCTGGACAAGGAGAGGCTGAAATGGATTACCTCCTTCCTCACCTATGTTTCCACGGCGGGCCAGTCCGGCGACTACGACACCTTAAGGCGGGCAGTGAACCTGCTGATGTACTGCGGCAACAACCTCTATGCCGCGCCACTGGACAAATACGAGGATTACTGCAAAAAGGGCCAGCTCTACCTGCAGGCCTCGGCGGAATTCTTCAGTCATCTCTCCGAGGAGAAGAAGCTGGAGAACATGGCCGGCGCCGAAAGCACCATGGTGAAGGGCCGGATCCTGAAAGCCAGGCTGGAGCGGACGAAGCTGCAGGAGACCCTGAAGAATCTGGACGGGGTCTTCGTCCGGACCACACCGGTGTCGGACAAGCTGTCGGAGGAAACCTTCCAGGCCCTGGAGGGTTTAAGCCAGGACAGCGAAGGCAGCATCGATTTCAGCCGGGAGGTGGAGGAGACGCCGGTTTCCATCGATGACCTGACCCGGGACATGTCGGAGGAGGACGCCTTCGATATTCTGGAAAACTAAAAACAGGCAGAATTACGGCGAGAAACCGTTCTGTTGATATAGATTACTTTTACGAAACAAACCTGAACAGGAGGAGTAAAAAGCATATGGCGCAGAGAAAAAAGACAGGGATTGCCGGTGTAATGGACAATGTGGCAACGAAGCTGGGCTTCAAAAAGAAAGAAGAAAAGACCCCTGCCAAGATTATTGAAGAAAACCGGGCCAGGGGAAATGAAATCGCTTCCATTCTGAAGTCGACGGATTTCATCCACGGCGCCTACAAAGGAAAAGGCGTGGACGATTCCATGGAAAGCATGCAGAAAAAAGCTGCCGCAATGGTACGGATCATGGACAGAACCCATACCATCAGCGATGATATTTCCAGGATTGACGACGTTCTTCTGTACGCAGCAAAGGCATTTAAAAACGCCATCGCCGACGGCGATTACAACAAGGCTGTCTGGGCGAAAAATGCCCTGTCCTCCGGCGTGCTGTACTTAAGGGACAATATACCCGAGGATCATGAGGAAGAGCATGACGAAATCCTGGACGCCAGGGCCAAATACCTGAAGAACTACAAGGCCATTATCCAGCTGTATGAGAAGGCCGACCAGAAGAAAAAAGCCATCGACGACTTTGACAAACGGATTAAGGAAGTCCATGCGGAATATGATCCCAAGGTAGAGAAGATCAAAGCCCTGAAGGATTCCCCGGAAGGCCGGCTGATGTACGGTACCATCAAGACCCATGAGGGCGATCCCAGCTCCCTTAAGGAAGAGGAGAAGGAGTTCCTGGAGTTCATCCGTGAGACGGCCGCCCAGGCCCATACCATTTTCCGTATGAGTGCCATGCGCGAAGCCTCCCAGCTGGAATACGAGCAGTCCATGGCCCAGGCCGAGGACGTGCGCGCCACGCTGATGAACAAGCCCTATGTATACAACAAGGAGCTTTCCGCCTACCACGCCCTGGTTATGCAGGAGCAGATCAACACCATCGCCAGGGTTTATGCGGAATACGCCACCTTTACCGAAAATATCCGCCAGAGCGACGCAGCCCTGAAGAATGTACTGAACGGCGCCGACGCCCAGTCCATCGCCATTCATGCCGTTTCCTTTATGGATGACATCATCAACGGCGATTCCAATGACTATGTGGAGGCCGCAAGGGAAGGCAACCGCATGGCCGCAAGGGCCAACAAGGCCATTGCGGAAAGCAAGGCAGCCCTGAAAGCCGCCGCGGAGGAAATCCAGAAGACGCCTCACTACGAGGAAAATGAAGACCTTTCCGAGCTCTTCTCCGAAATGTTCAACGAAGCCCTTCAGGAAGAGGCAAATACGGAGACGGCGGATGCGGCAGAGGATAACCTTAACCTGAATTATACCTGAAGCGAAAGCCGGACAGAATAAGCTATGGCACAGAAAAGAAACACCAGGCTGGCCGGTGCGGTCAGCAGCCTTGCGCAGAAGCTGGGCATAAAAGGGGTGGAGGAGAAAACACCTGAGGCGGTCATCGGTGAAAACCGAAGGATGAATATGGAAATCATTTCCTGCCTTAAGTCCATTGATTTCAGACGCTGCGCCTACAGGGGCACCTCCGATGCGGATTCCGTGGAGGTGCTGCAGAAGAAAACCGCGGCCATGGTTAAAATCCTGGAAACGGCCAACTCCGTAACGGACGATATTTCCCGGATAAACGAGCTGCTTTTATACGCCGCCAGGGCATTTAAGGCGGCGGTGACCGACGGGGATTACAACAAGGCCGTCTGGGCAAAAAATGCACTTTCCGAAGGTATCCTTTATCTGAGGGATAATGTGCCGGATACGGACGCGGAAATGCGCAGCCACGTGATTAATGCCAGGGCGGAATACCTGCAGAATTACAGGCGGATTATCCAGCTGTATGAGAAGGTGGACCACCAGAAGAAAACCCTGGAGGACTTTGAAAGCCGTCTTTCCCAGCTCCATGCGGAATATGACCCGGCAAAGCAGAGGATCAAAAACATCAACAGTACCGATGAGGGCAGAATGATGTACGGCAATCTGAAGCTCCATGAAAACGAGCCGGCGCTTTTATCCGATAAGGAGCAGGATTTCCTGGCCTTTATACGGATGACGGCTCTGCAGGCCCACTCCATTTATGTGGCGGATGCCAACCGGCTTGCCACAAGGCTTCAGTACGAACAGTCCCTGTCCCAGGCGGAGGATGTGCGGATTTCCCTCATCAAAAGGCCGGATGTCTACAACGAAAAGCTCACCGCCGAGCACGCGGCCCTTCTGCAGGAGCAGGTGGAGGAGATTGCCAGGACCATCGAGGAATACGCTGCCTATACGGACAACCTCAAGGCGGCGGATGCCGCGCTGAAGAATCTGCTGAAGAGCGCGGAAGCCAGAGGCCTGGTCACCGATACGCTGCGCAAATCGGAAATGAAGGAGGAGGAGAACCTCCTTCAGGATGAAGCCGTAAGGGCCGGCGAGGAAATGGCCAGAAAAGCCGATGCGGCAGATGCGCTGAAGACCAGGGCCAGGGAAGAACTGGAAAAGGCCCCGGAAGAAGAGACCGCCCGGGAGGAAGAGGAGCTTCTGATGCCCTTTAATTCCTGACAGTAAGATAATAATGAGCGCTGCCCTGAGGGCAGCCCGGAAACAAAAAGACCTGCATTCACTTATTTTTTCACAGGAGAGGAGAAAATAAATGTCAATATTCCATCGTAAAACACCGGAAGAGAAATTCATCGCCGCAGAGATGAAAAAACTGGAAGAAAGAACCAACAGAAGCATTACCCTGGCAAAATATGCCGGTATTCTGGAAGCCAGCAAAAACACCTATAAGAAGGTCATTGAGCTGGAGAGACTGGCTGCCCTGAAACGCAGAAAGGCCAGAGTGGGAGACGATACCCAGAAGCTGCGCATCCACGATGCCTGCGTCGGCCTTCTGGCGGTGCAGGAAGCCGAATTCGAGCTGGATTCCATCCAGAGCGCTGCGGACTTCAACGCAGCCCAGAAGGACGTGACGAAGCTTCTCCGCAGGATGTACTGGATGACCGGCGGCAACCTGTCCATCAGCCCCAAGGAGTTTAAAGCCCAGCAGCAGGTGGAGTTTGAGAATACCTCTGAGCCGGTCACCTTTTCCGACAGGGCCCAGCTGGTGGATGAACGCTTCGTGGAAAACATCATTTCCGGCATGACCTTCCAGGAAGCCCTGGACAGAACCGTTCCCGGCAACGCAAACGGCGGCGGCAGCTACTTCAATGAGGGCGGAAACGGCAGCTTCGGCGGCATTGATTTTACATCCGATAAGAACGACGTAGACTTCGAAGCCGATCTGGAATCCTTAAAGGGAGACGCGGATACTGTCTGAATAACGGAGGGAAAAAATGAATATTTCCAACATTAACCGGTTAAATAACGAATATCGGGCGCTGATGAACCAGGCCGAGGCCATCTATGTGGAAAATGACGGCCTTCATTCCAATGAAGAGGGCCTCTGCTACCAGAAGGCGGCGAATATCGCCGGCCAGCTGGCCAGCATGAACATCGGCGCAGAATCCAATTACTGGGTGGAGGAGCAGCAGAAGTGCCAGCGGCAGATGCGGCTTATCTGGAATGCCCTGCATCCCGGAAAGCCCGTGAAGGGCACGGGCAGGAAAGCCGACGAAGAGGAAGCGCCTGCCGAATCCGCTTCATCAGAAGGCGGAAGCGCGGCCGCGGACAGGCCGAAGACCGCGAAGAACAGCAACGGAAAGACAGCCGCCGACGGCATCAAGCAGGAGGTGGTGGATTCCTGGTTCAAACCGGATCCCGGCTACGGCTTTGAAGAGGTCGTAGGCATGGAGGATGTCATCAACATGCTCAAAAGCTGCGTGCGGGACGACAAGATGCGCGCCCTGGTGGAATACCTGGGCCTGCCCACCGTGCAGTCCTTCTTCTTCTACGGACCTCCCGGCTGCGGCAAAACCTTCGTTATCGAGGCCTTTGTGCATGAGCTGATGCAGCAGGGCTACAAATACATGTCCCTGGCCAGCGCGGATATCCACAGCAAGTTCTCCGGCGAGGCGGACAAGATCCTGAAAAGGGTATTCAAGGAAGCGGTGGACAATGCCCCCTGCATCCTCTTCATGGACGAGATTGACGGTATCGCCCAGAGCCGTGAGCTGCCCAATCTTTCCGACTTCAACATGCAGTTGACCACCACCTTCCTGACCAGCTTCGGTGAGCTGGTGAAGGCGGACAGGGAGAAGAAATCCGTTCTTTTCATTGCGGCCACCAACTATCCCTCCAACGTGGACACTGCCATGCTTTCCCGTATGGAGATGATTCCCATCCCCATGCCCGACGATGCGGTCCGGGAGCAGGTCTTAAGAAACGGCCTGGAGAAGAAAATCTCCATCGATGATGAGGTGAGCTGGAAGAAGCTTGCCGAGATTACCGAAGGCTATGACCAGCGTGACCTGAAGCGTCTTATCCAGAAGACCATGACCACCGTCTTCGAGCGGGTCAGCGAGTGCGTGGGCCAGGGCGAAGGCGCGGCGGAAAAGGGCGTGGAAATGCTCAAAAACAGGGATTTCCGGCTGACAAAGGAAATCGTTGACGAGGTCTTCGGCAGCTATAAGCCGAAGCCCAATGCGGATATTGAACGTTCTTTGAATGAATTTGAGGCCAAATTATGATTATGACCCCGGAAGAGTGGGCGGAGAGAGCAAGGGGCCTGTTTGATGTTGTAGAGGAAACAGGGTATACCCTGGACGACCTTCCGGGCACCTTCATCTGGAAACAGCCGCTGATGAATATGCCGGACGCCATCAATTACGAACATCTGCAGGTTCCCGCGTATAACGGGCTGCTGTTCACAGGACCGGCCGGTAACGGCAAGCATACCCTTATGAGGGCTTATATCCAGTCCCTGTGCAGGAAGGAAATGAGCTTCGAAAACACGGTTTTTGTCCGGTTAAGGACAGAGGATTTCTCCGAGGAGGTCCTTCCCAGCAATGAGGATGTTGCTGCATTTGTGGACGGCCTTTTCCTGGTTGGCGAAAATACGGGAGAAATGGGCATTCTGGTTTTTGACCAGATGGACAGCTATGACCGGCTGCCCGTTGTCTGCAATATGATTGCCGATAACCATTCCAGCGGCAGCTATCCTTCCGTCCACGTCATCTGCATCGCCGAGGATGAAGACAATATCAACAGCGAGCTGGCGTCTGTCCTGCTTTCCTGTCGGTGCAACAGCCCGACGGCAAAGGAGAGAGAGCAGTATTTACAGGAGAACCTGAGCTGGGATGTGCCGGACTGGGAAACCAATGAGAAGCTTCTGAAGACGGCTGCGATTGGCGTAGACGGCTGGACCGTTAAAAAGATCGCAGAAAAAACCGAAGGCTTTTCCTTTGCCGAGCTGGCAGCCCTGGTCCAGTACATGAAGATGGAGATAGCCGGAAGAAGCACCGGTTCCTTAAGCACCCTGCAGTATAAAGTTGACGAGGACATGGCTGAAGCCTTCATCAACCTGGCCCGGCGGCAGAAAAAAGCCTCCGGCGGCGCGGTGGTGTACCAGGCCGGCTTTGCCGGCGCAGCCGCCATGATGGCCGCCGCAGCTCCTGTATCCGCGGAGGATGTGCGGAAGAACAGGGCGAAGGAGCTGACCAGCAAGAATGACAGTGAGCGAACCGTGGAAGAAAACATGGAGCTTATCGATCTGGTGCCGACCATTGCGGAAAGCGAGGCAAAAGACCGGCAGCTACTGACGAATTAAGAAAACCTTCCGGCTAAGGAGGATTTGTTTTGAAGAAAACGACTAAAATACAGACTGCGGCATCGGCCAGGCAGCAGGGCCAGAAATATTTCGAGGGCGGCGCCGTGACGGTGCAGAGCAGAGAAGATAAAGACGGTATGCAGATCGTCAAAGGCAAGGTAAAGTGCAATTTCGGCTTTATCCATTACCCGAAGGCTGCGGTGGTGGATAAGGGCGCGACGGTGCTGGTTTCCTCCGCCTGCGACTGCTACGAGTCCAACGAGGACGCCAATGTGTGCTCCCATGTCTACGGCCTTCTGAATGCCGCCGGCTATACCGGCAGCATAGCGGTCCGGAAGATTCCCTCCATCTACCTGAAGGAGGAGGAAGAGGAGCGGGGCGGCACGGATTTCAAACTGGAGATCCTTACCGACGAAACGGACGGCCGGGGCACCCGGAAGGTAACGGGCAAGGCGGTCTGCAATTTCAATTTCATTCACCGGCCCTCCGTGATCCTTGCCGACGGCGTGGTGAAGGAATACGCCTGTGACTGCTACATGGCCGCAGGCAGCGAGGATCCCTGCCCCCACTGCCAGGCGCTCATCACGAAGATAAGGGGCGCCGCTGCGAGAAAGGCCGCGCCCGCAGCCGAAAGCCAGGCTAAAACAGAGGAAGCGCCGGGGGATTTTGCGGAAGGTGAGATTTCCTTTGACGGCAGCGTAAGCTTTGCCGGCGGGGAAGCGGATACCCGGGAGGTTCCGGAAGCGGCTGCTTCGCAGGAAGACTTTGCCGGGGAACCGGAGGAAGCATTTGAAGAGGCGCAGCCGGAGGAAGAGCCGGTGGATGAGGAGGCCGGGGACCCCACAAGAGAGCCCGGCACCATGACCGTCATCTTCGGTGACAATGAAGAGGGCAATCCGGTGCTCTGGCAGCCCAACGACACCGCCAGGCTTTTCCATACCAATACGGGCATCATCGGCACCATGGGAACCGGCAAGACCCAGTTCACCAAATCCATGATTGCCCAGCTGTACCGGGAGCAGCCCAACAACTATACCGGGCAGCCCTTGGGTATCCTGATTTTTGACTACAAGGGCGACTACAACGAGTCGAAGCCTGAGTTTGTGGAGGCGGTGGACGCCAGGGTATACAAGCTGTACAAGCTGCCCTTCAACCCCTTCTCCTTAAGCGGCTTTGCGAAAAAGCCCCAGCTGCCGCTGCATGCGGCCAGCACCTTTACGGACATTATCCAGAAGATTTACAAGCTGGGCCCGAAGCAGTGCGCCATCCTGACCCACTGCATCGCGGATGCCTACAAGGCCCGGGGGATCATTCCCGGCAATCCGGCCACCTGGAACCGGATACCGCCCACCTTCGCGGACGTGTACCGCATCTACAGCGAGGACGAGACCATCACCAAGAACGACGTGCTTTTCGCCGCCATGGAGAAGCTGGCCTCCTTTGAAATCTTCGAAGAGGATCCCTTAAGGACCGAGTCCCTGTACGATATGCTCAAAGGCGTGGTGGTTATCGACCTTTCCGGCTACGATTCCGGCATCCAGAACCTGGTCGTGGCCTTTATGCTGGAGCTGTTTTATTCCCAGATGCAGAATGCGGGATCCAGCAAGACCAACGGCCGGTTCCGCCAGCTGCGCAAATACATCCTGGTGGATGAGGCGGACAATTTCATGTCCCAGGGTTTCCCTGCCCTGAAGAAAATCCTCAAGGAAGGCCGGGAGTTCGGCGTGGGCGTCATCCTGTCCACCCAGTTCCTGACCCACTTCAACTCCAAGGATGAGAATTATTCCAAATACATCCTGACCTGGGTGGTGCACAATGTGGCCGACCTGAAGCGCAAGGATGTGGAGTACGTCTTCCATACGGAGACAGCGGGAGAAGAGACCGAGAAGATTTTCCAGGAGATCAAGGGCCTGGAAAGCCACACCAGCCTCGTCAAAATCGGCAACGATGACGTGGTGAAAATGAAGGATCTGCCCTTCTTCCGCCTGAACGAGGTATAATAATGTCAACTGAAATCAAATGTCTGGTCTGCGGCAGAACCTATTCCGAGGAGGAACCGGTCTGCCCGACCTGTAAATTTCCCAACATCAGCATGACCAGCGACGACCCTGCGGAACGGGAAAAAATCCTGAACATGGCCGCGGAATACAAAAAGGCCCACTGGAATTTTCCGCTTCACTATACGGTCAACCTTCTGGTCTACACCTATGAGCCGCTGCTGGGGGAGAAGGTCAATGTGCCGGAGGAGATGGACACCTGGACGGATATCCGCCAGGCGGGCAGCGAGCTGATACCCATCGGCGACACGGAAATGCTGCAGGACGGCATCATCAGCTGGTATCCCGAAACCTTTGCCCGTCAGTCCGAGGACATTACCCTACGCATCCGCATGCTGCCGAAGACCGAAGGAAAGGTCAAGAATTTCGCCGTCCACATGGACAATCCGAAGACGGAGGATTTCTGGCGGGTGGGAATGCTGAAAAAGGAAAGCGACCTGCGGCTTGTTCTGGGAACCCCGCAGAAGTATACCCTTTCCAATCCGATTCCCTATCTGGAAGGCTAAACCATGTGGAAATGCATCATCTGTGGAAAGACCAATGACGAAGCGGCAGCAGTCTGCTCCTGCGGCCTGGAGCGCTCCAGGGATCTGGTGACCTTCCGCACCCTGTCCGCGGCCAGTCCGGCCGACAGGGATTACCTGCGGCTCCGCCGGTCGGCGTATATCATGAATCTGACGCAGATCTGGCACAACCAGCAGATGGAGGAGCTGCGGCAGAAGCAGGAAGAGCTGCAGCGGGCGGAGGAGGAGCTCCGGAAGAAGAAGGAGCAGGACGCCGTCTACGAACGGGCCCAGAGGGAATACCGCCAGAAGCTGGAAGCCGAGCAGCAGAGGCGGGAGCAGGAGCTTAAGCGTAAGGAAGAGGAGCAGAAAAGAAACCAGGCCAGAAGGGCCCAGGAAGAGGCCCGTAAGGCCGAGGAAGCCAGGAAAGCGGAGCTTAAGCGGCGGGAAGAGGAAAAAAGAAGGGCCGAAGCCCAGGCAAGGCTGCGCGCGGAAGAGAAGAAGCGCCTTGAGGAAGCGAGAAGGGCGGAGGAAGCCCGCCAGGCCCAGCTTAAGGAAGCGGAACACAAAAAGCGG
The DNA here is from genome assembly GCA_902796005.1 of uncultured Lachnospiraceae bacterium. Lineage (GTDB taxonomy): Bacteria > Bacillota > Clostridia > Lachnospirales > Lachnospiraceae > Alectryocaccobium. The sequence goes on along the minus strand of CADBNF010000058.1, from coordinate 29,962 downwards.
GAAAATGCCGGCTGCGGCACCTGCCTGGTATCCGTCATTCTCTTTGTCGTGCTCATTGTGCTTGGCGCAAACAATGCGGCCGCGCCGACCGGGCTGAAAACATTTATCCTGATTGCGGCACTGTTCTTCATGGTCCTCGGGATTATCCTGACCCCGGGAAAGAAGAAGTAGCGGCATAAATAGAACAGATTTAAGGAAAGCCTGATATGTGGAAATGCAGTATCTGCGGCAAGCAGAATTCCGATGAACTGAATATCTGCAACTGCGGTCTGAACCGGACCCGGGATTTCTGCGGGAAACGGGTCCTTTCGCCCCTTTCCGTAAACGACCGGGAGGAATATGTCCGGTACCGGAACGAGCTGGCGGCGGACCGGAAAGCCCAGTATGAGACCCAGAAGGCCTACTGGGAGGGCATCCGGCAGGAGGAAGAGGAAAAACGACTGGCTGCGGGGCGGGAAGAACGGGAAAAGGAAGAGGCCCTTGCCCGCGCCCGGGAGGAGTACCGGAGAAAGCAGGAAGAGGAACAAAGAAGGCAGGCGAACAGCCGGACCGGCGCGCAGACAAACCGGGACAGCTTTAACCGGCAGCAGGTCCGGGAACAGGAGAGAATCTTCGAAAAAAGACTTGCCTTCTGGAAACGGCAGCTTCCCCGGGCCTTTACGGTGCAGGCCGGCATCTATTATGCCCCCTCCATCCCCACCGGGGTGCTCAATACCGCGGTTGCCGCCATCGGCCACGGGAAGGTACGGCCGGATGAGGTGCTGGCTGTGGTGGCCTTAAAGCCCTCGGGCAACGCCCCCTATGCCGAGGATTCCGGCGGCAGCGAAGGCCTGCTGGTGACGAAGGACAACTGGATCTACTTAAGCGGCCGCAACAATGTCAAGGGAAAGGTGGAGTACGGCGAAGACCTGTCCAACATCGCCGGCATGCGGATGAAGGACGCCCACACCCTGGACATCAGCGCCAGGGGAAGCGTGACAACCCTGATGCTGCCCTGGTATATCCTGTCCCGGGAATTCATCAATCTTTTCGTTGCAGCCCAGAGCGACCTTCTGGGCAAAGCCACCATGACCGCCGTCTATATGACGGAGGAGGAGATTAAGAACATCGAGAGCCACAGGGCCGGCGCGGCAAAGGGGCTGTTCATCCTGGCAATTATCCTTCTATTTGCCGGCTTTATCTTCTGGGGGGTATTCTTCCCGGTGGGTATCGCCCTGGATGTCTGCTTTGTGATTATTCTCATAGCGGCCATCAAGGCGAGCCAGGTCAAAAGCGCTTAGCCGCAGCTTTTCCGCCGGTAACCGTTTACGCCGGACCGGAAGATGAAAAGTGCGGATTTATGTCTTGACGGGAAAGAAAACCTGTGGTAATATCCTTACAATTTAATACAGTAATCAGTTATAGAGGCGCAGCAGACATCAGTAGCATAAAGCGTAAAAGGTTTCGCACACCGTTGCTTTCTGGCGAAAGGGGAAGCTGCCGAAGGGAGGAAAAGGCGTTTTCTTCTCTGGGCCCGGGGAGAATACCCTGAGGGACTGTCGCATCACCTGCGGAGTGCTATGGATTGATTGCGGAAGGATTGTTTTTCCGTATATTCACGACCGATGCATCCGCACCGGTCTTCTTTATTTAAGAAAAGGGAGGAAAAGAAATGTCAAAGAATACGATTTTCACCGGCGCAGCCACCGCTATCATCACCCCCATGAACGAAAAGGGCGTGGATTATGAAGCTTTCGGAAAACTTCTGGACTGGCAGATTGAGGAGGGCATCGACGCCCTGGTCATCGCCGGCACCACCGGCGAGGGTTCCACCCTGTCCGATGAGGAGCACAGGGAAGTCCTGAAATACGCCGTGGACAGAATCGCCGGCCGGGTGCCCGTGATTGCCGGCACCGGCTCCAACGATACGGCCTATGCCATCGACCTGACGAAGTTTGCCTGTGATATCGGCGCGGACGCCATGCTGGTGGTGACCCCCTACTACAACAAGGCGACCCAGAAGGGCCTTATCGCCATGTACAACGCCATCGCGGACGCTTCCACGAAGCCCCTGATTCTTTACAATGTTCCCTCCAGGACCGGCGTGAACATCGAGCCCGCCACCTATGTGGAGCTGGCGAAGCATGAGAATATCCAGGCCATCAAGGAAGCCAACAGCAATATTTCCAAAATCGTGGAAACCTTCGCCCTGCTGGACGGCGCGCTGGACGTATATTCCGGCAATGACGACCAGGTTATCCCGATCCTTTCCATGGGCGGCAAGGGCGTAATCTCCGTCTGGTCCAATCCCTGCCCGAAGATTGTTTCCCGCATGTGCCACGCCTGGTTCGAAGGAAATCACGAGGAAGCCGTGCGGATCCAGTGTGAATACCTGCCTCTGGTGAACGCCCTGTTCTCCGAGGTGAACCCCATCCCGGTCAAGGCAGCCATGGCGGCCATGGGCTTTGCTGAGGAAACCATCCGTCTTCCCTTAACCCCCATGGACGAGGCCAAAAAGGCCGTGCTTCTGGACATCATGCGGGGCCACGGACTGCTTTGATAAGAAGCGCAGCCGGTATTGCACAGTAGAGAAGGAGAGTAAGGATGAGGATTATTATCAGCGGATATTACGGGGCCATGGGCCGGGAGCTTCTCCGCCTGGCGCCCGGCAGAGGCATTGAAGTGGCAGCAGGCGTGGATCCGAGAGCCGGCGAAGAGGGCTACACCGACCCCCTCTGCGTGAAAAGCTTCGCGGATCTGACCGCGGAGGCGGACTGCGTGGTGGATTTCTCCACCCATACCGCCGTGTACGCCATGACGGAGTGGGCCGTGGCAAAGGGAATCCCCCTGGTCATCGCCACCACCGGCCATACGGAGGAGGAAAAGGCAGCCATCACCGCGGCGGCGGAGAAGGTTCCGGTGCTTTTTTCCTCGAATTTCTCCCTGGGCGTGGCCCTCTTGAATGAACTGGTCAAAATGGCGGCCCGGGTCATGCCGGATACGGAAATCGAAATCATCGAAGCCCACCACAACCGGAAGATGGACGCACCCTCCGGCACGGCGGTTACCCTGGCGGAAAATATCATCTCCGTGCGGCCCGAGCTGCATGTGAAATGCGGCAGAAGCGGCTACGGCAAGAGAGAGCCGGAGGAAATCGGCATCCAGTCCATCCGCATGGGCAATATCGTGGGCATGCACGAGGTCATGTTCGGAACGGAGAACCAGACCATTACCATAAAGCACGAGGCCCACAGCAGAAGCCTCTTTGCCGAGGGCGCCTTATCCGCGGCAAAATTCCTGGCCGGTAAGGCCCCGGGCATGTATACCATGAACGACCTGGTGGCCGGCAGCTGAATGCCGGTACCGACAGGAACCAAAAGAAAGAAAGCAGCATTGAACAGCCTTCAGTTCAATCCCCGATAAAGACTGACTAGAGCAGCAGAAAGGAAAGTATCATGAAAATTGCGATTTACGGCTACGGCAACCTGGGCAGAGGCGTGGAAGCTGCGGCACAGCAGAATGCGGACGTGGAGCTGACGGGGGTATTTACCCGAAGAGATCCGGCAGGCGTGAAAACCCGCACCGGCGTGCCCGTCTACCCGGCCGCGGAGGTCGCCGCCCATAAGGACGAGATCGACGTCCTCATCATCTGCGGCGGCAGCGCCACCGACCTGCCGGAGATGACCCCGGCCCTGGCGAAGCAGTTCAATGTCATCGACAGCTTCGACCACCATGCGGTTATCCCGGAGCATTTCGCCGCGGTGAACGCAGCAGCTGAAGAAGGCGGCAACCTTGCCCTGATTTCCTGCGGCTGGGATCCGGGCCTGTTCTCCCTGAACCGGCTCATCGCCAATTCCGTACTGCCGGAGGGCAGAGACTACACCTTCTGGGGCAGGGGCGTAAGCCAGGGCCATTCCGACGCCATCCGGAGAATTGAGGGCGTGCTGGATGCCAGACAGTATACCGTGCCGGTGGAAGAGGCCGTAAAAGCAGTGCGAAACGGGGAAAACCCGGAGCTGACCACCAGGCAGAAGCATCTGCGTGAGTGCTACGTGGTGGCGGAGGAAGGCGCGGACCTGGAAAGAATCACCCGGGAAATCGTGACCATGCCCGATTATTTCGCCGATTACGATACCACCGTGGAATTTATCACCGCTGAAGAGCTGCAGGAAAAGCATGCAGGCCTTCCCCACGGCGGCGTGGTTATCCGCAGCGGCAAAACCGGCATCGACCGGGAGCACAACGAAACCATCGAATTCTCCCTGAAGCTGGATTCCAACCCCGAATTTACCTCCAGCGTGCTGGTGGCCTACGCCAGGGCCGTCTGCCGCATGGCAGGCAGGGGCCGCACCGGCTGCATCACCGTATTTGACGTGGCGCCGGCCGACCTTTCCCCGAAGACACCGGAAGAAATCAGAAGGACCATGCTGTAAGATGAAGGATAGATTTGTCTGTGACAACATCGGAATAAACGAACAGGGACACCTGACCTTTGCCGGGATGGACACCGTAAGTCTGGCGGAGCGCTTCGGCACTCCGCTGTACCTCTTTGACGAGGAACGGATCCGGCAGAATATCCGCAGGTACCGGGAGGGCTTAAGCCGCCTTTACCCGGGAAAATCCAGGGTATTGTATGCCTCCAAGGCCTGCTCTTTCAAGGAAATGTACCGGATTGCGGCAGAAGAGGGCATCTGCATCGATACCGTCTCCTGCGGGGAAATCCATACGGCAAAAGAAGCCGGCTTCCCCCTGGCAAAAGCCTTTTTCCACGGAAATGCAAAGACCGACGAGGATATCGCCTACGCCATTTCGGCCTCCATCGGCTTTTTCGTGGTGGACAATACGGAAGAGCTTCTCGCCCTGGAGGCGGAATGCGCGAAAAGAAATATCCGCCAGGATATCCTGCTCCGGATTACCCCGGGCATAGACCCCCACACCTACGAGGCGGTCTCCACCGGCAAGGTGGATTCCAAATTCGGCAACGCGGTGGAAACCGGCGCGGCGAAGGAAATCACCGCCCTGGCCCTTTCCCAGCCCCACCTGGACCTCAAAGGCTTCCACTGCCATGTGGGCAGCCAGGTGTTCACCGAGGGGATTTTCGAAAAGGCCGCGGAAAAGATGCTTTCCTTCCTGGCGGACATGCGGGAGAGCCTTGGCTATACCGCCGGGATGCTGAACCTGGGCGGCGGCTTCGGTGTGCGGTACGTGGATACGGACCCAGAGACGGATATTCCGGCCATCCTTTCTTCTCTTTCTTCTTATATAATAGAAGCCTGCGAAAGGCTGGACCTTCCCCTGCCGGAGCTTCTGATTGAACCGGGAAGAAGCATTGTGGCGGATGCGGGCATGACCCTTTACCGGGCGGCCTCGGTGAAACGGATTCCGGGCTTTAAGAACTACGTCTCCGTGGACGGGGGAATGACCGACAATCCCCGCTACGCCCTTTACGGCTCCGCCTATACGGTGCTGCCGGCGGACTGCATGGAGGCGGAGAGACCGGAGAAATTTGTCATCGCCGGCAGATGCTGCGAGAGCGGCGACATCATCCAGAAGGACGTACCCCTTCCCGCGTCCGTGGCCAGAGGGTCGGTGATCGCCGTCTGCACCACCGGCGCCTACAATTATTCCATGGCCTCGGTGTACAACCGGATTCCCAGGCCCGCAGTGGTTTTCCTGAAGAAAGGGGAGGCCCGCATTGCGGTAAAACGGGAGACCTTTGCCGACCTGACCGCCCTGGACTGCTGAAACTTTTTCGGCAGAATCTGCGATAACAGAAAAAAATCAAGTCATCACCGAAAAAACTGTCTTTTCTGCAGTTACATTTCCTGAACAGGCGAAAACTGTCTTGTATTCAATCCGAAAAGCTGTTATCTTATAAAGAACATACCCTGCCGGAACGGATTTTCCCTCCGGCAGGGCTAACAAGTATACCGTGAGGTAGGGAAATGATAGTCTACATTATCAAACGAATCGCAGCGGCCATTGCCACGCTGCTGGTGATCATGGCGGTAACCTTTTTCCTGATGAACGCCATCCCGGGCAGTCCGTTCCTGACGGAGAAGTCCACACCGAAGCAGATCGAGCTGGCCAATGCCAAGTACGGACTGGACAAGCCTCTGATTGTCCAGTTTAAGAACTATGTGGTCAATTATCTGAAAGGGGATCTGGGCACCTCCCTGAAGATGCAGGAAGGCACCCCGGTGAAGAACATTATCTTCCACCAGGGTAAATTCGCCCTGTCCATCAAGCTTGGCATCAGCGCCCTGGTGCTGGCCATCGCCGTCGGCATACCATTGGGCTGTATTGCCGCCTACAGGAGAGGAGGGGCCCTGGACGGGTTCCTGCGGGTGGTGACCACGGTGGGTGTGGCCATACCCACCTTCGTTCTGGCCACCCTGCTGCTGATTCTGTTTGCGGTCAAGCTGGAGTGGGCGCCCACCATCAGCGGAAGTCTGACGGATTTCCGCAGCTGTGTGCTGCCCGTTATCAGTATGTCTTTCTACTATACCTGTTATATTGCGAAGCTGATGCGGACCAGCATGCTGGATGCCATCAACCAGGATTACATCCGTACGGCGAGGGCCAAGGGCGTGAAGACCCGGTCCATCGTCCTGAAGCATGCTTTAAGGAACTCCCTGATTCCGGTTATCACCTATCTGGGACCGGTTATCGCAGGCATCATCACCGGCAGCTTCGTTATCGAGTCCACCTTCGCCATTCCGGGCCTGGGCAAGTACTACGTGCAGTGCGTGCTTTCCCGTGACTATCCCATCATCATGGCGACCACGGTGGTGCTCTCTGCCCTTGTTATCATCATGAACCTTGTGGTGGACGTTGCCTACAAGATCGTGGATCCGCGTATTTCCCTGACGACGAAGGAGGATTAAATAATGAAAGAGCCTTTTGCAAAAATCAGTCCCTTTCATGTTGATCCCGAACCGATCCTGGAAGAGTTTGATCTGAAAGACGAAGATTTTGACAGCGCCTCCTCGGACGAAAAAGAGTCCATGGTGGAAACCCACAAGAGCGTGGGCTTCTGGGCGGATGCCTTCCGCCGTTTCAAGGCCAATACCGTATCCATGGTGGCCCTGTTCATCTTTATCGCCATGCTTGTTTTTGCCTTCCTCGGGCCGAAGCTGATTCCCTACGGTTATGCGGAGCAGTTCCGGAGCGCCCAGAAGCTGGCGCCCATGGAGTATTCGGAAAACGAGCAGATTATCCGCGGCCTTGAGGACAAGTGCGACGGTTACTACGCCACCGTCTTGAAGCCCGGTTCCCTGACTGCCGTGAAGAAGGGCAATTATTTCATCAATTCCGACGGGCACATCTATGCCTTCAACGTGGCCAAGGCCTGGGAGAAGGTTGTGCTCATCGTGGACAACGACGCCGAGAATCCCCTGGTGAAGGTAAAGCAGTCCGATTTGAACGAGGACGGCACCTACAGCGAATTCGAGGCCATCGAATACACCACCGAGCCCGCGGCGGACGCCACGGAGCTGAAGCTGGACACCAAGGTCTTCCCCCACGTGTTCGGTACCGACTCCGCCGGCCGTGACATCATGGCCAGAACCATGTACGGCGCCCGGGTATCCATCATCATCGGTCTGGTGGCGGCGGTCATCGTTCTGATCATCGGCTCCATCTACGGCTCCATCGCCGGCTTTATCGGCGGCAAGGTGGACTTCGTCATGATGCGTATCGTGGAGCTTATCTACTCCATACCGGAGGTACTTATCGTTCTTCTGCTGCAGGTGGTCTTGAAAGACCCGCTGCAGGCCTGGTTTGACGCCGGCAAGAGCGGCTTTGCCCTGGCCATGAAGGATCTGGGCGCCGGTATCGTGAGTATCTTCATTACCTTTGCCGTACTGTACTGGGTAACCATGGCCCGTATTGTCAGGGGCCAGGTGCTGCAGCTGAAGCAGCAGGAATACGTAACCGCGGCCACGGCCCTGGGCGCTTCCAACGGCCGGATTATCCGCCGCCATCTGCTGCCCAACTGCGTAGGTTCCCTGGTTATCACCACCTGCCTGCAGATTCCTTCGGCCATTTTCCTGGAATCCTTCCTGTCCTTCTTAGGACTGGGTGTTTCCGCGCCGATGGCGTCCCTGGGCTCCCTGTGCTCCGACGCACTGGAAACCATTACCCTGTATCCCTACAGGCTGATTTTCCCGGCCATTGTGCTGACCATCATCGTGCTTACCCTTAACCTGGTCGGCGACGGCTTAAGAGACGCGCTTGACCCGCGTCTGAAACAGTAAAGGAGGACGGATTTATGGAAGAGAAGAAAAAGCTTCTGGAAATCAAAGATCTGAAGGTCTCCTTCTTTACCCCTGCGGGCGAAGTCAAGGCAGTAGACGGTATTTCCTATGATCTGGGCTACGATGAGGTTATGGGCATCGTAGGCGAATCCGGCTCCGGAAAGAGCGTGGAAGCCTATTCCATCATCGGCCTTCTGCAGAATCCCGGCAGAGTCGTGGGCGGCTCCATCACCTTCGAGGGTGAGGACGTCCTGGCCTACACGCCGGAGCAGATGCGCCAGTTCCGCGGCAACAAGGTCAGCATGATTTTCCAGAATCCCATGACCTGTCTGAACCCCGTATATACCATCGGCGACCAGCTGGCGGAAGCCCTGACCTGCCATGACAGCAGGATTTCCAAGGAAGAAGCCATGAAAAAGGCAGTGGAAATGCTGGAGCTGGTAGGCATCAACAATGCGGAAAAGCGTGTAAAGCAGTATCCCCACGAGTTTTCCGGCGGCATGCGGCAGCGTGCCATGATCGCCATGGCCCTTATCTGCAAACCCCGGCTTCTGATTGCCGACGAACCCACCACCGCCCTGGACGTGACCATCCAGGCCCAGATCCTGGACCTGATGAAGAACCTGCAGGAGACGGAGGGCACCTCCATCATTTTCATCACCCATAACCTGGGCGTTGTGGCGGAGATCTGCGACAGGGTTTCGGTCATGTATGCCGGCCATATCGTGGAGCAGGGTACGGTCAACCAGCTGTTTTACAATCCCCAGCATCCCTACACCAAGGGCCTTCTGGCATCCGTGCCCAGGCTGGATGAGGATTCCCCGGCGAAGCTGGTTCCCATCGAAGGCACGCCCATTGACCTGCTGAACCCGCCCAAGGGCTGCAACTTCGGCCCCCGGTGCAAGGACTGCATGAAGATCTGCCTGCGGGAGAAACCGCCCTTCGTGGAAATCGAGGAAGGACACATCTCCGCCTGCTGGCTCCACATCAGGGAGGCCAGGGCGAGGAAGGAGGCCGCAAATGCCTGAAGAAAGACAGAAGCTGGTTGAAGTCAAGAATCTGAAGAAGTACTTTGCGGTGAAGAGCGGCGGTTTTAAGAAAAACTACGTACAGGCTGTGGAAGCCGTAAACTTCGATATTTATAAAGGCGAAACCTTCGGCCTGGTAGGCGAATCCGGCTGCGGAAAAACCACCCTGGGCCGGACGATCATCCGTCTTTACGAGCCCACCAGCGGCGCCATCATCTACGACGGCAAGCCGATCTATGACAGCGAAAAGCATATCGCCGAGAAGATGCTTCCCTACCGGCGCAAGATGCAGATTATCTTCCAGGATCCTTCCGCTTCCCTGGACCCCCGTATGACGGTGGGCGAGATTGTGGGAGAAGCCCTGGATATCCATAAGCTGACGAAGAGCAAGGAGGAGAGGACCGAGCGCATCAAGAACCTGCTGGACCAGGTAGGCCTGAACACCGAGCATGCGAACCGATTCCCCCACGAGTTCTCCGGCGGCCAGCAGCAGAGGGTCGGTATCGCCAGGGCCCTGGCGGTGGAGCCCGAGTTCATCGTCTGCGACGAGCCGATTTCCGCCCTGGACGTGTCCATCCAGTCCCAGGTGGTCAACATGCTGGAGGATCTGCAGGAGCAGATGGGCCTGACCTACCTGTTCATTGCCCACGATATTTCCGTGGTACGGCATATTTCCAACCGGATAGGCGTTATGTACCTGGGCTGTATGGTGGAGCTGGCGGAGAGCTACGAGCTCTGCAGCCATCCCATTCATCCCTACACCCAGACCCTGATTTCCGCGGTTCCCCTGCCGGATCCCGAAAAGAACAAGACCCGTCAGCGGATCCTGCTGGAGGGAGATATTCCCAGCCCCATCAATCCGCCCTCAGGCTGCCGCTTCCATACCCGGTGTCCCTATGCCACGGACAGGTGTAAGGAGAGAATGCCGGAATTCAAGGAGTATTCTCCTGGACATTTTGCGGCCTGCCACATGCTGGATGACTAAGATTTTGCGGAAAACGGCATAAATACCTTAAAAATTCTGCAAAACAGTCTTTACGTGCAACATGATAGAGGCTATAATTAACTGTTGTAGCAAATCCCCAAAAGGGTTTGTAAAATAATCAAGGAGGAGTAACTTATGAAAAAGTTAACCGCACTGCTTCTGGCAGGAGCCATGGTAGTAAGCCTTACGGCCTGCGGCGGCGGCTCAGGATCCGGTGAATCCGCATCTTCCGCTGCATCCGCTGCGTCCAGCGCTGTAAGCGAGGCTTCTTCCGCTGCCTCTGAAGCAGCAAGCACAAGCGAGGCTTCCGAGCCCGTATCCGAGGCTGCTGAAGGTCCTGTAACGGAAGGCTTTACCATCAATGCATGTATCGCTTCCGAGCCCGAGACCATCGACCCGGCCCTCATCAGCTCTGTTGACGGTTCCGCTTATACCCAGCATCAGTTTGAAAACCTGATGAAGTATGCGATGACCGACGAACAGGTTGCCGACGATCCCCACATGAAGATGACCGAGATCGTTCCCGGACAGGCTGCAAGCTACACCGTTTCCGATGACCTGATGACCTATACCTTCACCCTGCGTGATGATATCTTCTGGTCCGACGGCGAGCCCGTAAAGGCTCAGGATTTCGTGTATGCCTGGCAGAGAGTTGTTAATCCGGATACCGCTTCCGAATACGGCTACTTCCTGAACGACATCGTCAAGAACGCCACCGCTATCCAGAACGGTGAGATGGATGCCACCGAGCTTGGTATCTCCGCTCCCGATGACAAGACCGTTGTTATCGAGCTGGAAAGCCCCTGCGCTTACTTCCTGGAGATCTGCGCTTTCGCTTCCCTGATGCCCGAACGTCAGGACGTTGTTGAAAAAGGCGCCAACTGGACCGATCCCGAGAACATCGTGGTAAACGGCCCCTACAAGATAACCGAATGGGTACATGACAGCTACATCGTTATGCAGCCCAACGAGTACTACTATGATTATGAAAATCTCGGACCCGACAACATCGTATGGTGGCTGTCCGATTCCGAAACCAACATCCTGCAGTCCTACCAGGGCGGAACCTATCAGTTCATCGAGAGCTTCCCGACCGATATGATCGAGAGCCTTCAGGCTTCCGGCGACTGCTTTATCAACCCCTATGTTGGTACCTACTATCTGTACCTGAACTGCGAGAAGATCACCGACTGGCGTGTACGTGCGGCCATGGTTCTTTCCGTTGACCGTGATCACATCGTTGAAGACGTGACCCAGGGCGGACAGGTTCCCGCTACCGGTCTTGTTGCTTCCGGTATCCTTGATTCCACCGGCAAGGACTTCGCTTACGGCGTATCCGAGCTCGGCGCTGTTTACAACTGGCTGTCCCAGCAGTATCCGGACTACGATCTGACCACCTACTCAGGCAAGTGTGAGCTGGCGCAGGAGCTGTATCAGGAAGCTGTTGACGAAGGTGCCTGGGATCCCAACACCACCGTTGTTTACAACTTCAATACCTCCGATACCCATAAGGCCATTGCTGAGGCCTGCGGCCATGACTGGAAGGATGTTCTGGGCATGGATATCACCCTGGAGAACCAGGAGTGGGCGACCTACACCAACGGTCTTGGCGAGCACACCTTCGGCGTTGCCCGTCTTGGCTGGATTGCCGACTACAATGACCCGGTTACCTATCTTGAGCTGTTCGTAACCGGCAACTCCTACAACTATGGTCTGTACAGCAACACCGAGTACGACGAGGCCATCAAGACTGCGAAGGCTACCCTGGCCGGCGACGAGCGTGATTCCCTGCTCTACTCCGCTGAGGAAGATATGTTCGCAGAAGGCGGCTTCCCGGTTTGCCCGATTTACTACTACACCAACATTTACTGCGCAAACGGCCTTGACAACATGGGCTACACCCCGATGGGCTACTTCTTCTTCTGGTATGCCACTCCGGCTGAATAATGTACCGGCAGAAAAAGCTTAAACAGTAAATGAAATGCAAGAAGAATCCCCCGCAGCTGCGGGGGATTTTTCGGCGGGAGGAAAAGATGGACGGCTGCACCCTTTGCCCCCGGAACTGCCGGGTGGACAGAAAAAAGAATAAAGGCTACTGCAGGGAGGGAGAGACGGTCCGCGTCGCCCGGGCAGCCCTGCATTTCTGGGAGGAACCCTGCATCTCCGGAACCTGCGGCTCGGGAACGGTATTTTTCTCCGGCTGCCCCTTAAAATGCGTATTCTGCCAGAACCATGAGCTGGCGCAAAGCCGGACCGGCTGGGAAGTGGATACGGAAAGGCTGGTGGAAATTTTCCTTATGCTGCAGGAAGCAGGCGCGGCCAACATCAACCTGGTTACCCCCACCCATTTCGTGCCGCAGATCGCAGAAGCCCTCCGCCTGGCAAAGGATGAGGGCCTGGCGCTTCCGGTGGTGTACAATACCGGAAGCTACGAAAACATCGGTACCCTGAAAATGCTGGAGGGGCTGGTGGATATCTATCTGCCGGACCTGAAATTCTTTTCCCCGGAGATTTCCGGGAAATACGCCCATGCGCCGGACTATTTCGAAAAGGCCTCTGCCGCCATTGCGGAAATGGTGCGCCAGACCGGTCCCGCCGTCTATGAGGGCGGCGTGTCCGGAAAAGCGGTGGAAGAGGGCCTTCTTATGAAGCGGGGCACCATCGTCCGCCACATGGTCCTGCCGGGCTGCACGAAGGACAGCCGGGCCGTTTTAAAATATCTCTGGGAGACCTACAGGGATACGGTGACGGTGAGCATCATGAACCAGTACACGCCCATGCTTTCCACCGGGCAGTTGGATGAGTATCCCGAGCTTACCCGGCCTGTTACGGCCAGGGAGTACGACCGCGTGGTGGATTATGCCTTATCCCTGGGCATGGAAAACGCCTTCATCCAGGAGGGAGAGACGGACAAGTCCAGCTTTATTCCCGCCTTTGACGGGGAAGGTGTTCTTTAAAAAGCCGGCTTTCGCGGAGAATTGCGGCGCAGATATGCCGGAAAAGAAGCTTGACGGACGGACGTTTTCCCGGTAAACTGACTACCGTAAAAGAGCAAAGCATTTTGCGGGTCATAGCGGTCTGTGACGTGCTTTGCTTTTTTTATTGCACGAATCCGGGAAAAGCCCGTATGACATAAGGAGAGGAAACCATGAAAGAGAGAAGAAAAATGACGCCGGAACAGAGAAAGGAGTGGTGCAGAAACGAAGCGCTGGACGTCGGCGCGGAGCTTCTGGGCAATGCACTGATTTCCCTGGCTATCTGCAGCTTTGTCCTGCAGGCGGATATCCCTTTGAGCGGCTTTTCCGGCATCGCCCTTCTGCTTTACCGGTTTTTCCGGCTGCCCATCGGTGTGACCACCCTGGTGATGAATATTCCCGTGGCCATTATCTGCTACCGGCTCATCGGCAGAAAGTTCATTCTCAAATCCTTCCGGTGCATGGTTATCTCCACCATCATGGTGGACGTCTTCGGCCGCTTCCTGCCGGTATATAACGGCAGCCGCCTGATGGCCGCCCTGCTGACCGGCGTGTGCTACGGCATCGGCTACGGCCTCATCTATATGCGGCATTCCTCCACCGGCGGCGCGGATTTCATCCTGATGGCGGTGCGGAAGGTGAAACCCCACCTGAAGATGGGAACCATCATTTTCGTCATGGACGCGGTGGTGGTGGCCGCCGGCGGCCTCATCATGCGCACCTTCGACGGTATTGTATACGGCATGATCGTTATTTTCCTGACCTCCACGGTGGTGGACAAGGTCATGTTCAACGCCAATGCGGGCCGGGTGGGCCTTATTGTCACCGACAGGGGAGAGGATATCTGCCGGTGTATTGACAAGGTGTCCAGCCGGGGCTCCACCATCCTTGCGGCAAAGGGCGGCTACACCGGGGATACGAAGGCCGTGGTCATGGTGGCGGCCAGCCCGAAGGAAATATACGGCATCAGCGAAGCCGTGAAAAAAGAGGACGAAGCCTCCTTTATGATTATCATGAATTCCAACGAGGTGCACGGCGAGGGCTTCCGGGTCATCTGATTAAATTTTTTTTGAAAAATCCGTTACAATTGTATGCCAAAAACCGGGACAATTATCTTGTTTCATTTACGTCTTTATGGTATTATAAATTTTCAAGTCGGAAGGTTATTCCGGACGAAGGAAAAAGAAAAAGGAGTAAAAAAAATGAAAAAGGTATTGTCAAAAGTACTTGGCATTGCTCTGGCCGCTGTAGTTGTGTGCGGTCTGGCAGCCTGCGGCGGCGGCTCCGGTTCCGGAAGCGCAGCCGGTGAGAAGATTACGATTGCTGTTCCGAACGATACGACAAATGAGGCCAGAGCGCTGATGCTGCTGGAGTCCATGGGATATATCACCCTGAAGGACGGCGCCGGCATCACTGCAACCACCCTGGATATCGCCGAGAATCCCTACAACATCGAGTTCAAGGAGGTTGAGGCTGCCCAGCTGCCCAACGTTCTGAAGGACGTGAACTTCGCGGTTATCAACTCCAACTACGCCATTGAGGCGGGCCTGAATCCCGTAAAGGATTCCCTGGGCATGGAAGGCTCCTATTCTGCCTATGCCAATATCCTGGCAGTAAAGGAAGGCAGGGAGAACGACCCGATTATCCTGGCCCTGGTAGCTGCCCTGGAAAGCCAGCAGGTAGTGGATTTCATCAACGAGAAGTATGACGGCGCGGTGGTTTCCACCGTTGAAGCGCCCACCGACGGCTATGATGCCTCCATCGATTACGATGCCCTTGCCGGACAGAAGGTTTCCGTTGCGGCCTCTCCCACACCCCACGCTGAGATTCTTGCCATTGCCAAGGATATCCTGGCTGAGAAGAACATCACCCTTGAAGTGGTGGAGTTCACGGATTATGTACAGCCCAACAACGTTGTAGAGAGCGGCGAGCTTGATGCGAACTACTTCCAGCACGTTCCCTACATGGACGATTTCAATAAGGAAAACGGTACCCATATCGTTTCCGCAGCGCCTATCCACGTAGAGCCCATGGGCATCTACCCCGGAAAGTCCGCTTCCCTGGATGACATCAAATAAATAGAATAACAGTATGGATGGGCCTTTGGGCCCATCCTTTTGAGGAACTTTAATGATTGAGATTAAGAACGTATCCAAAACCTTTGCCACCGCCGACAATGACGTGGAAGCCCTGAAAGGGGTTACGCTTTCCATTGCGGACGGGGATATCTACGGCATCATCGGCATGAGCGGCGCGGGCAAAAGCACCCTGGTCCGCTGCATCAACATGCTTGAACGGCCCACGGAAGGCTCCGTGGAAATCGACGGCGTGGATATTACCCGGTTATCCGAGGCCGAGCTTCGTTCCGTGCGCCGGGACATCACCATGATTTTCCAGGGCTTCAACCTGCTGATGCAGCGCACCTGTCTGAAAAACGTGTGTTTCCCCCTGGAGCTGGCCGGCGTGAATAAGACGGAGGCGAGAAAGCGGGCGATGGAGCTTCTGGATCTCATCGGCCTGGCGGACAAGGCCAATGCCTATCCTGCCCAGCTGTCCGGCGGACAGCAGCAGCGGATAGCCATTGCCCGGGCCCTGGCCACCAATCCCAAGGTGCTGCTCTGCGACGAAGCCACCAGCGCCCTGGATCCGAATACGACCCATTCCATTCTGGAGCTCATCCGGGAAATCAACCAGAAAATGGGCATTACCGCCGTGATCATCACCCACCAGATGAGTGTTGTGGAGGAAATCTGCAACAAGGTGGCCATCCTGGACCACGGTGTGGTGGTGGAGCAGGGAGAAGTCGGAGAGGTGTTCTCCAACCCGAAATCCGCCGCCGGCAAGCGACTGGTATACCCGGCCGGAGAAGAGGATACCGCCGTGGTGGCGGGATCCGGCAAACCCACCATCCGGGTGGTGTTCAACGGCGCGGATGCCACGGCAACGCCGCTGATCGCCCGTATGGCGGTGCAGACCGGCGTGGAGGCCAGCATAGCCTATGCGGCTACCCGGAGCCTGCAGGGCAAGATTTACGGTACCATGCTGCTGAATGTCAGCAGTGAAGAAGACGCTGAAAAGGCCATTGCCTTTATTTCCGAAAGGGAGGGCGTGATCGCAGAGGAGGTGGAAAAGGATGCTGACTAATGCATTTTCCATGGAAACCCTGATGGAGGCCTGGGAGATTTTCAAAACCCAGTTCCCGCTGGCCATCTGGGAGACGGTGTATGTGACCCTGCTTTCCGCTGCCATCGCCATCATTATCGGTCTGCCCCTGGGCGTCATTTTTGTAACGGGAGAGAAGGGCGGCATCCTGCCGCTGCCCGCGCCGGTGATGAAAATCCTGAACTTCATCATCAACGTGCTCCGGTCCGTGCCCTTCCTGATCCTGATGATTCTGGTCTTCCCCCTTACCCGGGCGATTGTGGGTACGGTTGTCGGTACGCCCGCAACGGTGGTGCCGCTGGTTATCGCGGCCTTTCCCTTTGTTTCCCGGCTGGTGGAGGGAAGTCTTCGGGAGGTTAACCCCAACACCATTGAGATGGCCCAGAGTATGGGGGCTTCGCCGATGCAGATCATTACCAAGGTAATGATTCCGGAAAGTGTCCCCGCCCTGATTTCCAACGCGACGAACGCCATCATCACCATTCTCGGCTATTCCGCCATGAGCGGTATCATCGGCGGCGGCGGTCTGGGTAAAATCGCCATTAACTACGGTTACTACAGATATAAGTACCTGATCATGATATTTGCCGTTGTGCTTCTGGTCGTGATCGTCCAGGTGATCCAGTCTCTGGGTACCCGCCTGGCCATCAAGGCAGACAAGCGGCTGAAGAACAAGCAGTAAGAACAGTCGGAGGTTTTCCGGGTCTGTTCATCCCTCCGGTTCTGAAACCGGACAGACAGAGGCAAAGGAGAAGCCATGGGATTATTTGACAAGAAATACTGTGATATCTGCGGAGAGAAAATCGGCCTTCTGGGCAACCGGAAGCTGGCGGACGGCAACTGCTGCAAAAACTGCGCGGCAAAGCTTTCCAAATGGTTCACCGGGCGGAAGAAAAGCACGGTGGAGGACATCAAGGAACAGCTGGCCTATCGGGAGGAGAATGCGAAGGCAGTGGAGGCCTTCAAGGTTACCCGCACCCTGGGAGATGACGACAAGGTACTGCTGGACGAGGACGCCGGGAAATTCGTGGTGGTCAGCGGCAGAAACTGGAAGGAGAGCAATCCGGACGTCATTGATTTCTCCCAGGTAACAGGCTGCCAGGTGGATACCTCCGAGAGCAGAAGCGAGGAGAGAAGGAGGCTGCCGGACGGCAAGACGGAAAGCTACAAGCCGCCCAGGTACAACTATTCCTACCGTTTTACCATGAATATTTATGTAAACCATCCCTATTTTGACGAGATGAGCATGGATCTGAACGGCTCCTCCATCGAGGTAGGGTATCACGAGGTGGCCAGACACGGAAGCGCCGGCGCGGCCCTGCAGTATAATGCCAGGTACAACCAGGTCATGCAGCTGGCGGAGGACATCCGTGCCTCCATTACCCGGATGCATGACGAGACCCGGGCAGCCGTGCAGGAGGCCAATACGCCGAAACAGGCAGTGGTCTGCCCCTGGTGCGGCGCCACCACCATTCCGGACGAGAACGGCAAATGCGAGTACTGCGGCGGCGCGGTCAACGGCTGAAGCCCTTTGCGTATTTCTGTAAGTGAGCATAAAAATTTTTCTAATAAAGGGTTTCCTTCAGAAAGAAATCTGGTATAATACAGTTTCGTGTTGATACCCGATTCATTATGAACAGATAGAAAGGCGGTTTATATGAGAACAGTTGGCGTAGTATCCAGAGGCGTGCGCTGCCCGGTATTCAAAGAGGGCGACGACCTTGTGTCCATGGTAACGAAAAGCATCGTGGAGATGGGTGAAGAGCAGAAGGTAACCTTCCACGAGAATGATATCGTGGCCGTCACCGAGGCGGTAGTGGCAAGAACCCAGGGCAATTATGCCACCATTGATGATATTGCCGCGGACTGCCGGGCAAAATTCGGCACGGACGAAATCGGCATCGTTTTCCCGATCATGAGCCGCAACCGTATCGCCATCGTGCTGAAGGGCATCGCGAAGGCCTTTAAGAAGGCATATATACTGATGAGCTACCCTTCAGACGAGGTGGGCAACCATCTTTTCGATGAGGACAAGCTGGATGAGATGGGCGTGAATCCCTATTCCGATATCCTGGACGAGAAGAGATACCGCGAGCTTTTCGGCTATGAGAAGCATCCCTTCACCGGCGTGGACTATGTGGAATATTACAAGGAGCTTTTTGCGGAGCAGGACTGCGAGGCTGTGTTTATCTTTGCCAATGACTGCAGGGCCATCCTGGACTGCACGAAGAACATCATCTGCTGTGACATCCACACCCGCGAGCGTTCCAAGAGAAGACTGCTGGCCGCAGGCGCCGAGAAGGTGCTGACCATGGCTGACATCATGAACGCCCCCGTGAACGGTTCCGGCTGTAATGAGAAATACGGCCTCTACGGCTCCAATAAAGCCACCGAGGAGAAGGTTAAGCTCTTCCCGAACAACCCTCAGGTATTCGTGGACAGCCTGCAGGCTTCTCTGGAGAAGGCCACCGGCGTGAAAATGCACTGCATGGTTTACGGCGACGGCGCCTTCAAGGATCCGGTGGGCAAGATCTGGGAGCTGGCGGATCCGGTGGTAAGCCCGGCCTACACCGCAAGCCTGGAGGGCACTCCCAACGAGCTGAAGCTTAAATACCTCGCTGACAATGATTTCAAGGATCTGGCTGGCGAGGAACTCAAGGAGGCCATGATTAAGGCCATCTCCGAAAAGGACGGCAGCCTGGTGGGCAGAATGGCTTCCCAGGGTACCACCCCCAGAAGACTGACCGACCTCATCGGTTCCCTTTGCGACCTGACCAGCGGCTCCGGCGACAAGGGCACCCCGGTTATCTTCATCCAGGGTTATTTCGATTCCTACGCAGTGCAGTAAAGTGAAATTATTATAAAAATATCCCGTGTATGCCTACACGGGATATTTTTTCTCCTTGGATAAACTGACCCTTACGGTAAATTATAGCAGCGGCTCATTTTTTGAAATCGGCCGGGACAAAACACAGACCCGGGAATATACTCCCCGGGTCTGTGTTTATGAAAAAGCTAAATGTTTATACTAATGTTTATTCGTGCCGGTACCCGCCGTTACCCTACAATAAACGCCCGGTAAGCCCGGTAGGCTTCGTAGACGTCGGCCTTGCTGGTGACCTCGTGGGGGGCGTGCATGGAGAGTACGGCTACGCCGAAATCGATGACCTCGCAGCCAAGCTCCGCAAGGATGTAGGCGATGGTACCGCCGCCGCCTTCATCCACCTTGCCCAGCTCAGCTGTCTGGAAGGAGACGCAGCCCTTTTCCATGGCGGCGCGAAGGAAGGCGATGTACTCCGCATTCGCATCGTTGGAGCCGGATTTGCCCCTGGCACCGGTGAATTTGTTGAAGACCGGGCCGTAGCCGAGATAGCAGCTGTTCTTGCTTTCCATCACCTCGGGGAAGAGGGGATCAAAGCCGGCGCTTACGTCGGAGGAGAGAACCTTGGATTTCTTCAGGAGACGGTGCAGGCCGGACTCGCTGTAGCAGCCGCAGACCTCCATCAGCTCCCGGACAGCGTCTTCAAAATAAGTGCCGGTCATGCCGGTGGCGCCGACGCTGCCGATTTCTTCTTTGTCTGCAAAGAGGCAGGCGGTGGTGAGCACCGGATGCTCCTCGTCAAGGATGGCCCTGTAAGAGGTGTAGGCGCAGACCCGGTCGTCCTGGCCATAGCCCAGGATCATGCTCCGGTCAAGACCGAAATCCCTGGCCGGTCCCGCAGGAACCACTTCCAGCTCGGCGGAGAGGAAATCCTCCTCTTCGAAATCGTATTTATCTTTAATGATATCCAGAACGGCGGCCTTGACCGCCTCTTTTTCTTCGCCTGCCTTCGGAATGCCGGCGATGAGGACATTCAGGGCTTCACCGGGCACAAATTCGTTCGCCTTTTTGCCCATCTGCTTTGCGCCTAAGTGGGGCAGCAGATCGGTGATGCCAAGCACCGGGTCGGAAGCGTCTTCGCCGATGACAATATTGAGGACAGAGCCGTCCTTTTTCGCCACCACGCCGTGGATGGCCAGCGGAATGGTCAGCCACTGGTATTTCTTGATGCCGCCGTAGTAATGGGTATCCAGGTAAGCCATCTCGTGATCCTCATAGAGGGGATTCTGCTTGATGTCCAGCCTGGGAGAATCCACATGGGCGCCGAGGATGCGCAAGCCGTCGGTTAAGGGGGCGCTGCCCATCCGGAAAATCATCAGGGACTTCTTCATCATATCCGCGTAAATCAGCTGGTTCGGTTCCGGCTTCACACCTTTTTCCAGTACCTCGTCCAGGCTTGCCGCGCCGTGGTTTTTAAGCTCTTCGATAACGCCGGCTACCGCCTCTCGTTCGGTCTTATTATCGGAAATGAATTTTTTATAGCCTTCCGCAAAATCCATGCAGGCAGCCTTGTCAAAGCCTTCCTGCTTCCACAACATTTCTCTCTTCATAAAATGCTCCTGTTCTGCATGCCGTGTCTTCTGCCGGCTTTTCGCCCTGCGCAGTCTTCGCATGCCGGTAAATTATACCAGTTTCTGCCCGAATATACCAGATGCAATATTGTTTTTTGCCGGGGTTTATTATAAACTGTAAACTGAGTTTTTGTATGTATACCGCAAAGAGGAGGACGTGAAGATGATTAACCGGCTCATGGAGGACATCAGGAAGAAACAGGCACCGATTGTGGTGGGGCTTGACCCCATGCTTGCCTACGTGCCTGAACAGATAGAGAAAGCAGCTTTTGAGGAATTCGGGGAAACCCTGGAGGGGGCCGCGGAGGCATTCTACCGTTTTAACTGCGGTATTGTGGATGCGGTTGCGGACCTGGTACCCGCGGTAAAGCCCCAGGTGGCCATGTACGAGCAGCTGGGCATCCCCGGGATGATTGCCTTTGAGAAAACCGTGCGGTACTGCCAGGCTGCCGGCCTTACGGTCATCGGCGACGTTAAGAGGGGCGACATCGGCTCCACCTCCGAGGCCTATGCCACCGGTCATTTGGGCGGTGTGGAAATCGGCGGAAAGAAATTATACGGCTTTAACGAGGACTTCATCACCGTCAACCCCTATCTGGGAAGCGACGGCATCAGGCCCTTTATGAAGGTGTGCAAAGAGGAGAAAAAAGGCATTTTCGTGCTGGTGAAGACCTCCAATCCCTCCAGCGGCGAGCTGCAGGACCGGCTCATCGACGGGCGGCCCCTGTACGAGCATGTGGGAGAAATGGTAGCGGCCTGGGGTGAAGAGCTCATGGGCGACGCCTACAGCTATGTGGGCGCGGTGGTAGGCGCCACCTACCCGGAAATGGGCGCGGTGCTTCGTAAAATCATGCCGAAGGCCCTGATCCTGGTGCCTGGCTACGGCGCCCAGGGCGGAAAAGGCGCAGACCTGGTGAATTTCTTCAATGAAGACGGCCTCGGCGCTATCGTCAATTCCTCCAGGGGCATCATCGCTGCCTGGAAGCAGGAAAAGTATGCCTCCTTCGGGGAAGCGGATTTCGGCGGCGCGGCGAGGGCAGCCGTACTGGAGATGAAGGAAGACATAGGCAGCGCTCTGGCGGCAGCAGGGAGGCCCGTATGAAAAAAATAGAAACGGCGAAGGTTATCTCCCAGGAGGAAATCAGCTCCGGGATCTTCAGCCTGTGGCTGGAAAATGAAACCGTCGCGGGCAGCGCGGCTGCCGGGCAGTTCGTGAACCTGTACTGCAACAATGCCGGCAGGCTCCTGCCCCGGCCCATCAGCCTCTGTGAAATCGACCGGGAAAAGGGCCGGATCCGCCTGGTCTACCGGGTGCAGGGCAAGGGTACGGAGGAATTTTCCGCCCTGAAAGCCGGGGACACGGTAAAGGTGCTGGGACCGAACGGCAACGGCTTTCCCCTGGATGAGGCTGCCGGGAAGCTTTTATACCTGGTGTCCGGCGGCATCGGTATTCCCCCCATGCTGCAGACCGCAAAGGACGCGGCAAGCGCGGGCACGGTTTCCGTGATGGGCTACCGGAACGCGGATATTTTCCTGGCCAATGATTTCGCGGCCCATGCGAAATGCGTGATTTCCACGGATGACGGCTCCTTCGGCATCCAGGGAAATGCGGCTTACGCCCTTGCGCAGACGGCGGAAACCATGATGCCGGAAATCATTTTTGCCTGCGGACCGAAGGTGCTCCTGGCCGCGGTGAAAAAATATGCGCAGGAGAACGGAATCCCCTGCTACCTGTCCATGGAGGAGCGGATGGCCTGCGGCGTCGGCGCCTGCCTGGCCTGCGTCTGCGAATCCGCAGAGGTGGACGGGCACACCCATGTAAAGAACAAACGCGTCTGTAAAGAAGGACCGGTCTTTGAAGCCGGGGAAATCGTACTGTAAGGGAGGGCCTGACATGAATTTATCCGTAGATATTGCAGGAGTAACCCTGAAAAACCCCGTCATGACCGCTTCCGGCACCTTCGGTTCCGGCATGGAATATGCAGATTTTGTGGATCTTTCGGCCCTGGGCGCCGTGGTGACCAAGGGCGTGGCGGACGTGCCCTGGCCGGGGAACCCCACCCCCAGGGTGGCGGAAACCTACGGCGGCATGCTCAATGCCATCGGCCTGCAGAACCCGGGCATTGACGTCTTCCTGGAAAGGGATCTTCCCTTCCTGAACCAGTTTGACACGAAGGTCATCGTCAACGTCTGCGGCCATTCCGAGGAGGAATATTTAAGGGTGGTAGAGCGCCTGGCGGACGCCCCGGTGGATATGCTGGAGATTAATATTTCCTGCCCGAACGTGAAGGCGGGGGGCATTACCTTCGGCACGGACCCTGTGGCCACCGAGCGGATTACCCGGGAGGTGAAAAAACGGGCGGCCCAGCCGGTGATCATGAAGCTGACCCCCAATGTGACGGACATAACGGTCGCGGCGCGGGCAGCGGAAAACGGCGGCGCGGACGCGATTTCCCTCATCAATACCCTGACGGGCATGAAGATTGACGTGAAGACCAGAAGCTTTGTGCTGGCCAACAAAACCGGCGGCCTTTCCGGCCCTGCCATCAAGCCGGTGGCGGTGCGGATGGTTTACCAGTGCGCCCAGGCGGTGCAGATACCCATCATCGGCCTCGGCGGCATCACCACGGCGGAGGATGCCCTGGAATTCATCCTGGCCGGCGCGACCGCGGTGGCGGTGGGTACCGCCAATTTCTTCAACCCCCGGGCCACGGTGGAAATCATCGACGGTATCGCGGACTACCTGCAGCAGAACCGCATCGAGGACATCCGTTCCCTTATCGGCGCGGTCCGGTAAGACTGAAATAAACGAGTAAGAAGCGGCCCGGCAAAGCTCCAGGCCGATGGAATAAAAAGGAGATATAAATGGAAGCCTACAAACAGGAATTTATTGATTTTATGGTGGAGAGCGACGTGCTCAAATTCGGGGAATTTACCTTAAAAAGCGGCAGAAAATCCCCCTTCTTCATGAATGCCGGCGCCTACGTCACCGGCACCCAGCTGCGCAAACTGGGCCAGGCCTATGCCAAGGCCATCCATGACCGTTTCGGCCTGGATTTCGATATTCTTTTCGGACCGGCCTACAAGGGCATTCCCCTGTCGGTCATCACGGCGGCCGCCATCAGCGAGCTCTACGGTGTGGACGTGAAATACTGCTCCAACCGCAAGGAGGCCAAGGACCACGGCGATGCGGGCATCCTGCTGGGAAGCCCGGTGCACGACGGCGACCGGGTGCTGATCATTGAGGACGTGACCACCTCCGGCAAATCCATCGAGGAGACGGTGCCGATCCTCAAAGCCCAGGGCAATGTGCAGATCGTGGGCCTGATGGTGTCCTTAAACCGCTGTGAAAAGGGCAAGGGTGAAAAGAGCGCCCTGGAAGAGGTGGCCGAGCTCTACGGCTTCCCCACCGCGGCCATCGTAACCATGGAAGAGGTTACCGCATACCTGGAGAACAAGGAAGGCTCACCCATCGACAGCGTAAGACGGGCGCAGCTGGATGACTATTACCGGCAGTACGGCGCGGCCGGATCCTGGACGTTCAAGGCATAATGAAGGGCAGATACAGATTTTCCATCAAAAAAGATGACAGCGGCAGCGGCAGCAGGAGAAGCCTGTACTGCTTTCTGGCATCCCTGGCGGCCCTGGCCGCGGGGATTGTGCTCTCCTTTGTGCACCGCGGAAACGGACCGGGCTATGTGGGTGCCCTGGGCCTCTGTTCCCTGATCCTTGCGGCCTTCGGCCTGTTCTCCGGCCTGAAGCAGCTTAAGGGACCGGAAAGGGGACGGCTGTCACCCCTGGCGGGCACGCTGCTGTGCGGGGTGATCGCCATTATCTGGCTGGTGCTTATTGTTTCCGGCATCTGACGAGCCTTCTTCTTTGGAAGGGTGCCGGATTCGGGTCGGCGGATGCAGGATAAGGTTTACATAAGGAGAAAAGATGAACGACGAAAGATTGGAACTGTTCCTGGAAAGAATCCGGGAGATTCCGGCGGAGGAAACGGTTCCGGAGCCTTACAGGGACTTTTTCGTCCGGGAGGCGAAATACATTCTGGCGGTGCTTGCAGAGGCGGAAAAGGCCGGGAAGGGCTGCGACGAGCCCCTTTCGGTGCTGGAGGAGAGGAATCTCCTGGTGTACGGGGACGTCCTGCCGGAAAACTACGGGGTAAGCTACGGCAACCCCGCCTTTGCCTGCGAAAGGCTGGGCAGGGATTACGGACAGATCCTGGGCTTTCTGTATACGGAGGTTTTCGGCCTGTACGCCTTTGCCCTGGAGGGCAGGCGCTTTGACGTCTGCGCAATTCTGGAGCTTTACCTGCAGGTGTACGGCGCCTTTACCGACGGGGAATTGCCCGGGACGGACTATTTAAGGGAAATCATTTATTACTATAACTACGACTACTGCCGGGAGTTCCTGCAGGATTTCGTGGCGGACCAGGTGGACCCCGCCCGTACCTTTGCGGCGGATATCATCAACAGCGCCGACCTGTCCGACGTCCGGTACCTCTACCGCTACGGTGAGTATGTGTCGGACAATGAACGGGAAACCGCGGCATTTCTGGCCTCCCTTCCGGAGGAGGAGATAGAGAAAATGGCCCGGACCTTTACCGAGGGCTACCGCATCGGCTTTGTGGTGACGGGCAAGGACCTTTCCCGCAAGAAAACCGTGAATATCCGGTACCGCCTGGGCTTTGAGCGTATGGTGAAGGCGGCCATCCGGCAGTTTGCCGACATGGGGCTTTCCCCGGTCATTTTCCGGCAGTCCCTGCACCGGCTGACCTTCCGGCCGGGGAAAACCGGTTTTGCCGGGGGTACGGTCAACAGCCAGTACGATTATGACCACAGAAATGACGACGCCCTGTTTACCGACGAGAAATTCATTACCCGCAAGCTGGCCTCCCTAAGGGAAGCCTTTGAGGAGCAGAAGGAAAATGCGGCGGCTCACGCGGGCCCGGCCGTCATCGACGTGTTCGGGGAAACGCCCTTTTCGCCGGCAGCCTGCCCCGGGGCCGTGAAATTCACGCCCGAGCAGACGAAGATGAAGGCCAGGTACACCACCCAGGCCTCCCAGATCACCAACCGGTACATCATCGGCAGTGAGCGGAGCTTTACCATCATCGCCTTCCCCGTGCCGGAGATAGGGGAGAATTTCCCGGAAATCTTCAGAGAGACCATCCGGATCAACACCCTGGACTATACCACCTACCAGCGGATCCAGCAGAAACTCATCGATGCCCTGGACCGGGGAAAATGTGTCCGGGTACTGGGAACAAACGGCAACGAAACGGATATCACCGTACAGCTGTACCGCCTGTCCGATCCGGAAAAGGAGACCATTTTCGAAAACTGCGTGGCGGATGTGAACATTCCGGTGGGCGAGGTGTTTACCACGCCGGTGCTTCGCGGCACGGAAGGCCTGCTGCACCTGCCCGGCGTCTTCCTGGAGGGCCTGTATTTCAAAAACCTGCGCCTGACGGTCAAGGATGGGGTGATTACGGACTATACCTGCGGGAATTTCGATACGGAAGAGGAAAACAGGCGGTTTATCGAGGAAAACATCCTGTTCCACCACCCGACCGTGCCCATGGGGGAATTTGCCATCGGCACCAATACCACGGCCTACGAGGTGGGAAAACGCTATGGTATTGAGGGGCTTTTCCCGATCCTGATTGCGGAAAAGACCGGACCGCATTTTGCCTTCGGGGATACCTGCTATTCCTGGGATGAGGACAACATTACCTTCAATCCCGACGGCAAGGCCATCGTGGCCAGGGACAACGATTTTTCGATTTTGCGGAAAACGGATATCGGCAAAGCCTATTTCGGCTGTCATACGGACATCACCATCCCCTATGACGAGCTGCAGTCCATCCGGGTGGTGACGGAGACGGGAGAGGAGATTTCCCTCATCGAAAACGGCAGATTTGTGCTGGAAGGCTGCGGGGAGCTGAATGAGCCCCTTGAAGCCCTGGAGAAAAAAGGCTGAGTATTTTAAATAAGCGGGAGACATACCGGAAAATTCCGGAATATCTCCTGCTTTTTTATTATAAATCGGGAATTTTTCCGCCATATTCCCGAAGACGGGCATTGCCATTTCCGCCGGAATGCTTTACACTGATAATATGTAACCGTTGTATTTTTTTTCACAGGGAGAACAATTATGGATTACAAAGAATTATATGAGTCCAAGAAGACGACTATCGCTGAAGCACTGAGCCTGATTCAGTCCCATGATACCATCGTGACCGGTACCGACTCCAACGCGGCCGTGAGCACCCTGCAGCAGCTGCATACCATTGCAGACAGAGTTGAGGACGTATGGGTTATCAAGGGGCAGGACAGAAATTACCAGTTCATGTCCGACCCGGCCATGAACGGCCACATCAATACCACCGGCCTTATCATGGGCGGTCCTTCCAGAGAAGCCCAGAAATGCTTCAATTACCAGTTCATGCCCGCAAACCTGCATGACTGGATTGTGAGATGGAACCAGGTGCGCCCGATCACCGTTCTTCTGACCGCGGCAACCCCCATGGACGAGGAGGGCAACCTCTATATGTCCACCTGTCTGATTAACGAAGCCTTCGCGCTGAAGCAGGATACCTTAAGGACCATTATCGTCCAGGTCAATCCGAAGATGCCCAGACTGAAACCGGAAGCCGGCAGAATCCATATTTCCCAGATTGACGCCATTATCGAGCAGGAAGAGGATCTCTGGTCCGTTCCCTCCCCCGTTCCTTCCGAGAACGACAAGATCATCGGCGGCACGGCGGCGGAATTCATACATGACGGTGACTGTATCCAGGTAGGCCTGGGCGGCACCGCAGACATGGTTGCGCTGGCGCTGCAGACCAAGCATGACCTGGGCCTGCACACCGAGCTGTTCACCCCCGGCATCGGCAAACTGATCCGCATGGGCGCCATCAACGGCTCCAGAAAGACCATCAACAAGGGCAAACACGTCGGCACCTTCGTCATCGGCGATGCGGAGCTGTACGAGGATATGAACAAGAACCCGGACTACATGATGGTTCCCGGCCAATACGCCAACGATCCCTTCATCATTGCCCAGAACGACAACATGGTTTCCATCAACACCGCGCTGGAGGTTGACCTCTTCGGCCAGGTCTGCTCCGAATCCATCGGTTCCACCGAGTATTCCGGCACCGGCGGCGCGACGGACTTCGCCTACGGCGCACTGCATTCCAAGGGCGGGCGCGGCATCATCGCCATGTCCTCCACCGCGAAGAAGGGCACCTTGTCAAAGATTAAAGCCCAGCTTACCCCCGGCGCTGCCGTGACCATCAGCAGGAACCTGGTGGACATGATCATCACCGAGTACGGCGTGGCTTACATGCGCGGCAGAACCCTGACCGAGCGCGCCTACAACATGATTGCCATCGCCCATCCGGATTTCCGTGAGGAGCTGACCCAGCAGGCGAAGAAGCTTGGCATGATTCCGTAAATTATTACCCCGTCCGGGACGGCTGTGTCACAGCGGCCGTCCCGCCGGATTTAAAAACATACCGGCGGATGTACGATTTTGCACGTATCTGCCTTACTTAAAAAGCATGGCTGCCGTTCGCAGTCATGCTTTTTCGCGGAAATGCATTCTTTTATTCGGGAGATGCCTAATCGAGATGGTATTCCAGATTATAGCCGGAGGTGCAGGACATGGAGAAGCGGTAGGTGCCTTTCGGCAGCCGCAGACGCAGGTTTTCTCCGTGAAAGTCGGTTTCCGTCCGGGAAAATACGGCCTCGCCCTTTTCATCAATAACCTCGAGGGTAACGGGAGCGGGGGCTTCTATATCCAGGTCGAGATAGTAGTTGTCCGGGTATCTGACATTGAAGTCGCCGAAGCGGTTGTCAGTGACCGGCCCGTCGACATCGCCGGCCCGCATGCTGCCGCCGATATACGGCCGCGTCGCAGCAAGCGCGCTTCCGGAAACGGCGCCGATAATGATAACCGCGAAGAATACGACCATGAACCGACTGTCACCTTTTCTGTTGCGGCTGGCTGCGGCGTTTCGCATAATGCCGATGCCGCGCAGGAGAACCACTAATTCCACGGCAAACGTCGCAAACAGGACAATCGCCGGAAGCTTCGGCGTCCGGATGACCTGTACCAGATACAGTACAGCCAAAATGCCGATGGCTATGGTAACAATCAGGGCCAGACGCGCCCAGCGGCTGTTCATTTCCTGCATGGATTCTCTGTCGGTGAAAATCTCATAGGCTTCCTCCGGAAGAGAGGGATCGTACAGCTTACGGAAATAATGCCAGCCGTTGAAGGTGGAGTTCACATATTCCCAGCCCTGCTCCCGGAAGGTTTCGATATACCGGCCTATGTCCTCGATCCTGCCGTAATCCAGCTGATAGCGGTAGCGGACATTATCATTTTTCACAAATCTGCAATGAAAGCCGTATCCCCTGACAAGCTGCCAGCCCTCTTCGGAGGCTTTATTTAAATCCTCCACCTCTTTTTCATAATTCCAGGCAGAATAGATTTTATATACATTCTTATACTGTCTTTCCATTTTCACACCTCGCCCGCGTTATCCAGCATCCGTCTCAGCCTGTTGATTTCGTCCTGAAGGGCTTTTCGCCCTGTATCAGTCAGCTGGTACAGCCGCCGGCGCTCCAGGCCGGGCTCATCCGACATAATCTCGCGGATCCAGCCTTTCTTTATCATGTTTCCGGTTGCGCCGTACATGGTGCCCGAGCCGATGGTTACATCGCCTTTGGAAAGCTTCTCCGTCATCTGCATGATGCCGTAGCCGTGGTTTGCTCCCTTTGCCAGGCACAGCAGGATGTAATAATAGCTTTCCGACATTGGTTCGCTTTTTTTCATCTGTATCACCTCACGATATATCGCCTTACGACTGTATCGTATCACGACATATATCGCGTGTCAACATATTAAAAATAAAAATAGAAAGACCTTAATGAATTACATGCTGGCGGGAACGAAAGAATACTGCAGGAGAGCGGGGGCATATTGCAGGAGAGGTGGGGGCGTACCGCAGGAGAGCGGGGGCGTACCGCCGAAAGGACGGATCCTTGCTTGTCTCTTCGTACAGAAGGGCTGTGAAGAGCTGGCCAGTACCGCCAAAAGGACGGATTC
>CADBNF010000057.1 GCA_902796005.1 uncultured Lachnospiraceae bacterium | reverse complement strand
TGTATGACAAGGTTCATGGAGAGCTCCGGCTTGTAGACGAGATGGAAGCAACACACATCGGATGTGAGTACGGCGAATATGATGAGGACTGACAGCTGTCAATTGCGGGGGTGCAGCTGCTCGGATAAGCGGACAGCGGAGGATTTGCTGATATGTGCACACGTTATTGGATGGATGCCTCCCCGGATCTTAGAGAGATTGTGGAGGAAATGTACCGTTCGCCCCTGGTGAAGCGGTGGGAAAAGGACGGCAGCGGCTTTGTCACAGAAGGCGAGGTGCGGCCCGCCGACATCGTGCCGGTGCTTGCACCGGACCGGTCGGGAAAGCCTGCCGTTTACCCGATGAAATGGGGCTTTACCGGAAGAAGCCTGCTCCTGAATGCCCGGGTGGAGACGGCGGCGGAAAAGCCCACCTTCCGCACGGCCTGGCGGCGGAACCGGTGCATCGTGCCCGCGGCCTGGTATTTTGAATGGGAGCACATCACCGGCAGTGACGGCAGGAAGAGAACCGGAGAGAAATACCGCATCCGGCCGAAGAATGCGGGCCTTACCTGGCTTTGCGGCCTCTACCGGATAGAGGAGGGCCGGCCGGTCTTTGTCGTGCTGACCAGGGAGCCGGGGGAAGGCATACGGTTTATTCATGATCGCATGCCGCTGATACTGCCGAAGGAGCGGACCGGAGAGTGGCTGCGGCCGGAGAGCAGGCCGGAGGATTTGCTTGCCGGTGCCCTGACGGACATGGCCTGGGAAAAGGATGCCGGTACGGATGAAAAATGGAGTGAAGTCGGATCGGGTAAAGCGATTACGGAATGAAAACGGATTTAAATCGGTTGACAGCGGGCTTCGGACAGGGTATACTGTATGCAGACTAAGTGAATGAGAGGAGAATGCCGTGTACACCATCGAAGAAATCAAAAAACTGAAAGCCGAACGGGGCTACACCAACGAACAGCTGTCTGAATACTCCGGCGTGCCGCTGGGAACCCTGCAGAAAATCATGGGGAATACCACGCAGAGGCCCAGATATGAGACGATCAAGGCCCTTTCCTCCGTGTTTGAGAGAGAGACAAAAGACCCGGAACGGTATTTTGACTACACAAAGCCTTCTTATCTGAAGGAAGCGACAGCTTCCTATGGGGCTGTGAAGAATCCGATTATCCGGAACACGCACAGTTATCCCAGACAGGGGAGGTACACCCTTGAGGATTATCTGGCGCTTCCGGAGGAGCAGCGGGTGGAGCTGATAGACGGTGTCTTCTATGATATGGGGGCGCCGACAGCGGAACATCAGATTATCGGGGGCAGCGTTTATACAAGAATTTTCAATTATATCGAGCAGAACAAAGGTGCCTGCATACCCTTTATTTCACCTATAGATGTGCAGCTGGACTGCGACAACCGAACCATCGTGCAGCCGGACGTTTGTGTGGTCTGCGACAGGTCGAAGATCAATCATCAGAGGATCTTCGGCGCGCCGGATTTCGTGCTGGAGGTGCTTTCGCCCTCCACCAGGAATAAGGATATCCTGATTAAAACTGCCAAGTACAAAAGTGCCGGCGTGCGGGAATACTGGATGGTGGACCCGAGGAAACGGCAGATATTTGTGTATCTTTTCGATGAGGAAATGGAGATCTGGCCCTACGGGTACAGGGATACCGTGCCGGTGCATATATTTGACGGGAAACTGACCATAAACTTTGCAGCGCTGGATGATTATCTGGCGGAGATTCCGTGAAAGGAGAGGAACATGAAGTACGTAATCGATCTGAAGGACGAATCCAACTGGCTGTTTCCGACGAAGGGGTACAATCCGGACGGTTCGGTGTCCGAGGACCAGCGGACCATTGTGCTGCCCGAGGGCATGGACCGACGGTACTGCTTTACGGATTCCGTGATGCACAAAAGCCCGGATCCCGGACCCTATGTGGGCCTGCACGAGCATCACCACGGCTATGAAACCTTCTTTGTGGAGTCCTCGTCCATGTATTTCTACATCGACGGCAAGAAGACCCTGGTGGAGGCAGGGAAAATCATTCATATGCAGCCTTACCAGGGACACAGCTTCATATTCAACGGCGACGTGAAGTTCCGCGGCACCTTCCATGACTGGAATTGTGTGGACGATTCGGTGGCGACCAATGCTCTGGAGGAGCATTTCCCGGATGCGAAAAAAGATCCGGAATTCTTCCGGCTCCTGTGCAGCAATATCGATCTGCATATGCGGGGCATCGCGGACTGCGAGGAGGTTCCGCCGGAGCAGGTAAGCGCCGTTAAGGACCCGAAGCATCCCATGGCGGCATTTCCCATCGAAGGCGCGGTGCTGAAAATGATTACCGCCCGGTGGGAAAACGGCGGCAAGAAGGAGATCTGGCTGGCGGAAATGCAGCCCGGCTTTTCCGCGGAATGGGATGATTATCCCGTCACCCAGGATTTGTTCTATGTGCAGTCCGGCAGGGTGGAATTCACCATCTACGGAGAGAAATACATTGCCGGCTCCGACTGCCTGGTGAAAATCCCCAAGTACGCGCCTCGAAGCTTTACCGTGCTGGAGGAGACCGCCATGTATGACCTGGGCGGCATCACCAGATGGTATGCTTTGGCTGCGGATTTCACTGCTTTGAAGAAATACGAACCGGAGAAGGCGACGAAGGAAGCCTTTGACGAAATGCGTAAAAAATACGGCTGTCAGGTTAAGGCGTACGGCTTAACGAAGGAGAACTGAAGTGATTTTATTTATCAATGCCTGTGCGAGGAAGAATTCGAGGACGAAGCTGCTGGCGGATTATCTGCTGGAGAAGCTGCCCAGGGAAGTGGAGGAGGTAAAGCTTTCGGAAGTGAATTTTCCGGTGGCGGACGAAGCTTTTCTGGCCCTGCGGGATGAATTGATGGCTTCAGATAATACAGATCATCCGCTGCTTGCCTTTGCCCGGCAGTTTGCCGCTGCCGACACCATCGTCATCGCCGCGCCGTACTGGGACCTTTCCTTCCCGGCTTCCCTCAAGCAGTATCTCGAGCAGATCAATGTGACGGGGATTACCTTCCGATATACGGAAGAGGGGATACCGATGGGCCTTTGCAGGGCGAAGCACCTGTACTATGTGGCTACAGCCGGCGGCCCCTATGTGCCGGAGGAATACGGCTACGGTTACGTGAAGGCGATGGCGAATGCCTATTACGGCATTACAGATACTTACTATATCTGTGCGCCGGGCCTTGATGTCTACGGCGCGGATGAGGCGCGTATCCTGCAGGAAGCGCGGGAACAGATAGATGCCTTATTCCCAGCGTCGAACCCGGTAAAAGCGGACTGAGAGGAAGGTTGCGATGCACCAGCCTATCGGCCAGGCAAGCCAGATCCCTGTTGAACCCAGCGGCGTCCGGGACAGGGTCATGGCCAGGATGACGCGCAGGATAAGGTCCGTAAAGGTGCCGATCATGAACTGCTTCATCATTCCGACGCCCCGCAGCACACCGTCGGAGACGAGCTTTGCGGAAACCACCAGGTAGAAAGGTGAAAGTATCCGCAGGAAAGCCATGCCGCTCGTGAGGGCTTCTGCGCTTGGTGCATCGAGGAACAGCCGGATAAGGTTTCCTCCCGCGAAGAAATAGAGAAGCGCGAGGGGAATACACAAAAGCCAGACCAGCTTCAGTCCCGCGTTGAAGCCTTCTTTGATGCGGGGAAGCTTTCCCGCGCCGATATTCTGGGCGGAGTAATTGGAGATGCCGTTTCCGAAGGTGGTAAAGGCCGTGATGACCAGGTTGTTGAGCTTTACGGAGGCGGCATAGCCGGCGATTACGCCGGTGCCGAAGTTATTGATAACCCCCTGGATGAGGATATTTCCGATGGAGATAAAGCTTTGCTGCAGGATGCTTGGTACGGCTATCCGGGCAATCTTTCCAAGGATATTCCGCGAAAACAGGGGGTATTTCTCTGTTTTAAAGGCTTTCAGCCGTCTGAGGACGAAGATGAGGGCCAGGATACAGCTGACGCCCTGGCACAGGAAGGTGGCCCAGGCGACACCGTCAACGCCGCGGGTGAAGATATTGGTCATTTTCGTCGTGAACAGGATATCCACGCCGATATTGGCCAGGGAGGAGCACATCAGGAAGATAAACGGTGTTTTGGAATCGCCCAGCGCGGAGAAGATGCCGGTGGCGATGTTGTAGAAGAATACGAAGGGCAGGCCCCAGATATAAATATCCAGGTACAGCTTTGACGCAGGAAGGATTTCTTCCGGCGTATGTATGCAGTACAGGAGCTGCTTTCCGAAGACAATACCGATGACCATCAGTACCAGGCAGACAACGCCGCTTGCTATCATGGTTGTGGTAACGGCGGTTTTCAGATCCTTAAACCTGCCGGCGCCGAAGAGCTGGGCGACGACCACTGAGCAGCCGATATTGCAGCCGAAGGCAAATGCGATGAAGATAAGCGTAATTTCGTAGCTGTTGCCTACGGCCGCCAGGGCATTTTCCCCGACGAATTTGCCGACGACGAAGCTGTCGGCGATATTGTAAAGCTGTTGGAAGATGATGCTTCCGAAAAGCGGAAGGCAAAACCGCCAGAGCACGGTTTCCGGTTTGCCGGTGGTGAGGTCTCGATTCATTTTGTTCAAATCCTTTCGGTAACCGGCCTGCAGTATGGTTCCCGGCGATTACCTCCGTGTATTATAATGACTGCACCGGCAGATGTAAGATAAATTTTTGATAAATTTTATGCGCTGCTTTGGAATAGTGAGATAATGTGGCGAAGTGGGAGAGATGATTCCGTTGCTGACGCGGCAGCCTGAGAAAGTCGCAGCGGCAAGGCTGAGAACCAGAAGAGCGGCCAGTAACAGGCGCGTGCTCTTATATGGAGATGCAGACCAGAAGCCCTTGTGCAGTACGTCATTTCTGCCGTATTTGCCGAAAGGATAACCCTTGATTGCAGGCGGGGTTTCGTTTACAATATTACATAAATCGGAAGCAGAAAATGACGGCCGGAAAGCGGCCCGGCGAACCCGAAGAGAGGAAACAACAGATGTATACCATAGATTCCGTAAATGTTGAGATCAAAAGCCTGAGCCCCCGCGTATATCATGGAGAAATGAAAGTGGTTGGGGATGA
Organism: uncultured Lachnospiraceae bacterium; assembly: GCA_902796005.1. GTDB lineage: Bacteria > Bacillota > Clostridia > Lachnospirales > Lachnospiraceae > Alectryocaccobium. The sequence continues at coordinate 649 of CADBNF010000057.1, read as the reverse complement.
GGAGACCTGCTATATCTACGGGCAGTATGAGAAAACCGCCAGGGGAACGGAGAAAACCGCCTTCGGCCTGTATGACAAGAGCTGTATGGATTATTTTGACACGCCCGGAAAGAAAAAGGCGGCGCCGGTGGATGACGAGCTCAAAGCCCTTTTGAATATGCTGGGCGATGAGGATCCGCCGAGGGTCCTGAACTTTGAAAATTATACCAGTCCGGATGAATTCAGCCTGTCCTCTTATCAGGCGGCATTTCGCAGACTGTACAATCTGATGGACAATCTGACGCCGGATCATTCCGTCAAGGCCGGCAGTCAGACCCTGCATCTTCACCTGAATTCCGCCAGAGGCGAAATCCGGCATTTGGAGGCGGATTATGATTCGCATCATTCCGCGGCGCAAAGCTATGATGCGGAGGCGGAGTATGTGGATGATTTCGGCGGAAGACTGTATCTTTTCATCAGCAGAATCGTCCCGGAGGACCGGAAGGAGTACGACAGGATTTTCTTCCGTATTTCCAGGGGCAGTATGCTGGAGTTTTTAAGCCGGCAGACGAGGGAAGATACAGTTCTTCGCAGAGAGCAGTATTATAAAGGACATTTCGGCGCACCGGCAGAGGTTGATGCCGAGGATGAGATGATGGATAATGTCGAG
>CADBNF010000056.1 GCA_902796005.1 uncultured Lachnospiraceae bacterium | reverse complement strand
GCACCGTATTTTCGTATCATGTTGTTGATGGCCGCCATGGCTGCCACAAGGGCGATCTGGGAAAGGAAGCTGGTAATACCCAGAACCAGAGTCTGCCGGCAGATGCTTCCCTCTAACTTAAAATCCGCTTTTGCCGGCTTCACCAATTTCAAGAGAAAAATGTTATACTTCGGCCGACTTTTTTCGGTCAGATGACAAATGCGCCTTCTGCCGTCACCAGTTATTTCCGAAATCCGTCAAACCGCGCAAGCACCTCCCGCATATCCTCCGGAAGTCTTTTACGGCACTCTTCCTTCAGTTCTTCCGGCACGCCGTAGAAGCCTTCTGCCATACCGCCGGCGATACAGGTAAGGGTATCGCAGTCTCCGCCCAGGGACACCGCCGTGCGGATTACGTCTTCGAAATCCGTTCCTTCAAGGAAGGCCGTAATCGCTTCCGGCACCGTCTCCTGGCAGCTCTCCACGTGATGGTAACCAGGCCGTATCTCATCGCAGGTGCGGGAAAGGTCATAACCGAACTCCCGGACAATGTATGCCCTTATCTCCTCCTTTGAAGCGCCGGTACGCGCCAGGAAAATCGCCGCTGCCGGTGCCTCCGCTCCCTTGATGCCCTCCGGATGATTGTGGGTCACCTCTGCGGTCAGGGCGGCGTAATGCCTCGTCTCCTCCAGGCTGTCATACAGCCAGCCGGCTGCCGACACCCGCATGGCGGAGCCGTTACCGAAGCTTCCGTAAGGCTTTGGATTCTTCTGTCCAAGCCACCGGCGGAACATTCCGCCGTATCCGGCATAAGGGTATCTCCGTCCCCAGTCCTGCATGGAGGCAGCCAGTGCCTCCTTTACTTCCTCATCGGACTGCCCGAGGGTATCCATCAGGGCCTCCGCCACCGCTATCGTCATAACGGAATCATCCGTAAACTCACTGTCTTTACCAAACAGCGGAAAAACCTTCGTTTTCTTTCCTCTGTCAAATTCAAAAGGCGCGCCAATCATATCGCCCAGAATCGCTCCGTACATTTTCTTTCCTCCTTTTTCTTAAGCTGAGGTCATTATATCGACAAAACCGGTTCCCCAGGTCGCCTGCCGTGCGACAAATAGTGGTGCAAGGCGTGACAGAGGGACGACGGTTCTTTTGTCACACCTTATTCACCCATATAATCCAGATAATCTCCTTCGCTGGCGAACAGCCTGTACTCTCCTTCAACATAACCCATATAACCGTAAGCTGTGGAATAGCCTTTCATAGCAGGACTCCTTTCCCGGAAAAACCGGTCGTGCAAATCTTCTTTACACTACCAGATTACCAGCAATATAGTCCCAAAAAACCACCTGGATAAGGTGTGACAGAGGGACGTTTCTTTTGTCACACTAACAGGCCGCTTATCAAGCGGCCTGCAGCATTATTTCTTTTTCTTCCAGGGCAGCTCATCTCCTGATGCCTTGAAGTTGTAAACCGGTTTCATGACCTCCAGGCTGTCCACGGTATCCCCGATAACGTCCAGGATGTCGTCTATGGATTTGTACGCCATGGGCGCTTCGTCCAGGGTCTGGGCGTTGACGGAGGTGGTATAGATGCCTGCCATCGCTTCCCTGTAGGCTTCCAGGTCGATCTCCGCCCGGGCCTTTGACCTGGACATCAGCCGGCCGGCGCCGTGGGGTGCGGAAAGGTTCCACTCCGGATTGCCTTTCCCCACGGCAATGACAGAGCCGTCACGCATGTTGATGGGTATCAGAACCTTTTCGCCCGCATGGGCGGCAATCGCCCCTTTGCGGAGGATCATTTCGTCGGTGTCGATGTAGTTGTGGATGGTATGAAATCCCTCAACCGCCGTCATGCCGGTTCTTTTAAGGATGATTTCCGCCATCAGCTCCCGGCTTCTTCTTGCAAAGCGCTGGCAGATTTCCACGTCTGCCAGGTAATCCTGCAGGAAATCGCCGTACAGCCAGCACAGATCCTCCGGTACGTCCGGGGTTTTCGCCTCGTACTCCTTCTCCAGTGCCTTCAGGGCAGTCTGTATCTCGGAGCGTCTCCCCTCTGCTTTATAGGTTTCGATTATCTCCTCTCTTCTGCGGAAATAATCCTCTTTCCCCGCATGCAGGTCGATGGCCAGCTTCTGGTAAATATCCGCCACCTGTTTCCCCAGGTTCCTGCTGCCGGAATGAATGACCAGGTAACAGTCTCCGTTCGCGGCCCTGTCAACCTCTATGAAATGGTTGCCGCCGCCCAGGGTCCCCAGGGAACGTTCCAGCCTTCCGGCATCACGCAGGCTGCGGTAGCAGCGCAGATGCGTCAGGTCAAATCTTTCTATTCTTCCTTCCCAGGTGTTAAGGCCCGAGGGGATATAATGCGCGGCCTCATCGATTTTCGCAAAGTCCAGCTCTTTTTCCGCCAGCTTGACGGTATACATGCCGCACCCGATGTCCACGCCGACAATGTTCGGGCAGGCCTTGTCCGTGACGGTCATGGTCGTTCCGACGGTGCAGCCGGCCCCGGCGTGCACGTCCGGCATGATGCGGACCCGGGACCCTTCCGTCAGCGCGTAATCACACATGCGCTGCACCTGGGCTATCGCGGCCTCCTCCACCACCTTTGCGTAGCAGACCGCAGTGGTTATTTTTCCTTTTATTTCAAACATCTCTTTATCCTTTTAACAAAGGCGGGCAAACTGCCCGCCCGGAAATCATCTATGCCGTTATGACGGCGTACCGTCTGCTTCCGAGAATTTCCTCCATGAAAGCATACGGAGAAATGATTCCGCCTGCAACCATTGAAAACAGCCGCGGCGTCACACCGGATACCAGCGCAACCCCCTGCTCATTTTTCGTGACCGGCTGCTGCCGGTTCCTGCTGACCACGTTCCAGAACACCACATCCGGAAGTCTGTAGCCGAAGGCGGCATATTTCTCCTTCGCCTCCCGGAAAATGGTCTGGGATGCATTTCTGACACAGCGGTTAAATTCCATGTCGGAAATAATGACCAGTTTGGCAGGCAGTTCATCCTGGGGCACTTTATTTCTTACAGCCGCAGCAAGGATCAGGTCAAATACTGCCTCCAGATTCGTATCGGCAACCTCGTTAAAGGAAGCCACATACCGAAGTCTGTCGGCGAAGGTATCGCCTTTCACCTCAATAAGCTGCGGGCGGGCGGAAGATTCTATGAAATGATTTTTAAATATACCTGTATTATGCTCTGCAAAATACAGGCCCAGGGATAAGGCAACCGTGGCCGGAACCGGCCCGGGCCCCCAGTACATGGAGCCGGACGTATCGATGACCGCCAGTGCATTTTCGCCGTTACCGTAATCCGGAAGGGCTGCCCAGGTGGCATTTATTGCTTCTTTTTCCTCCTGGGTAACAGGTCTCATAAAGCAGTCGCCGTTCAGTTTCCAGCTGTTCCAGCTATCGGAGAGGAACGGAGCAACCAGTTCATAGGGTGCCACATTGTCCGTATGCAGCATGGCTTTTCCGGAAGAAGCAGCCTGCAGAAACGCCTGATATCTGCTGCCGTCGTTGCGGATAAATGCCTGTCTGTACTTGAACAATGCCCGGGAGGCCTGCTTTTCGTAATCGAAGGTGTAGTCTTTTTCCCTGAGATTGTTTTCAATAATCCGAATCTTTGCCCGGAGAAGGGAAAGGCTCTTCCGGTATTCGGCATCAGACAGGCCCAGGGCCTTTGCCATTCTTTTCCCCTGCCATCTTGTTTCCTCACAGGATGTATTGACGGAGGGCAGCCATTTCCCAAGGAGGGAAACCGGTCTTTCCTCTTTTACCGCCTGCATATCCTGTTCGAACAGGTTTCTGACCAGGGCAAGCATGTCTTTTTCACAGGGTGTGTCAAAAAGACAAAGCAGGTCGTCATACCGGCCGTATTCCGGTATATACGCCAGGTTTTTCCTGACGGATTCCGGCGCCAGACAGGCCAGCCGCTTAAGGATAACCCGGAATACCCGTCTTTCACCGAGACCGCCTCTGATATCTCTTGCGTAAAAGAGCAGCTTCATCGCGGAATCCGGGTTCTCTGTATAGGCACGTATAAATCTGTTGACGATCTCCGCATCCGATGCACGCCGGAGGGCGCCTATGGTGGCAAAAAGATCCAGACAGTCGGAACCGGTGGATTTATAGGCTGCCGCGCCGTTTTCCGTGCGGGTCATGTTGCTTTCCTGTTTTAAATATTCCAGCATGATACTGCTCCTTTCACTGTATTTTAAAAAACAAGGCGCGGGTATAATAGTAGGTTATAATTAAATTACCTTCATCCGCTCACATGATTTGCTGTCCGCGCCTTTATGCTGCCATTCTAAGGCCATATTTTCGCATTATCACGGAAAAAAAGCTGCGAACACTTTACTGTCCGCAGCTTTTCTGCCTCATGAGGCGGTCTTTTATCAAATCCACGAAGGATGCCGGGGATATCACCTTCACCATCGGTCCGAAGGACAGTATCCGGATAACCATCTCCGTCTCGTCATCCCTGTCATAGGAGACGGTGACCCTGTAGATGTTCTCTTCCTGCCTTTCCACCTCCTTCCGGAAATGGGCAAAATGCAGGAGCGCCCGCTCCAGCGCATTCCTTTCATCTCTGAGTTCAAAGACCACCGTCCCGGTTTCGGCCCGGCGCTTTTTCACCCGGCTTTCTCTTATCTTCTCCGTGTACGGCTCGCAGGAAATGATCCGGCCCAGGTTAATCGTTCCGCCGTACTGGTACCCGGCGCCGATTACGCGGAACTTGTCGTCCTTTTCGGAGTCTTCCAGGTAATCCGGCATGAAAACCCTCCGGGAAACGCTTCCCCTTGCGCTTACCGCGCTTATCTGCAGAGGAAATCTCTCCTTCAGAGCAGCCAGCACAAGCCGGAAATGCCGGATATAGTTTTCATCCTCATAGGGGTCTCCGTCGGCATATCTGTCATACACATAGAAGTCCTCCGGCGTAAAAAGCGGCTCCACGTCGCTAAGCTCCGGCACTTCATCGGTAAAAAGCCGGATCCGAGGGTCTGCATAGATGGCCTTCAGCCAACGCTTCTGCAGGGTGGTAAGCGGCATGGTCGGTACATGCTTAATCGGCGTACTGCCGTCCGGACGCAGCAGCTGCCATTTTTCACCGGTCAGGGCCGGCTCGATGACAAGGCCGCTTTCGCCGAAGGCATGTCTTTCGATGATACCCCGCAGCTTCTTCGCATCCAGCGGTTTTTTCACCGCTGCCCGCAAAACAGCGGCCACGGTATTGTAATAGGCACTGTAAAGCTCACTGAACAGCATCACCGTCACCACCTTCCAGTCCGTAAAGCGCGTACATTTCCTGTATATCCTTCTTAAACCGGGCCTCCAGCGCCTTGTCGGAAAAGCTGATATCGGCAATCCGACAGATAAAGGTCCTTATCCAGGGCACCAGCTCGCCGGCATTGTAGACGTCCGCGGAAAACCGGCTGGTATGTTCATCCAGCTTCTCCACGGTGCCGCAGCGCTTTTCCCGCTCCAGGCGGTTGTGGATATGCGCTTCATCCGCATCGTATTTTACCGTAAATTCCACATGCTCCATGCGCTCCCCGGTCTCACTTTGGGTGGAAACGCCCCACATATGGGGAAGCATGCCCTCCAGGTCCAGGCGGTATGCCTCAAAGTTCTCACACACCTCCTCCGGCTTCACGTTAAGGATGTTGTCGAGCCTGTAGCGGTGATCCGGTTAAACCGCGGCACGTAAGCCATCAGATGCTGCCTGCCGTTCTGCACGCTTATCATGATCCGTAAGGGCACAACCTTGTGCTCCGTCACCTTCGCCCTTCGGCGGTTGACGATTTCCAGGGTAACAGCCCGCTTCTCCGCCATGGCGGAAAAAAGATCGCAGGCAATTTCCGCGTCCATCGCCCCGGTAATATAATGATGCTTGAAGGCAAAATGCCCCTCATGCTTTTTCTGCTTGTCCAGGAGAAATGACCCGATAACGCCGCAGGGTGCAGCCTCCGAGAAGAAATCCAGCACGTCCGCATCCCACGTCTCTGCGCCTTCCGCTCGGCTGTAGTACAGGGTTTTTCCCTGCTTTTCGGCCGTAATGATGCCCTCGGCAATGTATTCCTTCAGCTTTTTGCGCACCGTGGACTCTTCAAACAGCCGGGGTTCGGCAAAGGTGCCCAGATATTCGTCTATTCTTTCCGTGATTTCCTTTAAGGTCAGCCTGGTCTCCGGACGATCCAGGATATCGAAGAGAATAAAATGCAGCGTAATATCACCGTCCGTAAAGCTTTTGGCCTTCCAGGCGGTGTACAAGGGATTGTGGCGGGAAATCCGGCTGTCGATGGACAGGAAGACCTGCCTGCCCTCGGCTGTCTGCCGGAACTGCATGTATTCTCCCAGCCAGCTTTCCATCCGACGTCGTTCATCATCGTAGGAACGGGCGCTTTTGCCGGTGTATTCCTCCCGGCTTTTGAACCCGTAGACGTAGAACTCCCGCATATAATCCCGGACGCGGCTGAAGTTTTTAATCAGTTCTTTATAAGCCATGGACCGCTGTTCCCTCCCACATTTCCCCGAAGCCGAAGCTGTTGATGGTTTCAATCACAGTACTCTCATACTTTATTTATACCCGAAGGGGAAAAGTGATTCAAGAATATTTATCTTTTCACTTCATTCTTGTTTTTTCTCCGTTTTTCCTTTAAGCTTAAGGTGGAAGAAAAGCCCGCACCGGGCAATAATCAGTTTCCGAAAACAATACTGCAGTATTTGATGAGGCATACCTATGTGGAAATGTATTATCTGCGAAAAGGAAAATCTGGAAAGCGTACACGTCTGCCCCTGCGGGTTTGAACGTATCAGAAATGTCATCGGCAAGCGCACCGTTGCTCCGGTTTCCGCTCGGGATGTGCAGGATATTCTGTATTATAAAAAGAAAAACATTCTGGATAAGATGATCGCCTGGCAGAAGCACGAAAGGGAGGAGCTGGAGCGGGAAAGGGCTGCCTTTGAGGAAGAAAAAGCAGCCTTTGAGCAGCAGAAGGCCGCCTTTTCTGACCGGCTGAATGAAGCGGACGGCGTCCTGGAAAAGCAGCGGCAGCGAAATGAAGCCGCAAGGGCCAGACGGGAGGCGCAGAAGCAGGAGGAAGCCGCGAGAAATGCTCAGGCTGCCCGGGAAGCCGCGAGGAGGCGGATGATGAAGGAAGTCACGGACAGTCTGGACCGGGCCGAATTCTACGAAAAGGCAAAGCAGGAACGGGAAGCCAGGAAGGCGACCCTGGTCAGCAACCTGGATGCTGCGAAGAAAAACGAATACTGACGACAAAAGGAGGCCCCTGGCAGCGGGCCTCCTTTTGTCATTATTCCCATCCGGAGATTTTATTATGCTTTTATCTGCCATATCTCCTTCCGAAGCACTTCCAGCACCTTCCCGGCCCGGGCTTTCTGTTCATCAAGCCAGCGGTAATAATCCTGCCACATCGGGTATTCACCGGCGGATCTTTGGTCATACCGGTCTTCCCAGTAGGCCAGCCACCAGATACGCGTTCCGCCCTCCTTAAGGCGAATCAGCACCTCCGGGTTTTCCTTCCTTTCCCGGGCGGTATAGCCCTCAATGTACCCTTCTGCCAGGAATTCCGCTTTTAAAATAACCAGCCCTTTTTCGGTGGGCCAGACCAGCTCGTCCATATCCATGCCGTTCCGGTCTTCCCTTCTCCGGTCTTCCTTAATCGTGAGCACAGCCTTAAGGCCGAGGTCGTTCGTAAGGGTGAAGGTTTTGCCTGTCGGATTCTCATCGGCAAGCAGGCCGCCGTCATCCACACAGTTGAAATGGGTTCCCGTCACGCAGGCGGAATGGTAGCCATGGATAGGGACTCTGTCCGGAACGACTATCTGTTCCGCATAGGAAGGCGGTTCGAAATAGTCCGGCGTGACGCGGAATTCCTCCATCAGCCGGAAAAGCTGCCGTCTGTCCGCCTCCTCTGCTTCGCCCTTGTCAGCCCCGGTATCGAAAAGCCAGGGCAGATGCGCCGCTGCCGAAACCCCGTCTCCCTTTTTATAAGCTTCATATTCCCCGGCAAAGCACGGATAATTCTCCTTATCCAGGCGCAGGGTAAGCCCATTCTCCCGGAAAAGACCCATAAAGATACCGTAAAAGCCGGACAGTAACTCGCTGCGGATTTCATCCTCCGTCAGGATTCCCCTCCTGGCGCCGGCTCTCACCCTTTGCCAGGTCCGGTGTATTTCCTCCAGCTTTGTATTTACAAGCTCATCCGTAAGATGCTGCATCAGCAGGCCTCCTTTTCTGGCTTATATCAAAAGGCAGCAGGAATTTTTCGCAGTTACGATTCATTCACGAGTTTCCCGGAGATATGCTCGGGCGTCAGGGAAAACAGCAGCGTCGCAGGCCCCGAACGCTCAATCTCCTGCCGGATGTAGGCCTCGTCATCCGTAAATTTGCGGCTTAAGTCAGCCGCAATACGGTATATCGTATCCCTGTCGTCGATAAATTCCACCTTTCCGAATACGATGACCGATTTGATATTCAAGGCCCAGCTTCCTTCCTTGCGGAATCCTCTGTCATAGACGCAGAAGGATGCCTTGTCATACTGCTTCAGGGCGTCAATCTTGTGGCCCATTTTCCCGCTGTGGAAATACAGCTTTCCGTCCTCTTCACAATAATAATGGTTGAGGGGCATGCCGTAGGGGTAGCCCTCATCCCCCAGCACGGACAGAACCCCGCGGGGCTCCTCCTTCAGGATCCGGATGCATTCCTCCGGGGTAAGCTGCTGCTTTATCCGCAGCATTTCTCTGAACATATATCTGTCTCCTCCGGTTCAGTTAAATATGATCATTCTGGGTCCTGGCGATGATTTCGTTCTGCATCATATCCGTCAGGGTGACGAAATAGGCGCTGTAGCCTGCCACGCGGACAATGATGTCCTTGTACTGCTTCGGGTTCTCCTGCGCGGCCTCCAGTGTCTCCCGGCTGACGACGGACATCTGCACCTGCTTGCCGCCGTTGGTCAGGTATGCCTTGATGGCCATGGCCAGCTTCTTCTTGTCCTCGTCGGTTTTGAGGACCTCGGGATTGAACTTCATGTTCAGCAGGGTTGCGGAAAATTCGTCCTGGGCAATCTTCCGGCCGGAGTTGAATACGGCCAGAGGTCCGTTCACGTCGGTGCCCTGGGCGGGAGAAATCATGCCGTCCGCCAGGATTTCGTTCGCGCCTCTTCCGTCTGCCGTGGCGGCCACGCATTTGCCGCAGGGCTGGTGGGCGGAAATGGAGATACCGCTGGGAATGGAGGTGGAGCCCCAACAGCTGGGGTAGGATTCCACCTGCTTCGCGAACCGGTGGTAGAACTCCCGCGCCACTTCATCCGCATAGTCGTCGTTGTTGCCGTATTTTGGCGCGTCGGTCACGTCTTTGCGCAGCTCGTCGTAGCCCTCCCAGTTGGCGTCCAGGGCTTCCATCAGCTGCTTCATGGTGTATTTTTTCTCGTCGTAGACCAGCTTTTTGATGGCTACCAGGGAATTGACCGCATTGATGCCGCCCACGGTCATGATGGTGGAGCCGGTATCGAAGGGCTTGAAGCTTCTCTTCTCATAGGGCTCGCCGCAGATGACGCCGTCGTGCATCAGGGCGCTGGGGAAGACGTCGGGAATCACGTTCATCTTCACCAGGGAGTCGATGGCGGTCCGCTCGTTCACCAGCTCGGTGAACCAGTTCTGGTACTCATAATATGCCTCGCAGAACTCCTCGAAGGTTTTGCAGTCGTAGATGCTTTTGGGCTCCGGACCGTATTTCTTGCCGAGGGTGGACATGTAGCCCTCATGGAGGAAGGCGTCCAGCACCTGGCACTGGTTGTAGAAGATAACGCCCATGGTGCGGGCCTTGCCGGGAATAACGGCGTCCAGGCAGCCACAGATGGCGAAGTTCCTGGCATCCTCCAGAGCATAGCCCTTGTCGGTCCAGAACTTGATGTAGGACTGGTCGGAGACAAAGGCGGGCATGCCGCAGCCGGTGGCCACGCAGTCCACGCCGGCCTGCACCACCTCCACGGGAGTATAGTCGCCCACTCTCAAGGTAATGGTGTGGTGGGGAACATTCATCTCCTTGGAGGCCCTGATGAACAGCAGGGTCAGTTCGTTCGAGGCATCCTCCCCGGTCTTCGTATCGCAGCCGCCCAGGATAAAGTTCAGCCAGCGGGAATCGCCGGAATGCCGGCCCCTGCCCAGGCCGCCCCTGGCGGTATGGAAGGTGGTGGTCTTCACCTTGATCAGCTCCAGAAGCTCCAGCACTTCATCGTCGGTGATGCGGCCGGCTTCAATATCCGCCTTGTAGAAGGGATACAGGTACTGGTCGATACGTCCGGCGGACATGGTATTGGAGGCTACGGACAGGAAGGTGAACCAGAAGGCCTGCAGGGCCTCGTAGAAGGTCCGCGCGGGGAATTCGGGAACCCTGCGGCAGGTCTCCGCCATCTTCAGAAGCTCCGCCTTTCTGACCGGGTCGGTGCATTCGCCCGCCATCTTTTCCGCCAGATCCGCGTGTCTGTGGGCATAGTTAATGAAGCCCTCAAATACCCGCACGACGCCTTCCCAGTAATTGTGTTTGTCCAGATCCGCATCGGTGATGCAGTGCTCGGAGGCCAGGCAGGCCTTCGCCTCGTCGATGACAGCCCTGGCGCCTTCATTTAAGATGCGCTCATATTCCACGCATTTTAAGACAAAGCCGGGGCCTAAGCCGATGCCGGTCTGGCCGATGCCGTTGGAGGCGCCGGAATTCCGGTCCTTCCAGATGGGCATGGTGACGCCGGAGCGGATGAAATCATTCATCCTGGGATTGTCCCAGGTAAGCTCCGCCAGGTAATCGCAGGTGCGGTAGTTTTTGGCCAACACGTTGAGCCGGTCCTTCAAAACCTCCAGCTCCGCCTCGTCCTCGGGGGAAATATAGTACATATCCCCGGTTTCTTCCTTCAGGTGATCGAGCTCGGCCTTGGACCATACGCCCATCTCATAGTCCAGCTCCACGCCGTTGGTGTGGCTGGCGCCGGTGCCGCACAGCAGGTCGTCATCCGGAATGGCGATGGGCATCCGGTTGTAGTAATTTGCGTGAAGGGTGGAACGGTAGGTGATGGTCGGCAGGTTTCTGCACTCCTCCAGGGTATCGGCCGCTATGCGCAGCTTCTCCAGCCCGATAACAATGGGGGTATTGGTGGCGACCTCTCTCATTCTCCTGATTCGTTCTGTCATGTCTGTTTCTCCTATGTTGTGTACTGATATATGCAGGCAGTCCGTTTCCGGCCGCTTTTATTTACAGGGTGATTCCGTCGATTTCTTCCGTCAGCTTGCAGATTTCGTCGATAAGGGAGCCGATATAGCCGATGGTGGCATTCAAGGGGCCGTCGGTGGAGATGTCCACGCCCGCAAGGGCAGCCATTTCCACCGGGGGAAGGGATCCGCCGGAGGCGAGGAATTTTTTCCAGTCCTCTACGGCCTTTTCGCCCTCGTCTTCAATCCGCAGCATGGCCTGGGTGGCCACCGTCAGCCCGGCGCTGTAGGTGTAGGGATACAGGCCCATGTAATAATGAGGCTGCCGCATCCAGGTAAGCTCCGCGCCTTCGGGAATCTCCACGGCGTCTCCCCAGAAAAGCTCCAGGTTTTTGCGGAACAGTCCGCTTAACACCTCGGCGTTGACGCTGCCGCCCTCGTCGATGATGCGGTAAACCTCCCTCTGGTACCAGGCTTCCCTTAAATGGGTGACGAAGTTGTGGTAGTAGGTATTGCTGATCTGGCTTGCCAGAACCCAGCGGCGGAAGCGTTTGTCCTCCCGGGTGTGCAGAAGGTGCCGGCCCAGCAGCAGCTCGTTCATCGTGGAGGGTGCCTCCACCAGGTACAGGGAGGGATTGTTGTCATAGAGGGACTGGTCCCTGTCACTGTACATGGACTGGCCCGCATGCCCCAGCTCGTGGGCAACGGTGAATACATCCGACATACGGTTGTTCCAGTTCAGGAGGATGTAGGAATTCTTCCGGTACAGGCCGGAACAGAAGCCGCCGGTGCTCTTGCCGATATTTCTTGCGAAATCAATCCAGCGCTCCTTATAGGCCCGGTCCACCATCTCCACGTAGTCCTCGCCGAGGATGGAGAGGCCCTCGCGCACCAGCTTGTGGGATTCCTCTATCGTAACCTTCGGGTCGTATTCCGGATCAATGGCGGTTTTCAGGTCGGCGAAGGTCATCTTATCCAGGTTGTGCTTCTTACCCAGAAGCGTCGCATAGCGCCGCATATGGGGCGCCAGCTTTTCGGTGATCACGTCAATCTGGCGGTCGTACATTTCCCGGGTCACCTTCTGCTCGAACAGCAGGCTGTCGAAGACGTTCGGGAATTTCCGCAGACCGGCCATGGTTTTTTCCCTGGACACGCAGGCATTGTAGGCGGCTGCGGTGGTATTTTTGTATTTCGCAATGGTTTCGCTGAAGGCCTTAAAGGCTGCCCGCCTTACCTTCACGTCCTCTTCGAGCTCGTAATCGTCCTCGAAGAGGGAGTAGCTTAAGGGATATTCCTTTCCCTCCACCGTAAAGGGTTCAAAGCTGATGTCCGCCAGCTTCATGGTATTGTAGATGCTGTAGGGCACCTCCAGGGTCCGGCCCAGTGCCGCCAGGGTTTCCTCCGTCTCCGGAGAAAGCATGTGCTCCTTTTTTGCAATCAGGTCCGTGAGATATACGCGGCAGCCCTTCGCAAGCTGCACCGCCTTTTCCAGCTCCTCTTCCGGGGCCAGCAGGATCTCGCTGTCCACAAAGGACAGGCGGCTCTGCAGCCGGGTCAGCTCGTCACCGGCCTTCTCTTCCCGCTCCCTGACCTTGTTGTCGGTATAATCCGCTTCCATGGCCAGTCCTGTATAGCTGTATATCCGCTCTATGGCCTGCCAGATAAGCTCCATCTCATCCAGGCACTTTACGATATTTTCCGCGGTTGTCAGATTTCCCTGGTAGTCTGCGGCCAGCTTCTCCACCGCTGCCTTCGTCTCCTCCAGCTCCTGCCACATCAGTTTCTCATCGGCGTAGACCAGGGACAGATCCCAGGTTTCCTCCACCGGTACTTCCTTACGGGTGCATACGTTCATTTATTACCTCTTTCCCGCCCTTGGGGCGTGTTCAGCTGTTAATTATTTCAGGCGTCTCTCGTTTTCTTCCTTCAGCTTCTGGGCAATGTCCAGAAAATGGGAAACCGCCGGGTTCGGGTTGTCCTTTCGGCTGATCAGCCGGGATTCGTGGTACACGGGTTCGCCGGTAAGCTTCAGGAACCGCAGCGTCGCGTTCCGGTAAAATCCCTGCAGCTCTCCCGAAAGCATGGTATAGCCCCGGCCGCTGCCCACCAGCAGGTCCAGGGTCTGGGTGTTCCGGGCATATTCGATTTTCTCCGGCATGTAGCCCAGGGCTCTTCTCACCCGGTCCAGGCTCTTCTTCATCATTTCCGGCGCTTCCCGGAAATCCAGGCTGATATAGGCTTCCTCCGCCAGCTCCGCGCCGTTTATCTCTCCTTTTTCTGCCAGGGGATGATCCTTTCCGACCACGGCATACAGCCGGCCTTCAATCATGCCCTTTACCTCATAGATTTCCGGATCAAAATCCATGAAATCCCCCACGGCAATCACGTCCAGCTGGTTGCGCAGGAACTGCTCGTGCACCTCCTGGTTGGTGCCCGTGCCGATGACCACGTCTATATCCGGATAAGCGGAAGAAAAGACATCCAGTACGGTGGTCAGGTAATGCTCCGCCGACGGCCCGTTATACCCGCAGGTAATCGAACCTTTTTCGCCCGTGGCAAATTTCCTGGCGGATTCAACACCGTTGTTGTAGTGCGCCAGCGCCTTTTCCGCCTCTTCGATGAAGGCGGCGCCCGCCGGGGTCACTTCAAAGCGGTGATGACCTCTGACATACAGTTGTACGCCGAGGTTTTTTTCCAGGTTGCTGATCTGCTGACTGAGTGCCTGCTGTGTGATAAAGTGTTTTTTTGCGGTTTCCGTAAAGCTGCCGCATCGGGCAATATCAATACAGTACGCAAGGACCTCTATATTCATCTGTCGCCTCCTTTTTCCGATTATAACACAGCAGGTCCTTCTTGTGCAAAAAAGGCCGGGCTTTTTGCCCGGCCTTTTCGCCTTTTTTGTTCTTTTCGGTTCTTTTTATGCCAGATCCCAGGGAGCAATCCGTTTTCCGGGCCTGTCCGGCGTAACGGTGATGGCCTTCTGGGGGCATTCCCGCTCACAGTACAGGCAGACCATGCAGTCCTGGGGATAGGTGATTTCCGCCCTGCTGCCGCAGGTCATGCATCTCTGGGCCTCCACCCGGGCTTCATTGTCCGTATAGACGCCGTCTTTGCCCGTGGGCTCCGTACGCGGGTATTTCGGAACGGAAGCCTTCGGCGGATTCATCAGCCGGACGGTTGCGTCCACCCTGCCTTCCCGCACATCGGCGCCGCGCAGGTACCTGTCCATGGATTCCGCCGCTTCCTTTCCTGCAGCAAAGGCCGCAGCCACGGAACCGTCGGAGGCGCTCACCGCGTCACCGCCTGCGAATACGCCGGCAAGACTGGTCGCTTTGGTCAGTTTGTCAGCCTGCAGCATGCCCGACGGGGAAACCGCAAGGCCCTCCGGCATGCCGGTAAGGTCCACACCCTGTCCAACGGCGAAGCAAATCATATCAGCGTCCACATGCAGGTTAACGGTTTCGTCGTACAGCGGCGCAAATTTACCCGTCAGGTCATTGACCCTGGTGCAGGCAATCACGTCAATGCCGGAAACCTTTCCTTCTGTTCCGGTCACCCTGGCCGGGCCGTAGCCGCAGACCAGCTCAATGCCTTCGGAAAGGGCAGCCTCTATCTCCTTGTCAAAGGCAGGCATTTCTTCCTTTTTCTCCAGGCAGATCACCGTAACCTTTTCGGCGCCGCGCTTTTTAAGCGTCATGGCCGCATCCATGGCCACGTTTCCGCCGCCGATAACCACGGCCTTTTCCGGTGTTGCGGGCTCCTGCCCGGCATTTACGGCCGTCAGGTAATCAAAGGCGCCGACAACGCCTGCCAGGTCGCTTCCCTCTGTTTTTACCTTACGGCTTATCTGGGTGCCCACCGCCAGAAATACGGCCGGGTACTCCTTCTGCAGCTCCTCCAGGGTAATATCCGTACCGATGGCCACCCCGGTCTTAAAGGTCACGCCCATGTCCTTCAGGTACTGAATCTCGATGTCCAGGACCTCCTTGTCCAGCCGGAAGGCCGGAATGCCGTACCGCAGCATGCCGCCGGGCAGCTCCCGCTTTTCAAATACGGTGACTGCATAGCCCTTGCGGCTTAAGTAATAGGCGCAGGAAAGTCCCGCCGGGCCGGAACCGATAACGGCTGCCTTTGCCAGGTAGATCACCTTCCGGGGCTCGGCCTTCTCGTGCAGGTATTTATCTGCAATGTATCTTTCCAGGCAGTTGATATTTACAGCTGAATCCACCTCGCACCTGGCGCATTTTGCCTCGCAGGGATGGGGGCATACCCGCCCGGTAATCGCGGGGAAGGGAATATATTCCCTCATCAGTTCATAGGCTTCTTCCGTTTCGTCCATCTCCACCAGGTAGGAGTACCGTCTGACGCTTAAGGAGGCCGGGCACCCCGTGGCACAGGGAGACAGAAGCTCTTTTTCGATCGGCTGGGTATTCAGGCGGAACACGTCCTCGGGACAGGTATCCACGCATAAACCGCATCCGTTGCACAAATCTTTATTAATTTTTGAAATTGGCATTTTCCGCTCCTCCCTTACTGCTCGTAAAGCTTCTGTGCATGGACTTCCACCACGTCCGGAAGCGTCATCGGATAGAGTTCGTCAATGGGCTTCGAATAGTCCGGCTTGTAGCTGTCGGGTACGGGAACCTTGGTGTAAATATCCTTCCCTGCCTCAAGCCGCATCTTTACCCAACAGAGCCAGTCCCTGTCATTTCTTTCGGGATAATCCTCCCTGAAATGGGATCCTCGGCTTTCCGTTCGGAACATGGATGCTTTCAGGTAGAGTTCTGCATTTTCAATCATATTTTTGGTTTCGTAGCAGAGCTTCCACTCGTGGGGATCCCTGGCCCACAGATTCGGCGCGATGGAATCCTTCATATACTGAATCATCGGCAGAACCAGCTTCATACGGTCCTCATGCTTATAAATGGACACATAGTAGGGAACCAGGGTATGCTGCAGGATCTGGGTCAGCCAGGCCGGATCGTGTCCGGAATCCCTGACTGCTGCCGCGGTAACCACGTTCCTGACCTTTTCAATCATGGCTTCGTCCGGTACGAAATCCGGTGCGCTGCGGATATAGTCGATGGCGCCCTTTGCCGCGTGGGTACCGGTGACCATGCCGGAATTCAGGCCTAAGCCCATGCCGCCGTATTTTGCGCCGGAAACCCGGGTGGCGCAGCCGCCGCCCGCGGCAAACAGACCGGGCAGGGTGGAGGCACAGAATTCATCCACCGGCCATATGCCGGAGCCGCCGATGGGCGTATTCAGCTCCTGTCTTGCAGAAGGATAATGGGCTTTTCCGCCATTGAAGACGTCAAAACCGATTTTTGCCGGCTCCGCATCGCCGACGCGCTCGAAGTACTCTTCATGATGCTCCCGCAGCTTTTCGTCCATGTTGTCGAAATCACAGTAGACCGGGCCCTTTCCTTCATGGATTTCTCCGGCGCCCCACCATTTGACCGGCTCGTTTGTATGGGTAATCTGGGGCCAGAACCAGCCGCTCTGGATGGTACAGTAGGGATAGTCCGCCGTCATTTCCAGAAGCTTCTGCCCGTCCAGGCCGCCGCCCGGGTAGGTCTTTTTTCTCGCTTCATAGACCGTCTTCATCGTGCCGCCGGTGGACTGGCGGAACTCCATGCCGCTGATTTCCGCACCGGCGCGGTATGCCATCAGTATTCCGTCGCCGGTCCAGTAGTCCGTATTCATCGCCCGGACCTTGTAGGCCGTTCCGGGGCCGGTACACATGACGGTGGCCTTGGCGATAATGGTGTAGAGTTTCCCCGTAGTGGTATGGAAGCCCATCGCGCCTACTACCCTGCCATCCTGTTTCAGCAGTTCGCAGGTCATAATCCTGTCGTAGACCCGGATGCCGTCCTGCAGGCATTTGGCGCGCAGGGACGGGGCGTACTCCCGATTGCGCATGGAGATGATTTCATACATCCTGGGAATGGGATTGAACCGGTGCGGCCCGTCCACCATCAGCTCTCCGTCTTTTTCGTAGAACTTGATGCCCCATTCCAGAAGATCGTTATAGCGCTCTTCCGACTCTTCGAGAATGGTTTCGTGCCACTTTCTGTCGTTCAGGTATTCATTGTCCTTACTTAATTTATCCACCCAGTCCTTCAGTACATGGCCGCGGGTCTTCGGACGGAAGAACTGAATATCGCCTTCCGCATAGTGGGTTCCGCCGGAACGTCCCACATAGTTCTTGTCCAGCAGGATGACGTCGGCCCCCTGCTCTCTCGCCTTGATCGCGCAGAACATGCCGGCGATGCCGCCGCCAATGACCAGAACGTCTGTGGTAAGACGGGTTTCTTTAATCTCATTTTTCATATCAATCTGTTCCTTTCCGTATGCGTGCGCACTGACGGCTGCTTATGACAGGGTCAGGGGAAGGCCCACCAGCGGGCCGACAACGCAGGCTACCACCGAGAAGACAACCGCGCAGACAACGAGCAGTACAATACCCGGCGCAGTGGGGTCCTTGGTCTCCCAGTAGCCGTAGCCCTTGTTGATCATCATCGACACGTTGAAGCCGAAGATGAAGAAGCAGGAGTTAATCATCAGCACAGGCAGCATGATAATCGTCGGATTCAGGCCGAGGCCTGCGCAAATCGGCCCCATAAGGCCTATGCCGAGGGCCTGGGCAGCCATGGAGGCGCCGATGAAGCAGTTGCAGATGATGCCCTGGAACAGGCAGGCAACAAAGCAGAAGGCAAAGGGTCCGAGGTTGCCGAAAATCGGTCCCACATAGTGCATGACCAGCTTGCCCAGCCCGTGGGTGGAGAAGCACTGGCCCATAATCGGGATGAACATGGCCGCGATGATGATGGTCCAGGGGAGCTTGGAAAGCACCTTGTTGGAGGGCACGGTGCCCACCAGGGGAGCCATAGCCACAACGGCCCATAAAAGCGCCGCCACAGACATGTTCATACCGCCGATCATACAGGCAACCATGCCTACAACCGTGAGGATCCAGCGGATTTCGGAACCGGTGATTTTGCCCAGATCCTTCAGCTTCTGTGCATAGACCTCCGTATCCGGCAGGCTTTCCACGTCAAAATCCTTGTTCTTCACGCCGTAGAACTTGTTGTAAATGATGCCCATGGGGATCATGATAATCAGAACGGCCGGAACACCGACAGCCGCCCACTGGGCGTAGGTGATTGCCTGTGCGCCTGTGGCCTGAGTCAGCAGGGAAATGCCAAGGCCGTTGCCGATGGGGGTACCGTTTATCAGTGCGCAGCCGCCGATCATGGAGGCCGCGCTTACACAGATCATGATGGCCCGGCCCAGCTTGCTCTTGCCCGGTATCTGGCCCATCTCCGCCAGCATGGCCGCGGTAATCGAGCTCATCATAACGATAACCGCATTGTTGGAAATGAAGGCAGACAGCCAGCAGGTGACAATGCCGATGGCAATCACCAGGGTTGCGGGCTTCCTGCCGAATTTCTTCAGCATCAGATAGGCGATTCGTTTGCCCATTGGCGTGTATTCACAGCCCAGGCCGACGATCATCATACCGAACATCATGACAAAGGGAGAATTGCCGATGGTGGTTTTCACCACGTCGTAATCCCACAATCCCAGGAAGATGCCGGCAACCGTCAGGAATATCGCCGGAACAATAAAGTTTACGTTCAGGAAAATAAGCGCAATGATTGTGACAACCACCATTGCCAGGGCCGTGGAGGTCTTCTCCCCGTAGGCCGACAGGGGCAGCTGCCGCAATAAAAGAAATGCGACGATACAGACAATAATCGTGATTAAAGATTTTTTTGTGAAAGGAGCGCCGTTTCGCAGACCGTTAATGTCCAGTATCCGGTCTTTGTCGTCACCCAGCAGCGCCTTCCATTTACTTGTTTTCTCCATCTTTCTCCTCCTAAATAAATAAAAATGAACAAAAACAGCAGGAAATACTGCGAAATAATTGTTGATTTTATTATAAAAGAAGAAAGCAGGATTTGTATAACAGAAGGTTTTTGTGATTTGTAAAGAATAACTTGTACTATCCCCTTTGTCATGCGTTTTCCGGGGACGTGCCCTATGACGAGCTCAAAAAAGGTCTTAACCGGCCCTTTTTGAGCCTGTTTTTTCATACCGTCTGTCCTGTTTAGAATATTGACGCTTTCCTTTGCTTTTGGTACATTATGGATGAAAGGCAAGGACAAAACTATGATGGATTTATACATTTTCTACAATCACCTGTCCGACAGGCAGAAAGCGGTTTATGATTCTCTCCTGCCCTTTCTGCAGGCAGCAAAAAAGAGATTTACACTGGAAATTAAATAAATCATACAGGAGGAGAACTGTCATGCTGTTTCCGGAAAACACGGCACAGGTCCGCGAAATCATCTTAAGCGCGCGGGAAAATAAAACCGGACTTGTACCCTTAAGCTCCGCGCCGCCGCATTTCCATGGGGCTTCGGTCAATGACGGCGCGGAAACTGTCTGTTTTTCAAAAATGAACCGTATCATCAGGATCGACCGGCGAAGCCGTTATGTCAGGGTTGAGCCGGGCGTCACCTTCGGGGAACTGATTCCGAAGGTTAAGGAACAGGGGCTTCGGCTGAACCTGCCGTTTCTGGCAAGGGCCGGCAAATCCGCTGCCGCAAGCAGTCTGGAGCGGGAAGCCGTGCTCATACCGAAATACCAGTACGATTATCCCGACCCGCTTCTGACGGTGGAGACGGTGTTCGGTACCGGTGACATATTCCTCACCGGTTCCGCGGGCGGAAGCGAAGAATCAGTGGCCGACAAGGTACTGCCCTGGGGACCGGGCAGCATCGATTATCTCCGTTTCCTGTCCGCCGCGCAGGGTACCATCGGTTTTGTAACCTGGGCAACGCTGAAAGCGGAAATCCTTCCGTCTGTCAGCAGTCTGTTTTTCATCTTCGCGGAAAACGGCGGTCAGCTGACCGGCCTTGCAAACACCCTGTGCCGGAAGCGCATCCCGGATGAATGCATCATCCTGGACCGGGAGAATTTTGCCGCCGCTTTCGCGAATAATGCAGAGGAAGAAACAGCGCTTCGAAAAACCGCGCCATGGGTTATGCTTGTACGCGTCTGCGGTTTTGACCGCTACCCGGAAGAAAGGCTTGCAATATATGAAGGCTATGTAAAAGAAGAATGCGAAAAGGCGGGGCTTTCCGCCGTAACCGGATGCGGTCTCCTTCCTGGACTGGAACAGCGCATAGAAGAAATGCTTACCGACTGCGACAGGAGGCCGGGTTCCTGGAAGCTGCGGTACGGCGCCGAAAAAGAGCTTCTGATGCTGGCGCCGCCCAGCAAAACCGCAGGGCTTCTGGAAATTCTTAAAGACGGTATGCCGCAGGGAGGGCTTACGGTACAGCCGCAGGTGCAGGGCCGCGCGTTCCGGATTGAGTGCAATGTCTGGTTTGAAGACCTGCCCGGCGAATCTGAAAAGCGGGAAAACGAACTGTTTGAACTGGCGAAACG
>CADBNF010000055.1 GCA_902796005.1 uncultured Lachnospiraceae bacterium | reverse complement strand
GCTTACCATGCCAGGTTTCCGAGCGAAAGGGGAGAGTTGTCATCAAGAGAACTCTCCCCTTTTGAGCGGTACCCGAAAGCGGGCTTTTCAGTTTCGATATATTTCTTACAGCGAAGGGAAACACGGCTGGTTCAACCGTTTTATTCCGTCACAAATCACATGTTTTTTCCTTACTCTTTTTTAAACTATTACGGCTCCACTACCCTGCCGTATTCCTTCACGTCGTCCACGGCGGCGAAGAAGGCCTCCGCTCCGGACAGTTCATAAGTTTTTTCCTTATAACAGAGATTCCGTCCGCTGAACTGCAGGACCACCTCGGCACCGCCCTTGATGCGGATGGTTAAGGTGCGATCCGGTTCGGCAGAAAGGCCGTCGGTTTCACTGTTCAGTACAACCTCCGGCAGAGCAGCCATAAAATCATCGAACAGCTCCGGATAGTCCAGGGAATACCGGGCAGTACCCTCAGCATTCATTTCCTGAACCTCTGCATTCTCAAACAGCTTGCCGGCATGGGCCGTCTCCATGGCCTCCCACTGCTTCGGGATAAACTCCACAAGCTTCATACCCTGCGTATAAGCCGCAGTATCTTCCTCAATAAAAGAAATACCGCTCACCGGCTCCGAATTGCCATTCTTCGCGCATCCGCCAAAAAATAAAACCAGCAGAACCAGCGAAGATACCAGAAACAGTTTTTTCATAACAGAAAACTTCCTTTCACAGTATTTTTCGTAAAACAAAAAAATTTCCCGTAAAACAAGAAAAAGCAGCATGGAGAACCAGCTGCTTTTCCCGGGGGTCTCCCCCAGAGACATTTTTGCAATACTCTAAAAAGAACATTTAGGAGAAGAATTATCTTTATCTTTGATGGTGGCATACTATCATGTAAACTTTTCCCCGGCACCATACTTTTTGCACAAACTGATCAATTATATCTGTTCATTTATAACAATTAAATAAGTTGAGGTATACAAATGACACATGATTATGTTAATATCCCGCCAATCGCCGCCAGTCAGTGCATTTCCAGGAAAAATGATGAGAAAAGCATGTCCAGTCTCTGCTCCGAAGAAGAGATATCAAAGCCCAGAATATCCTCAATTTTCCTTATTCTGTAGAGCAGGGAGTTCCGGTGAATACCCAGGGCATCCGCTGTTTTGTTGATGCTGCAGTTATTGTGCAGATAGCACACCAGGCTTTTCAGGTAGTCCGTATCGTTGGCCGAATCGTAGTTCCGGATTTTCCGTAAGGAGGAATGCACCAGGGTTTCCTTCGGGAAATCCTCGTAGGCAATGGCCCTGCAGTGCCTGATTACGTAGTCTCCGTAGAAATAATACCCTCTGCTGCCGTCCCTGGCCGCCTCTCCGATGACATATTTCAGCTGTTTCCAGATTTCGCTGACCCTGGACAGGTCGGTGAAGGCAACGGACCGGATGCACAATGCATCATTTGCGGCCAGCAGCGTCTTCAGGTTTTCCACCACCTGGCGGGTGCCCCGGGCGCCGGTGCAGAGCACGGCGATGGAGGCATCGATAAGCGCGCAGCTGGAATCGGGAATCATGTCCTTGATCTGCTTGATGATATCGAAATGATAGGTGGTGCGGAAGGCCAGAAGGTCCCGGAATTCCACGCAAAGCAGGGTCCAGGACTCCGATTCCCTGGTGACCAGGTCATTTTCGCTGCGAAGAATAACCTCCGCCGGCTTTTCCGCCATGATCATCTTTTCCAGTGTGCGGCTGACATAGGGCTTGTAGGGCTCGTAGCTTACCTGCCCGTGCAGGATGCCCTGCTCCAGGTAACCCACGAAGTAATCCATCTGCATCCCGTCGGATTTGTCGAAGGGCTCCTCCCCGTTTTTATAGAAGACCACGAAGATATCATTGGGATAGCCTGTGTTGATGCTGTAGCCCCGGCAGCGGTCCCCGGTAACGGGATTGATAACGTCCACCTTTTTCTCGGTGTTGATTTCCTTTAAGGAGGGCCGGCTCTTGGTGATGAAATTCAGGAAGGAATAGCTGTAGCCCTTGTTCAGGTAGTAGGTGACCGCATCCTTTTCCGTCGCGGACATGGCGAGAATCCGGTGATTGACGTCCAGGACCACCATGGAGATGCCGGTCATGTCAAAACAGATATTGCAGACCTCCTGTATGGTCTTCACATTCCGGGAATAGCTGAACAGCTTCAGCTCCCAGTCATAAAAACGCAGAAAAACGTCACAGATGGTATTCAGGTAGTAACGGCCGCTTTTCGACTCCTTAGCCACCACGAAGTAGTTGCAGTTATCCAGGAAAACGGGCTTTTCCCGCACCTCGCCCACGATGACCAGGTTCAGCCGGTTGATGGGTGTGCGGATGAAGAACCGGCGCTGCAGCTCCTCCGCCCGGCACAGGTAGACGATGGATTCGTCAAAAAGCTCCGCGTCCCCCTCCAGGAATTTGAAGGCGGAAAGGCTGGAGGGGTAGATGATATGGGTTTCCAGAATATCCCCGGACAGTTCCTTTTCCAGGTCTTCCATATGCAGAAACATCTTCCGTCCTCCTTATCTTGCGCCGTCGCCGGAATCGACAAAGAAGGAGGTGAAAAGAATCAGTTCCCTCTTCTCGCTTTCGGTCACGTCAAAGCCAATCAGTTCTTCTATCTTCTGGATCCGGTACCGCATGGAATTGCGGTGGATAAACAGCTTGCCCGCCGTATCCGTGATGCTGCAGTTGTTCTGCAGGTAGGTCACCAGGGTCTTGACATACTCCGTCTGGTTTTCCCGGTCAAATTCCTTTAAGGTCAGGAATACCTGGTTGTACAGGGTTTCTATGGGGAAGCGCTTCTCCACCGCGGCGGAGCAGCTCCTGATGATGTAATCGTCGTATTTCTTCAAAAAACCGGATTTCCCGTCCGTATCCCGTAAGGAAAGCATGAACAGTACCTGGTCCCAGACCCCGGCAATATCCCGGATATCCCCGAAGGCATTGCTGGCCGCACAGTTTACGGGATAATCCTTCAGCAGGCTTTTTAAGGTGCTCTCCGTCACATCCATCTTGTCCTCCGGCAGGAGGATGCCCAGGTAGGGCTGCATATAGAAGCACTTGCAGACCTTAAGCTCGCTTTCCACACTGCGGATAAATTCCGCCAGCCGCACATTGTACCGGCCTTCCGAGGTGGGGAAATCGATGCCGATGAGGATATAGCTGCCGTAGGCGCTGAAGCCGAAGCTGTCCATCAGGCGGCTCACCAGCGTCTCCTCCACTGTGGCCCCGCCGATAAGGTCGGAGATGAACTGGCCGAAGAGGCTGACCCGGGTCAGGTTCTCCATGGGCACGGACATGGCCTTCTGCTTGACGATATCCGTCAGCAGCTCGAAAAGCTCCAGGGTATAGTCCGGAAAGGCCTCCGCGTCGGTTTTATGCAGGCCGAGATAAAAGGCAGGCCTTCCGTGGGCGCGAATGGTCGCAACCCGCAGCCGGTTGCCGGAAATATTACTGATGACCTCCGTCACTTCGTTCCTGTCCAGTTCCTCCAGGGTGGGGTTGCAGTCCCGGATGACGCTGATAAACCGGTAGCCGTAGCCGTTGTCCATGATTTTAAGCAGCGCGTCCTCCGTCTCCTCATCCCGGGAAAGAGCCTGTACCGCATGGTTGATATCCAGTATGCACATGGGCGTCTTTATCTTGGTCCGGGCCAGATCCAGAAGCTCCTGCAGGGTGTACCGTCCCACGATGCTCATCACGAGAAGACGGTTTTCCCATTCATAATAGGTGGCAAAAACGGTTTCGATAAGGTTAATGAGGTGGTTTACGGTAACCAGAGGCGTGACCACGAAAAGATTTGAATCGGGAAGCTGCGCCTCGGCTTCCCGGGGATCACAGCCGTAAAGCAGGAAATTCACGCCGGAGAAATCCCGGCCTTCCTTTATCATGGGCTCCAGCTGGTGAAGCCAGCACAGGTACAGCTGATCCGGAAGGAATTCCACCGTTGCCGGATCGTACATTTTCATACCGACGACTTTTGCCGAAGCGCCGTTCTCGGTGAAATGCGTATACATGATCGCATCGCCGAGTTCGTGGGCAAGAAGAGAAAGACTAAATTTCATTTCCGCTCTCCTATTGTTTTCTTGTAAAAAAACCGCTATAGCCTACATTATGATATTTTTTGCACAAAACTTCAAGTACTTTTGTTCGAATTCGTAAAATCCAGGCAAAAATGCGCCTGAAGCGGAAAATTGTTCCTGTGTTTCAGGCATATAGAAGACAAACCGGCCGTTTCCGGCCGGTTTGGGTATTTGTGCTTTACTGTTTTGTTTTCAGATACAGGCGTCTGTCCGCCGAGACGGAAGAGGCTTTATTTCAGGACCGCGCCTTCGTCCGCGCCGGCTACAAGCCTGGCGTAACGGGAAAGCCAGCCGCTCTTTACGTTGGGCTCGGGCATTACCTGCTCAGCGCGCCGGGCAGCAAACTCTTCCTCGGATACATGGGCATGGATGGAATAGGCATCCATGTCGATATCGATGATGTCGCCGTCCCGGATAAGGCCGATTTCACCGCCCATGGCTGCTTCCGGAGAAACATGGCCGATGGCTGCGCCTGCGGAGGCACCGGAGAAACGTCCGTCGGTAATCAGGGCAACGGTGCTGTCCAGGCCCATGCCCACCAGGGCAGAGGTGGGAACCAGCATCTCACGCATGCCGGGGCCGCCCTTGGGGCCTTCATAGAGGATAACCACCACGTCACCGGGCTTGATGTCGCCGCCGTAGATGGCCGCTACCGCAGCCTCCTCACCGTGGAAGACCCGGGCCTTGCAGGTATGCTTCAGCATCTCGGGAAGCACTGCGCTTCTCTTGACCACACAGCCCTTCTTCGCGATGTTGCCGAAGAGGAAGGCCAGGCCGCCGGTCCTGCTGTAGGGGTTGTCGATGGGCCGGATGATGGAGGTATCCAGGTTGAAGGCGTTCTTAACGTTCTCCCCGGTGGTTTTGCCGGTAACGGTGGGGGTATCGGGATTGAGAAGGCCTGCATCGCAGAGCTCCTTCATCACCGCGGCCACACCGCCGGCCCGGTTCAGCTGCTCCATAAAGGTATGGCCGGCCGGTGCCAGATGGCAGAGGTTCGGGGTTTTCTCACTGATTTCATTGAACAGGTGCAGATCCAGCTTCACGCCTGCTTCGTGGGCAATGGCCGGCAGGTGCAGGGCGGAATTGGTGGAGCAGCCGAGGGCCATGTCCACGGTAATGGCGTTCTTCAGGGAATCCAGGTTGATGATATCCCTGGGTTTTACGTCATTCTTTACCAGATCCATCACCTTCATGCCCGCATGCTTGGCCAGGGCAGTTCTCGCGGAATAGACGGCGGGAATGCAGCCGTTGCCGGGCAGGGCGATGCCGATGGCTTCGCACAGGCAGTTCATGGAATTGGCGGTGTACATGCCGGAGCAGGAGCCGCAGGAGGGACAGCAGGCCTCTTCTATCTCGGTCAGCTGCTGTTCATTGATCTTGCCGCCCTTGAAGGCGCCTACCGCCACGAACATATCGGAGAGGCAGGAATGGTCGCCGTTCACATGACCGGCCAGCATCGGGCCGCCGGAGATGACGATGGAGGGTACGTTTACCCTCAAAGCGCCCATCACCATGCCGGGCACGATTTTATCGCAGTTGGGAATAAGCACCAGGCCGTCAAAGCAGTGGCCGTTGGCCAGGGTTTCCACGGAATCCGCGATAAGCTCACGGGAAGGCAGGGAATACCGCATGCCCTCGTGGCCCATGGCGATACCGTCGCAGACGCCGATGGCGGGCAGAAGCACCGGCGTGCCGCCGGCAGCGTAAACGCCGGCCTTTACAGCCTGGGCGATTTTATCCAGATGGGTATGGCCGGGAATAATCTCGGAATAAGCGGAGATAACGCCGATTAAGGGCTTTTTCAGCTCTTCCTCGGTAAACCCCGCCGCGTAAAACAAAGACCTGTGGGGTGCTCTGTCGGGTCCTTTTGTTACATTGTCACTTTTCATGGTCTTACCTCCAACGTATTTCCTCCTGCAGAACCTTCCCCGCATCCATGATGCCGGTGAAGATCTGCCTTAAGGCCGGCGCATACCGGTCCTCCTGCAGCTGTCCGCAGACGGCTGCAAGCTTCTCTTCCTCCCTTTTCGGGTCATAGACCGCTTTGCCGGTTTCCTTCTTGGCCATGGCTATTTCCTCGGAAAGCGCCAGACGCTTTTCCAGTAATGATACCAAAGAAGCGTCAATTTTGTCTATATCTTTTCGGATTTCCTCGATGGTCCTCATGCCTTCAGCTCCTCCAGTCCGGCCAGATAGGTGATGAACTGCTCTGCCGTCCGTCCGGAGATGCCGCCGTGGGAGAGCTCCCATTTATTGGCTTCCAGCTTCAGCTCCTCCCGGCTTAAGGTAATGCCGGCCCGCTCCGCCAGCACATAGACGATGTCGTAGAATTCCCTGGGCGCCGGCTTCGGATAATAGATGGTCACGCCGAAACGGTTGGCCAGGGAGAGCTTTTCCTCCATGGTATCGGATTTGTGCAGCCCGTTGTCGTTCACCACGTCGTCCCTGTCGGACCAGGTCTCCCGGATCAGGTGCCTGCGGTTGGACGTGGCGTAAATGAGCACGTTGTCCGGTTTGGTCTCCACACCGCCCTCGATGACCGCCTTCAGGTACTTGTATTCGGTCTCGAATTCCTCGAAGGACAGGTCGTCCATGTAGATAATGAAGCGGTAGTTCCGGTTCTTGATGGCCGCGATGACCGCCGCCAGCTCCGAAAACTGCAGTCTTGTAATCTCGATCATCCGAAGGCCCGCCGGGTAAAATTCATTGACGATGGCCTTCACGGAGGTGGATTTGCCGGTACCCGCGTCGCCGAAAAGCAGGGTATTGTTGGCTTTCTTTCCCCGGACGAAAGCGGAGGTATTGTCCACCAGCTTTTTCTTCTGGGCCTCATACCCCACCAGGTCCGAAAGCATGACCGTATCCATGTTGCTGATGGCGTTGAATACCAGCTCTCCCTTCGCGTCCCGGCTGATGCGGAAGGCCTTGTTCAGGCCGAACAGGCCCACGCCGTAGTCCCGGTAGAAGCCCGTGACCAGGTCGAAGAATTCGTATTCGTCCTTCGCCGCATCCAGGGCTGCGGACAGCTCCTGCACCCGTAAAGATACGTTTTTATTGTACATGAGCTCCGGCTTTTCGATGGCCGTATAATGGCAGATCCGGGAAAAGCAGTCTACGCCGAGGCTTTCCTCCAGCTCCGCAAAGGAATAGTGGAACAGCTCCCGGAAAGCCCGGAAATCATTCAGTGCGAATTCGTTCACGCTGCCCTGCCCAGCGCCGATTTTCTCGCAGGTCAGGGTAAAGGGATTCTCATCGGTGATCAGCAGAAACGTCAGGTAACACTGCCACAGGTTCCGGTCAAAGCCGTAATCCGTGGAAATCTGCAGGATTCTCTTCACCTGCCGGTAGCTTTCCGCCACCAGCTCATCCTTGGAGGCCGTACCTTCCCGGGCAGCCTTCACGATGCCGCCCACCTTCATGAGGATGGAATCCTCGGGCAGGTCTCCGTAAATCAAAAGTCTTGCAATAATATGGTTCATTACATCAATCGTTCTTTCTGTGGTACTTTTCTTCGCAATAAGCGCAGCGGTAGATTTCCTTCTCCTCATCCGTCAGAACGAAGACCTGGTCCAGGCCCCGTTCCACGGAGGTGATGCACCGGGGATTCCTGCAGGAAATGACGTTGACGATTTTCTTCGGCAGCTTCAGCCGCTTTTTCTCCACGATTTCCCCGTTCTCGATGACGTTTACGGTAATGTTGTGGTCAATAAAGCCCAGAATGTCCATATTCATCTGGTCCACCGGGCATTCCACCTTGATGATGTCCTTCTTGCCCAGCTTGTTGCTGCGGGCGTTCTTGATGATGGCCACACAGCAGTCCAGCTTGTCCAGCTTCAGGTCATGGTAAATGGTCATGGCCTTGCCGGCCTTGATGTGATCCAGTACGAAGCCTTCTTCAATCGCGCCTACGTTTAACATACCTTCACCTCCAGCAATGTCAGAATCAACGCCATACGCATGTACACGCCGTTTTTCGCCTGAATGAAATAAGCGGCCCTGGGGTCGTTGTCCACCTCCACGGCGATTTCATTTACCCTGGGCAGCGGATGCAGGATGTACATATCCTCCTTTGCCGCCTCCAGCTTTTCATTGTTCAGTACATAAAAATCCTTCATCCGGATGTACTCTTCCTCGTTGAAGAAACGCTCCCGCTGTACCCGGGTCATATACAGGATATCCAGTTCGGGAATGGCCTCCTCCAGGCGGATAACTTCCTTGTAGGGTACGTTGTTGGCTGCCAGCACGTCCTCCCGGATGTAGGAGGGAAGCCGCAGCTCTTCGGGGGAAATCAGCACGAAGCGGATGTTCTCATACCGGACCAGGGCATTGATAAGGGAATGCACGGTACGGCCGAATTTCAGGTCGCCGCAAAGGCCGATGGTGAGATTGCCGAGACCGCCTTTGAGCTTCCGGATGGTCAGCAGATCCGCCAGGGTCTGGGTGGGATGCTGGTGGCCGCCGTCACCCGCATTGATAACAGGGATTTTCGAATAGAGGGAGGCGACCTTCGGCGCGCCTTCCTTGGGATGCCGCATCGCGCAGATGTCCGCGTAGCTGGAAATCACCCGGATGGTATCAGCCACCGTCTCTCCCTTGGCCGCAGAGCTGGAGTCCGCATCGGCAAAGCCCAGGACCGAGCCGCCCAGGGAAAGCATGGCGGATTCAAAGCTTAAGCGGGTGCGGGTGCTGGGCTCGTAAAACAGGGTAGCCAGCTTCTTCCCCGCGCAGGCGTGGGCGTATTTATCCGGATGGGCCTCTATATCGCAGGCCAGATCCATCATGTTTTCCAGTTCTTCAACGGACAAATCCAGGGGATTCATCAAATGTCTCATCGGTTGTCCTTCCTCCTGTACTATTGTTGTTTTTTCTCCTGCCGGAGCTTACGGAAGAAATCCGAAAGCAGCCGGCTGCATTCCTCTTTGCAGACACCGGTGGTCAGGGCAGGATGATGGTTGAAGGCTTCCACTTCGAAAAGATTTAAGACCGAGCCGGTACAGCCGGCCTTCGGGTTCATCGCGCCTACCACAACCCGGTCGATGCGGGCCTGGATGATCGCGCCGGCGCACATCTGGCAGGGCTCCAGGGTCACATACAGGGTACAGCCCTCAAGCCGCCAGTCTCCCGTCACCTTTGAAGCCTTTTTGATGGCGGTCAGCTCCGCATGGGCCAGGGTATTGCAGTCCGTATTGCGGCGGTTGTAGCCTCTGGCAATCACCTTTCCCTCCTGCACAATCACGCAGCCGATGGGCGTTTCCTTTAAGCGTTCCGCCTTTTTCGCCTGGGTGATGGCCTGGCGCATATATCGCTCGTCTTCGGTAAGTGTTCTTCTCATTTTCCCTTTTGTATTTCCGGTGTAAATGTTTTCCGCCTTTCTCAGGCCGCCGCACATGTCCGGTCAGCCTTCGTCCAGCTTCTCCAGAGATTTTCGCACTTCATCGGGCAGATCGTCAAGCAGATATTTCCGATCTTTTTGCAGGTTCTGCCCGATCTGCCGCCGATTTTCCTTTTCCGCCTCCGTTACCGCTTCATAAAGCCCCGCGGCAGAAAGCCGAACCGCGCCGCCTCCCAGGATAATCACCTGCTCCAGGGCATCCGAGGTTGCCACGGTGACGTCATTGTTCCTGCCCAGCTCATGGACGGTTTTCTCGATATAGGCATCGGCGGTTTCCGCCTCCTTCGTATACACCACGTAGATGTTGTGGTACTTCTGTATGCTTCCTTTTCCGCCGGCCACCTTGTAGGCGTCAAAGACCAGGATGAGCTCACCCTCAAGGACGGCCCGGTAGCCGCTCATGATATCCATCAGCCTGTCCCTGGCGGAATCAATATTCCCCTCGGCAAGCTTCCTCAGCTCCTCCCAGGCGAAAATGATATTGTAGCCGTCCACCAGAAGATATTTCTTTCTGGGTTTTTCGGACTTTTTCGGCTTCGGCGGCTCATAATTGTCCTCCACCCGGATAATACGCTTCGCACTGTTCCGCTTCCAGCCGGGTCTCTTGTTTTCCAGGCCCTTGTTGCCGAAGGTTTTCGCAAACATTTCGTCCAGCTCCTCGCCGGTGACTTCGGTTCTTCTGCCCGCTGCTGCCCTTGCCTGCTCATAGACCTCTTCATCGGTCTGCTCCTCGGCGGTCAGAGGACTTTCCACATGCATCATTTCCTTGACCTGGTACCAGGGCACCAGGACACCCGCGCCGTGGGAACAGAAAACCGAAGAGGATGGATTCGCCAGATCCGCATCCGGATCGTAACTGCTTTCCGCCAGCACCTCCTCCGTATTGTGACAGGGGGCGTAACCGCCGAAGGTACAGGTAATGCTGCCCCGGCCTGCAGTGTAGGCGCTGACCTCCTCCTGGTAATTGTCCAGGGTCAGGGCCGGACCGGTTCCGGTGATTTCCGCCGTACCGGCTTTGATATCCTGGGTCTTCACCGAGGCGGACAGCCGGTTCATGTCGTATACCGCCCTGCCCAGGTATTCCTCCGGAATGCTTAAGGTAA
Organism: uncultured Lachnospiraceae bacterium; assembly: GCA_902796005.1. Classification (GTDB taxonomy): domain Bacteria; phylum Bacillota; class Clostridia; order Lachnospirales; family Lachnospiraceae; genus Alectryocaccobium. The sequence continues at coordinate 1,009 of CADBNF010000055.1, read as the reverse complement.
AGTCATAGACCGGCTCCAGGAGGATGCTCACCGCCTCCATCAGGCCCTGGCGCACCGCCCGGTAGGTGGCCTGACGAAAATCGCCGCCCACGGTATGCTTGTTGTGGGCCCGCCCGGTAAGCACGGAAAAGCGCACGTCCGTAAGCTCCGCGCCGGTCAGGACGCCCCTGTAGGCCTTCTCCGCCAGGTGTGTCATGATAAGCCGCTGCCAGTTTAATGCCAGCACGTCCGTGCTGCAAAGGCTCGCAATCTCGATGCCGCTGCCCGCCGGAAGGGGCTCGATGAGGATATGGGCCTCCGCATAATGCCGCAGCGGCTCAAAATGCCCCACGCCTTCCACCGGATAAGCGATCGTCTCTTTATAAACGATGGCCGGGGGACCGAAGGCAATCTCCGTATCAAAGCGTTCCTTCATCTGCCGGGTGATGACCTCCATCTGTACCTTGCCCATGACTTTAAGGGAAATCACCTGCTTTTCACTGTCAAAGGAAAGGCCCAACCCCGGGTCCTCTTCTTTAAGCACCTTCAGGTATCCGTAAACCTTCGTAACCTCCGCCTCCTCCGGCAGAAGTACCCGGTAATTCAGCACAGGCTCCAGAAGGCGCTCCTTTACCGGTTCCTCCGCGCCTAAAACCATGCCGGCTGCCGTATCGGTAAGGCCGGTCACCGCGCAGATATCTCCGGCATTGGCTTCATTTACGGCCGTAAAGCCCGCGCCGGAATAGATACGTATCTGGTCCACCTTACAGGATATGTTTTCATCCTCTGCAGGAATCTCCACCTGCTGTTTTCCTTTTAAGGAACCGCCGGTTATCTTCATCCAGGAAAGCCGTACGCCCTTCGGATCCCGGGAGATTTTATATATTCTCGCGCCGAAATCCGCCGGATACTGCTTTTCGGGCAGAAAACGGACAAAGGCGGAAAGCAGGGTTTCTATGCCTTCGTTCTTAAGGGCCGAACCGAAAAACACCGGAAAAAGCTTCCGTTCGCCGATAAGGCCGGCTATCTC
>CADBNF010000054.1 GCA_902796005.1 uncultured Lachnospiraceae bacterium | reverse complement strand
TCCGTAAGGAACCTGGAGGATTTCCTGGGCCGGCCCAGAAGGCTGGCGTCCAAGGTGGATACGGAGCCCCAGGTGGGCATCGTGACCGGCCTGGCCTGGACCAGCGTCGGCGGAGAAATCCTTGAGATAGAAGTAAATATCATGCCCGGCAAGGGAGAATTCAAGCTCACCGGCCATCTCGGCGACGTGATGAAGGAATCCGCCGTTACCGGCATCAGCTACCTGCGGTCCATCGCGGACCGGTATGACGTGGACCCGAAGTTCTTCACGGAGCATGATATCCATATCCATATTCCCGAAGGCGCCGTGCCCAAGGACGGTCCCTCGGCGGGTATTACCATGGCTACGGCCATGCTTTCCGCCATCACGAAGATCCCTGTCCGTCCGGGCCTTGCCATGACCGGGGAGATTACCTTACGGGGCAGGGTTCTGCCCATCGGCGGACTGAAGGAAAAGCTTCTGGCTGCCAAAAAGGCCGGTGTGGTCAAGGTGCTGGTTCCCGAGAAGAACCGCCCGGATGTGGAGGAAATGTCCTCCGAAATCACCGACGGCCTGACCATTGTCTTTGTGGAAAACATGGACAGGGTCCTTTCCGAAGCGCTGCTTGAGAAATAAGCGGTAAATAAACAGTTTTGACTGACGAAAAGCAGGAAAAACACAGAATGAAGATAAAAAAAGCTGAACTGCAGACAGTCTGCGGGATCACCAGTACCCTGCCGGATACAGGGCAGCCGGAGGCTGCCTTTGCCGGCAGGTCCAATGTGGGCAAATCCTCCCTCATCAACTGTCTGCTGAACCGAAAAAATCTGGCGAGAACCAGCTCTCAGCCCGGCAAAACCCAGACCATTAATTTCTATCACATTAATGACATTTTTTATCTGGTGGATCTGCCGGGCTACGGTTATGCAAAGGTTTCCGAAGCCGTCAAGGCGAAATGGGGGAAAATGATTGAGCGGTATCTTCGCAGCTCGAAGAACCTGAAGAAGGTTTTCCTCCTGGTGGATATCCGACATGAGCCCTCGAAAAACGACATCCAGATGATGGAGTGGATGCGGGGCGCCGGTTTTTCACCGGTGATCGTGGCCACAAAGCTGGATAAAATCAAACGAAGCCAGCAGGCAAAGCAGCTGAAGCTCATCCGGCAGACCCTGAAGATGAAGCCGGAGGAGACGCTGATTGCCTTTTCATCGGAAACCAGGGACGGCAGGGATGCCCTCCTGGCGGAACTGGAAAACATACTGCCTGTGCAGGAAGGAGAAGAAACCGAAAATGTCGATGGTACGGACAGACGCCCTGAGTCATGATTATCTGATATACGAAGACGAAGAATCGGATCAGGGTACACCGGTAAGGGCCTTATCCGAGGTCACCATAGATATTCGCGAGGGAGAATTTGTCTCCATCCTCGGCCACAACGGCAGCGGAAAATCCACCCTGGCGAAGCACCTGAATGCCCTGCTGCTTCCCACAGAGGGCACGGTGTGGATTGAAGGCATGGATACAAAGGATGATGACAAGCTCTGGGATATCCGGCAGCGGGCCGGCATGATTTTCCAGAACCCGGACAACCAGATCATCGCCTCCGTGGTGGAGGAGGATGTCGCCTTCGGTCCGGAAAACATGGGCGTGCCCACGCAGGAAATCTGGGACAGGGTGAATTCCGCCCTGGAAAGAACGGGCATGACCGCCTACCGGGAGCATTCTCCCAACCGTCTCTCCGGCGGACAGAAGCAGAGGGTGGCCATAGCCGGCGTGCTGGCCATGCAGCCCAAATGCATCATCATGGACGAACCCACGGCCATGCTGGACCCGGTGGGCAGGAAGGAAGTCCTGGCTGCCGTCCACCAGCTGAACCGGGAGCTGGGCATAACGGTTATCCTGATTACCCATTATATGGAGGAGGTCATTGACAGCGACCGGCTGTTCGTGATGAACAAGGGCCGTGTCGTGATGTCCGGTACGCCTAAAGAGCTTTTTGCCCGGGTGGAGGAATTCGAGGAACTGGGACTGGCCGTTCCCCAGATTACCATGCTGGGCTACGAGCTGAAAAAAGCAGGCCTTGATCTGCCGGATGCGATACTTACCAGAGAGGAAATGACAGAAGCCTTATGTCGATTACGTTAGAAAATGTAGGTTTTGTCTACGGCGCCGGTTCGGTTTATGAAAAAACCGCCCTGAAGGACGTAAATCTTACCATAGAGGACGGAGAATTCGTCGGGATCATCGGACATACCGGAAGCGGCAAGTCCACCCTGATCCAGCTGTTCAACGCCCTGATGCAGCCGACCACCGGCAAGGTCTATTACCAGGGAAAGGATATCTGGGGCCCGGGCTACAACCGGCGGGAGCTGCGCTTCCATGTGGGCCTGGTTTTCCAGTACCCGGAGCACCAGCTTTTCGAGACCGATGTGATGTCGGATGTCTGCTTCGGCCCGAAGAACCAGGGCCTTTCCAAAGAGGAATGCGAACACCAGGCCAGCCTTGCCCTGTCAGCGGTCGGCATCGGTGAGGACTATTACAAAAAGTCCCCCTTCGAGCTTTCCGGCGGCGAAAAGAGAAGAGTGTGCATAGCCGGCGTGCTGGCCATGAACCCGGACGTGCTCATCATGGACGAGCCCACGGCGGGTCTGGACCCCGCCGGCAGGGATGAGATCCTCGATCTGATTTCCCGCATGCACAAAAACCGGGGCATTACCGTTGTCCTGGTTTCCCACAGCATGGAGGACGTGGCCCGGTATGTGGAACGACTTATCGTGATGAACGATGGTGAGAAGGCCTACGACGGAACCCCCAGAGAGGTGTTCCGCAATTATGAAGAGCTGGAGAAAATCGGCCTTTCTGCGCCCCAGGTCACCTATCTGATGCACGACCTGAAGGCAAAGGGCTTTGACGTGGACGAGGATGCAAGCACCGTGGAGGAAGCCAAGACCTCCATCCTGAAGGTATTCGGCATGACCGATTCCTCCGGGGAATCCTGAAATTCGGACAGCAGGGAGAAACAAATATGTTTCGAGATATAACCATAGGCCAGTATTATCCCACAAATTCCATCATTCACCGCCTGGATCCCCGGGTAAAGTTCCTGGGGATGCTTGCCTTTGTGGTGTCCATTTTTGTGGTGAGCAATTACGGCTATATTGTATGCGCAGCCTGGCTGTTCACGATTATCGCGCTGACCAGGATACCCCTGAACATCATGTTCAAGGGACTGAAGATGATTCTGTTCATCCTTGTCATTACCGTTGTGCTGAACCTGTTCATGACAGACGGCACGATTATCTGGCAGTGGAAGGTGTTCAAGATTACCAGGGAAGGCCTGACCATGGCTTTCCTGATGGCCATGCGGCTGATTATGCTGGTGCTTGGCATTTCCCAGATGTCCCTGACCACCACGCCCAACCAGCTGACGGCGGCCATGGAGAGCCTGTTCAAGCCCTTAAGCAGACTTCACGTTCCGGTGCACTCCATCGCCATGATGATGTCCATCGCCCTGCGGTTTATACCGATTCTTTCCGAAGAGACGGAGAAAATCAGGAAGGCCCAGATGGCAAGAGGCGCGGATTTTGAAGGCAAGGGCATCATGAACCGAATCCGGGCAATGATTCCCCTTCTGGTACCCCTGTTCATTACCGCATTCAGAAGGGCCACGGACCTGGCCATGGCCATGGAAGCCCGCTGCTACCACGGCGGAGAGGGCAGGACCCAGATGAAGCCCCTGAAATACGTGAACCGGGATTACATTGCCCTGGCGCTCCTGGTGCTTTATCTTGCGGTGATTATTCTGCTGAAGGTTCTGCTTCACTGGTGAATGATGAGAAGAATACTGCTTCGCGTAGCGTATGACGGAACAGAATACTGCGGTTTTCAGCGGCAGACCAACGGCCTCTCCGTCCAGCAGGTGCTGGAGGAGGCTTTAAGCGCCTGGCTGAAGGAGGATATCCGCATCATGGGGGCCTCCCGCACGGATGCCGGGGTGCATGCCCTGGCCAATGCGGCGGCCTTTGACACGGAAACCCTGATTCCCGGCGGAAAATATGCCTTCGGCCTGAACACCTCCCTGCCGCCGGATATCCGTATCACCGGCTCCGTTGAGGTGCCGGCGGATTTTCATCCCCGGTTTACCAAAACCGTCAAGACCTACGTTTACCGTATCTACAACAGTACCTTCGAGAATCCCCTGAACCGGCGTTACTGCCTGCACTGCTACGGGCCGCTGGACCTTGCCGCCATGCAGAAGGCAGCCGCGTACCTGGAGGGAGAGCACGATTTCAAAGGCTTTGCTTCTGCAGGTTATTCCTCCAAAACCACCGTGCGTACCCTCTATGAGGTTTCCCTGGAAAGGGGAGAGGATGACGTGATTTCCCTGAAGCTTACGGGAAACGGCTTTCTCTACAACATGGTGCGGATTATTGCCGGGACTTTGCTGGAAATCGGCAGGGGAGAATTGCCGCCTGAACAGGTGCTTTCCGTGCTGGAAACCGGTGACAGGAGCCTTGCCGGGGCTACGGCGCCTGCCCATGGACTGACTTTGATGAAAATATCTTTTCCGGAGCTGGAAAAACTGAATATTTTTCTTGACAAACCGGAGAAAACAAGGTAAACTGCTTTTTGTTCGGTAGATTGGTCAAGCGGTCAAGACGCCGCCCTCTCACGGCGGAAACAGGGGTTCGATTCCCCTATCTACTGCGAATCCGGTGCGATGCACCGGATTTTTTTATACCTGCATTTTCTTATGTGTTATCTTTATATTGAACAAAAGTAAAAGAAAAGGTATAATAGACAGAAAGAGCAAAACACTGTGTTTTGCGTATAACAGGAGGTTGTGATTTGAAAAAACCTTTAAAAGGCCTGATCATTCTTACGGTTCTGGCATCCCTTTTGGCAGGAAGCCTTACTTCGGTTTTTGGCTCGGAAACAACGGCGGAAACCTCTGCCGCATCAGCTTCTCAGACGGAAGAAGAGGCGGAAGTGGTAACCGAACAGTGTATTTTTGTGGGTAATTGCCAGCGGTATTTCCTGGACGCGGAGACAAAGCAGCCCCTGGAAAAGATTTTTGATTATTCCCAGGCGGTTCCCGGCGGAAAGCTTACCGGCCGTATCTTTGTGCAGAATGAACCGGAGTACGGACTGGACGCAAACCTCTACCTCACCGTTTTCTGTGAAAACGATGAAGCCAGAAGCCTGATGTACGACACGAAGATTTCCTACAAGCAGGAAAAGCCCACCTCCCTTCTGGCCACGCCCATTTCCAAATCCGCGGCTGTTATGGAGGATCTCCATCTGGGTACCTGTTACGGGGAGTGTGAAACCTACCTCGTGTTTACACTGGCCATCCCGGAGGACTTCACGACGGAACAGGTGCAGAAGGGCATCGCCGGCATGAAATGGAGATTCCGCGCCGACGAAATCGCCTCCAAGGATAACAAATACGGTTCCCGTAAAACACTGACCCTGGCCAACGAAACCTGGCTGCTGATCATTATTATTTCCGTGGTTGTCCTTCTTGCAAGCGAGTTGGTTTTAAAGCCGATTTTCAGGAGAAGAGGCAGAAGATTCTGACGGCAGTCTGAAACCGGCCATCCGTTAAAGAAAGCAGGTGAAGAATATGGAATTTGTATACGGTGACAACAGAATCTATCACGAAGGAGAGGATGGTACCCTCCTTGCAGAGATTACCTTCCCGGAGACGGAAAAGGGCGTATTCTGCATCGATCATACCTACGTGCATCCTTCCATGGGCGGACAGGGCATTGCCGGGAGGCTCGTGAAGATGGCTGTGGACGCCATCCAGGAAAAGGGCGGAAAGGTGACCGCCACCTGTTCCTATGCGGTAAAATGGCTGGAGAAAAACCAGTGAGTTTTTTTGCAATATAAAGGAGAAAGAGGCATGACTACAATTGAAAAACTTAAGGAGTATGCAGCGGAAATCGGGTTCGAGCATTTCGGCGAAGTGAAAATGGATGCGCTGAAATTCCAGCCGGAAGTGCGGGACATGTGCGCAGCGAACAAATGCGCCCATTACGGCAGAAGCTGGACCTGTCCTCCGGGCTGCGGAACTCTTGAAGAGATGGCGGAAAAGGTCAAACAGTTTTCCACCGGCCTGCTGGTACAGACCACGGTGGAGCTGGAGGACAGCTTCGATTTTGAAGCCATGGCAGAAGGCGCTGTAAAGCAGAAGGAGCGCTTTAACGCGCTGGCCGACAAATTACATGCCGACAATATAAAATGCCTTCTGATGGGCGCTGGAGAGTCCTGTGAGAACTGTAAGGAGTGCACCTACCCCGATGCCCCCTGCCGTTTCCCGGACAAGGCACAGCCCTCCATGGAGGCCTGCGGCCTGAACGTAAGCCAGGTCTGCAAGGGCTCCGGACTGGAGTATTATTACGGCAACGGTACCCTGACCTACACCTGCTGCGTGCTTGTATGACAGGCTGCGGCAGCTGATACACAGGAGAACATAAAAAGAGCAGCTTTCTTTGCGAAAGCTGCTCTTTATTTTTTGCATTTTTTTTACTTTTTGAAGCCGTCTTTTAAGGAAACGGTACGGTTGAACACCAGATGGTCCGGCGTACTGTCCTTGTTGTCCAGACAGAAGAAGCCGACCCGCATAAACTGGAACGCCGGGGCATTGATGCCGGTTTTGTTCTCCGTTTTGTCATAGGCGGCGGCGATCTCCGTCATCCGTTTCTCCACCTTGCAGTTGGTAAGCACCGTGAGGCTTTCGGGGTTCAGGCAGGTCAGGAAATCCTTGTCCGGTCCGTCGGGCTGGGCGTCGGAGAAGAGGTTGTCGTAGAGGCGTACCTCGGCGTCCGCGCAGTTATCCGCGTCCACCCAGTGGATGGTCGCGCCCTTGACCTTCCGTCCGTCAGCGGGATTGCCGCCCCTGGATGCGGGGTCATATTCGCAGAGCACTTCGGTGACATTGCCTTCCTCATCCTTTACACAGCCGGTGCAGGTGACGAGATAGGCGCCCTTTAAGCGGACCTCGTTGCCGGGATACAGCCTTTTGTATTTCGGAATGGGCGTTTCCAGGAAATCCTCTTCCTCAATCCACAGATGTCTGCTGAAGGTGATGTCGTGGGTGCCGGCCTCCGGGTCGAGGGGATTGTTCTCCACGGCGAAAACCTCGCTCTGGCCTTCCGGATAGTTGGTAACTGTCAGCTTCACGGGATGGACAACGGCCATGGTCCGCTCTGCCGTCTGGTTCAGGTCATCCCGCAGGCATCTTTCCAGCTCGGCATATTCGATGATGTTGGAGCTCTTGCCCACACCGATGTTTTCACAGAAGTTCCGGATGGAAGCCGGTGTATAGCCGCGCCTTCTCAAACCGCAGAGGGTAGGCATGCGGGGATCGTCCCAGCCGGAGACGTAACCCTCCTCCACGAGTTTGCGGAGCTTACGTTTGCTCATCACCGTATGATCGATGCCCAGACGGGCAAATTCAATCTGTCTGGGCTTGTGATAGGGGATGGATACGTTGCTCACCACCCAGTCATATAAGGGCCTGTGGTCTTCGTATTCCAGGGAGCACAGGGAATGGGTGATGCCCTCCAGCGCATCCTGGATGGGATGGGCGAAGTCATACATGGGGAAGATACACCATTTGGTTCCCTGACGATGATGGTTGATGAACCGGATACGGTAGATAACCGGGTCACGCATATTGAAATTGCCGCTGGCCAGGTCTATTTTCGCCCGCAGGGTCATTTTCCCTTCGGGAACCTCGCCGTTCTTCATCTTCTCAAAGAGACGCAGGTTCTCCTCAATGGGCCTGTCCCTGTAGGGTGAGGTGGCCGGCGTCTGGGTATCGCCGCGGTTGGCCTTGAATTCCTCCGGGCTTAATTCACACACATAGGCAAGGCCCTTCTTAATCAGCTCTACCGCATATTCGTAATCCTGGGGGAAATAATCGGAACCGTAATAGAACCGGTCGCCCCAGTCAAATCCGAGCCAGTGAATATCCTGCTGGATGGCGTCTACATATTCCGTGTCTTCCTTGGCGGGATTGGTGTCGTCCATACGCAGGTTGCACAGTCCGCCGAATTTTTCCGCCATGCCGAAATCGATGCAGAGCGCTTTGCAGTGCCCGATATGGAGATAACCGTTGGGTTCAGGCGGAAAACGGGTGTGCACCCGCAGTCCCTCGTACTGACCGCCCTCGGCAATGTCCTCCCGGATAAAGTTGTAAATGAAATTTGTGCTTCCCGCTGCTTCCGGAACAGCAGGATTTAAGCTTTCATCGGACATATGTTCTCTCCTTCATCTTTCCGTAATTAAGTGTATATTCTAACACAGTTTTTACGGATGTGCATCCTATTTTCAGGAATTTCCGAAATTAAACCGAACGAAATCGATAAATTCCGTCATATCACTGTACAGGAAGTCATCCTGCTTCTCCACGATGCCGATACGGATATTCGGCGCCACCTGGGAGAAGGGGATTTCCACGGTTTCCTCATCAAAGTTGGAGAAGCCCATATAGGTAACCGCGCCGGCAATATTGCCTTTCAGCATACGCAGGATGCTGGTTGCCTGGTCGGTGTAGAGCAGCACATTGGGCGTCATGCCCCTGCTCTTGAACAGGTTGTTGATGAGGGCGTTGGAATAGGAGCCTTGGGGAGAGAGAATCATCGGCGCGTCCCCGATGTCCTCTACGGTGACGGACTGCAGGCCGGCCAGCGGATGATTCTTTGACACCACGTAAACCAGGCGGGTGGAGAGGATATCCCTCGTATTAAGCCTTGGCGTGGTAATATCGTTGGTTACCGCGATGGCCAGGTCCAGCTCGTTGTTCAGGACCTTGGTCCGGCAGGTGATGGAGCCGCATTCCTCGATGGAAAGCTTGATGGAGGGGTATTTCGCCCGGAAGGACATGATGATCTGGGGGAAATACAGGGTATTGAAAATAGGAGAGATGCCGATACGGATAAGATAGCCGTTTTCGGCCATTTCCTTCATGGAGGAGGAAAGGGCATCCACCTCCGAGATAATCTGCAGGGATTTCTCGTAGAAGTATTCCCCTTCCTTGGTGATGGCCATTTTCTTCTTTACACGGTAGAAGAGCTTTACGTTAAGCTCCTGCTCCAGATCCCTGATGGCATTGGAAACGGCAGGCTGGGAAACCTGGAGCGCTTCGGCAGCCCGGGTGATATTAAGATACTGGCAAACTGCGTTGAAATAACGTAACTGGATGATGGTCATGAGGTTTTCCTGCCTTATATAAATAAATGTGTGAAAAGTAAATTAACTATAAGCAATGGTTATATTATATGACTTTCAGATATAATTGCAAGAACAAGTTTTTCAGCCCGTAAAATGCAAACGACTGCCTGATCAGGGCAGCCGTCGCAAATACCTGCTATGTACGTTTATTAAAAGCAACTGGCAAAAGAAGCTCTTAATATTATTAAAAAAGAACCGTATATAGTTCTTTAATAATTGAAGAAAGGTAGTTAAGAACATCTGCACTACAACATAATTTCTTCTTATGAGTTGATAATAGCATCCGTTATCCGATAATGCAATACGGAAAACGTGGTTGGTGCATGTTTGGAGGAATGATCTAAAAATGCACAAAAAACCGGGACAAACTTTGTTCATCCCGGTAAGCATTTTTTTGATGTTGTCCAAAACAGAAGATTATCAGAAGCTCATGTATTCCACGTAGTTTTCCATGAATTCCGATGAGGAGGAGAGCTCCAGATAGGAGACCTCCTTGGTAAATACCTCCATTTCGTCGCGGCCCTTTTCTGTCAGCGCAAGGGCGGCGCCGGCGCCGGCTGCATTGCCCACGTGACGGATGCGGTCCGGCTCTACCTCGGGAAGGAGACCGATCTTCAGGGCGCTCAGCTTGTCCATATAGCTGCCGAAACCGCCGGCAATAAGAAGGCTGGTGATGTCGGAGGCTTTCTTGTTCTGCAGCTGCAGCAGGGTTTCCGCGCCGGCACGAATGGCGGCCTTGGCCAGCTGTACCTCACGGACGTCGGAGGCGGCGATATAGACGCCGTCCTTGAGCATAAAGGCGTTGAAGCCGTCCTCGGTCTTGAAGATGCGGCGGGCAAGCTTTTCGGGAAGCTCGTCAGCGGATGCCATACGGCCGGTCTCCGCGATAACCTCCAGTTCAAGCATGCAGGCGATGGCATCGATAAGGCCGCTGCCGCACACGCCCTTTGCCTCCACGTCGCCGATAACGTGAATCTCCACGTCACCGTCCACAACCTTCACCTTATCGATGGCGCCGGGAGAACCGTCCATGCCGCAGGCGATTTCCGCGCCTTCAAAGGCCGGACCGGCAGCGGTGGCGCAGCTGACAAAGCCGTCCTTGTTGCCCAGGGCCATTTCTCCATTGGTACCTATATCAATATACAGCCAGAGGCCTTCCGCATGCTGGCAGTCGGAGGCATACATGCCCGCGGTGATATCGCCGCCGACATAGCCGGCTACGGCGGGGGTCATATAGACGTCTGCGTCCGCATCCAGGTCAGGCAGGCACTCGGCAGAGGGCCTGTGATCGCCGAAGAGGCTTTCCGGTGTAAAGGGCGCTACGCCGATGTTGACCGGGGAAAGCTCGGCAAACAGGTGCTGGATGGTGGTGTTGCCCGCAATGGTAATCTGCTTTATATCCTTCGTGGAAGCGTTCACAGAGGCGCAGAGCTTGCCTGCCATCGTCGTCAGCTGGGTACGGATAGCCCTGGCCAGAACGGGCAGCTTGCCCTCGCTGCAGGCATTGATACGGCTGATAACGTCGGCGCCGTAGCTTCTCTGGGCATTTCTGTCACCCAGCTTTCCAAGGGCCTTACCGGTATGCAGGTCATAGAGGAAGGCGGCTACGGTCGTGGTTCCGATATCCACGGCAAAGCCCAGGCCTTCTCCGCCCGGCTCGATGTCGTCGGCACCGTGGGTAACCACATTCATAGCCGCATTTGCCGCAATGATGAGGGTACAGTCTCCCGCAGGCGCATAGCGACAGGAGAGGAGCTCCATATGCTGGGCCTCGGTAATCTCTCCGTTCTCCACAAAGCGCACCGGTCCGGTAACGGTCACCAGGCATTTCTTACAGAGCCCCTTGCCGCCGCAGGGGGCATCCGGCTCGGTATAGCCGTTTTCCCGCAGGGCGTGAAGCAGGCTTTCCTCGGAAGAACCGTTGATGATTTTTTCCTGGTTGTCTCTGACAACTCTAATCTTGAAATTTTCCATATGACGACTTCTCCTAAAAGCGTATATACATAAAATACAGGTGTAAGAAGCTTTTCCTGCCCCTGTATTATCCCATATTTTGCCCCGGACTTCAACATTTTCCCCGAAGAAACGCAAAAGAAAAAGCGGAGCCTTTAAAGCTCCGCTTATTGGTAAACAATGGTATATTACTGCTTCGGTCCGAACAGTCCCTCACGGAATGCGCTGATGTATTCCATGCAGTAGTAGTCTTCACCGCTCATGCACTCTGCAGCGTAGATGGCGCCGAGAAGGTCTCTGCTTAAAGGATCCAGAACGCCGGAGTCCATGCCGAATGCCATACAGGTAACAACGAATGCAATGTTGAGGATCTTTCTGTAGGGCAGGTTGAAGGAGATGTTGGAGATAGCGCCGCTGATGTGCACTTCCGGGTAGGTCTTCTTGCAGTATTTGATAACGTCAAGAACGATGGAAATGCCTTCTTCTGCAGTACAAATCATCTCAACCATGGGATCGATGAATACACGATCTTCGGCGATGCCGTATTTCTTGCACTCCGCCATGATGCGGTCAAGAACCTTGATACGGCCTTCAGCGTCCTTCGGGATACCGCTGTCATCGCAAAGAAGAGCCATAACGGTCCAGGGGGTATCGGCAATAACAGGAAGAACAACTTCCATCTTGTTGCCTTCGCCGGAAATGGAGTTGATCATACCGGGCTTGTTGCAGTACTTCATCGCGCCGATGCAGGCCTCAGCGGAGGGGCTGTCAACAGCGATGGGGGCGTCGGTAACTTCCTGGATAGCATCGATCATCCAGTGAAGGGTTTCCACTTCGTCTACATCAACGCTGGCGCAGCAGTCGATATAGCCGTTGTCACCAATGGCTTCTGCCTGTCTTCTGGCAATGTCCTTGATATGCTCCACATCATGTTCGGCAATCGCTTTGCCCATGGAAGGGATGGAACCATTGATCTTCTCAGCAATAATAATCATTGAATATGCTCCTTTCGAACTGTAGTACATATATACATTAGGATTTTACAATATAATGTCAAATCTGTCTATGATAAACTTAAGCAAAGTGCCGGGTTTTAACTTGGAAAAAATCGCAAAAGTTAAATGAAAAAGCCGCTTCCGCAAGCGGAAACGGCTTTGTATAAAATCTTAAAACAATCAACCAACGAGCTCCTTAGCCTTCTGAGCAGCGGAAGCAGCATCAGTGGTGTAAGCATCAGCGCCGATAGCATCGCAGAACTCCTGGGTGATGGGAGCGCCGCCGACCATAACGGGAACTGTGATACCGGCTTCCTTAATGGCCTTAACGGTCTCACGCATAGCATCCATGGTGGTGGTCAGCAGAGCGGAGCAGCCGATGATCTTGGTGTCGGGGTTAGCCTTGTAGGTCTCAACGAACTTCTCAGCGGGAACATCAACGCCAAGGTCGATAACTTCGAAACCGGCAGACTCGATCATCAGAGAAACGAGGTTCTTGCCGATATCATGAAGGTCACCAGCTACAGTACCAAGGATGTACTTGCCAAGCTTGCCGGCACCGCCTTCGCCGAGGAGGGGTTTAAGAACGCCAACACCACGCTGCATGGTCTTGGCAGCTACCAGCATCTCGGGAACGAAGATTTCGTTGGCCTGGAACTTGGCACCAACGATATCCATAGCTGCGGTCATGGAATCAAGACATTCCTGTGCGCTTGCGCCGCCGTCAAGAGCTTCCTGAACAGCACCGGTGATTAATTTAAGCTTGCCGTTAACTACTGCATTCTGAATACTTTCGATCATTTTAATTTTCTCCCTGTCTTAATCTTGCTTTCTATTTCATAACTTCCTGTTATGACTTCCTGTTGACGATATGAATATATCACAGGCCAAAATCTTTGTCAACACCTATTTATAAATTTTTTTTATGATTTTTTCAGGGGTTTTCAGGTAAACCTCCCGGAATTTCGTGTTTTTCGTTTTCCAGGGCCGCGGAAGATTCCTTTTTGAGTATGAATTTGATGAAATTTACGCAATTTGGTTATAAAGTTCATAACATTAGCAAATGTTTATATTTTCCGGTATCAATAAAAATTAATTATATTACCGGGATTAAAATCCGGTAAATGAGGGTTGGAAAAGCAGGTAAAGCAGAAAAAGAGGCCTTATGGAAGAATCCTTCCATAAGGCCGAATTATAATAACCTGAAATTATTAACCGAAGATTATTGATTATTCGAACATGATGATCATCGGAACCGCAGCTTCGATCTGCTGTTCTCTGGTCCAGCCGAATTTCTCCTCGTTGATTCTGTAGATGGCTTCGGAAAGCTCTTTGTAGGTTCCGGAGAAGGTAGAGCCCGGTCCTCCCTGGGTAATGCAGGGGATGAAGTATTTGTTTTCCTTGCCGCAGGATTCGATGGCGTCTCTGGCAGCCTTTTCACAGTCAGCAACAGTCCAGCCGGGGAAGTCAACGAACTTGTTATCGATTTCGCCCATGAAGGAAATCTGTCCGCCGTACTTCTTGATCAGCTCGGGAACGTTGTTGGAATGCATGCAGCCCTGCCATACATCGATACCCATCTCAATCATGGCGGGAACAATGTTTGCACAGTAGCTGTCAGAGTGATGGATGATTACCTGTACGCCGTGCTCATGGTAGTAGCCGTAGATCTGTTTGTAGGCATCCAGGAAATAATCCTCGAACATCTCGGGACGAAGGAAGGAGTTGGTCTCGCTTCCCCAGTCATCATGATGCAGAAGGGCATCGGGATGCAGGTGAGAGCAGATGCCTTCAGCCATTTCCATCTCCCAGTCGGTCAGGTATTTGATGAAGTCCTTCATTTCGTCTTCGTTGAGCATGTAGTACAGAAGGGCGTTGTCCATGCCGCAGAGGTGATGGGTATTCTCGAAAATGCCGGGAGCAACAAGGGCGGTATTGAAGGATCTCTTCGTATCAATCTTTTCCGCCATGCCTGCACACATATCCCATTCCTTCTCATCGAACTTAAGGCTGGGTGCATGTACATATTCTCTCCACTGCTCGATGTCCTTGACAACGATCTTTTCCGGAGTATGAACCGGGAAACCGCCGGGAACGCCGGCCGGCCAGGAACGGGTTACACCCCAGGCATCCACAACATCCGGGCCGCCCTTCTGGGCTGAAGGATTGTGGAACATGAAGGGGCTGAAGCAGTAGGAGAGAGCCTCGTACTGGTTTACATAACGGTCAGGGTTTCCGCCCTTGATGACCTCTAACATATTTTCTCTGGCAGTTAACATATTAAAACTCCTTTCTCCAGAACATTCTTTTATAATTGTATCATAGCACGGACGGCCCGGAACGTATAGCGATAAGAAGAACAAGAATAAGCGAAATACAACTGCGTAAATTTGGACATTCAGGACAGAATATTTTCAGAAAAAGCCGGATTTCCGTCAGGAAACCCGGCCTGTATCATCTTTTACGGGAAGAGGGGTAAAGCTTACGGGACGTTTTCCGTCCATAACCACCGCATAGCCTTCGCCGCCCTTCGGCTGCCACTGGTATCGGTTGTAGTTCATCTCAGGGAAGAAATGCTGCATGATGGAGACGATGGGGCCGCCGTGGATAACCAGCAGAAGGTCGCCGTCCTTATCCAGAAGCTCGTCCAGCTTCTTTAAGACCCGGTCCCGCATCATATTGCCGCTTTCGCCGCCGGGGGCCACGTTGGCTTCATAATCCCCGGTAATGAATTTCTGGTAGATTTCGGTATCCTTAAGGGAATCGTAGCTTTTCATCTCGAAGATGCCGAAATTGATTTCCGCCAGCTCCTTTAAGGCATAGTGGGGAAGGCTGCCGAAGAGAATGTTCAGGGTTTCCTCCGTGCGGATAAGGCCGCTGGTATAGGCTCTGACGCCGGTCATGTCCGGATAGGTTTCAAGGCGTTTTTTCTTCTTAAGCTCCGCCCTGCCGTCCGCAGAAAGGGGAATATCGGTCTGTCCGCAGTAGAGCCATTTCTCATTGGCTTCGGTGGATCCGTGTCGGATAAGATACAGATTTCGCATTATTTTAACCTCTTGGGTAAGCCACAGAATACACGGGTGACGGTTTCGGCTTTTTCCGCAGCGGCGGTCAGGGCGCGTCCGCTTTCCTCCCGCCAGAGACGGATTTCCTCATCAATGGGAACCACGCCGCAGAAAATATCGTCCGCAATGATAACCTTGCAGTTTTCTGGAATGTTGTAATAATCCTGCGTTCCTTTCCGGATGCAGTAAAGGACGTACTGTTCATAGTGGGTCAGGCAGGGACGGGAGAAATCCGGTTCCGCCTCCGCCGTGCAGCGGAAGATGTCTTCCTCCTTCAGGTCAAAGGCTTTTTTTGCATAATCCAGCTTGCCCTGCCAGGCGCCGCCGATGACAAAATGCATGATGTCTGTCCTCCTTATATAATTATAGAAGCGCCAGCGCTGCCAGCGCGCACAGTTCTCCGATGGTGATGGATGCGCCGGAGATATCCCCGGACATGCCGCCCAGGTCAGCCCGGTTATAAAGCAGAGTGCAGGCAAAGCCGGCGATGCCGAAGAGCAGGCACAGCCCCTTCCTGCCCGCAAGAACGGGGCAGAGTACCGCGAAGATTACGGTGAGCAGTATCGGAAGGTACCTGTACAGGGCGGGGACGCCATCCCTGAACATCTTTGCGTAGGAGCTGGTGGGCAGAGGCTTCAGATTGAGCACCGCAAAAGCCGTGCAGCTGCGGATAACCGCCGGGATGAAAACCAGGGCCAGGTACTGCCTTCCGCCAAGGTGAATGCCGGCACAGGAGGCAAACTGCAGGATGCCTAAGATTACCATCATGATGACCGCAAAGGAGCCTACATGGGAATCTTTCAGGATACGCAGCCTTTCCTCCCTGTTCCTGCGGGAGAGGATGGCGTCCGCGCAGTCCATATAGCCGTCCAGATGGATAAAGCCGGTGAGTATCCAGGGAAGCACGGCAAGAATGCCCGCGCCGAAAAGACCGGCATTCAGCCTGTTTAAGATCCAGGCGGCCACCGCGGTCAGAAGGCCGATGAGCAGGCCGATGAAGGGCATGCAGACCAGCATCTGGGGATATTTCCCGGAATCCCATTTCTTAACCGGGCAGGGAATCATGAAAAACATTCCCCAGGCCATGAAAAAGGGTGTCATAGGGGCAGCTCTCCTTTGTACAGGGTTATACAGCCGGTGCAGACCTCCGCAACGGTATCACAGATTTCCGCCAGGGCCTTGTCGCAGCGGGCCAGGCCTTCCCGGTATTCCTCGGTAAATTCATTGTACCGGTCCGCGTCGGCGTAGATGAAATCGCTGACAAAGACGGCATTTTCCACCTTTGCGGCAAAATCCAGCAAATCCTTCACCACCTTGTCCGGGGCAGCGGGTTCATAGATGCCGTCGTGGTACATTTCATTGGTGAGAAGGGCGGTCACACTGTCAAGGAGGAAGCTCCCCTTTGCATTTTCCTTCGTCACGCAGTCGGGCAGGTTCACGCCCTGTTCCAGGGTGGTAAAGCCCTTGCCTGCGCGGTTGTGCAAGTGGCGTTTTATGCGCAGCTCGTCCTCATCGTCATGGGGAATCATGGTGGCGATGTAATACAGTCCGCCGCCGCTTCTGGAAAGGGCAACAGCGCAGTCCTCCGCCAGGGTGGATTTCCCGTTTTTGCAGCCGCCTGAAAAGAGTATTTTCATACTGAAAAGCTGTCCTTTCCTCGAATTTCAGCCAGATAGGAATCGTCGATTTCGGATTCCTCTCCGAAAAGGGCCATGTCGTTCATGGCCGCGCAGGCTGCATCCATCACCGCAAAGGCGATGGGGCAGCCGCTGCCTTCGCCAAGCCGCATGCCAAGCTGCAGCCAGGGGGTAAGCCCCAGCTGTTTGATGGCTTCCGAATAGCCGGGCTCGAAGGAGGCATGGGAGGGGAACATGTATTCTGCGGAAAGCGGGCACAAGCTCTTCGCCGCCAGGGCGGCAGCCACGGAGATAAAGCCGTCGATAACCACGGGAATCCTGCAGGCGGCAGCACCCAGGAATACGCCGCACATGGCTGCGATATCGAAGCCGCCCACCTTGGAGAGCACGTCCACCACATCCTTGGGGTCGGGCTTATGCAGGGCCAGGGACTCGCTGATGATTCTTTTCTTTACGGCAAAGGCTGCATCCGTGAGTCCGCCGCCTCTTCCGGTGGCCTGCTCCACGGAAATGCCGGTTAAGGCCATGAGCACGAGGGAGGAGGTGGTGGTGTTGCCGATGCCCATCTCACCCACGCCGATGACGTCCACGCCTTCCTCTTTTGCCTGCTGCGCCAGCTCAATGCCCGTCAGCAGGGCGGTGAGGGCCTGTTCCCTGGTCATGGCCGGTTCCTTGTGCAGGTTTTTCGTTCCCTTTGCAATGCTTCTGTTCAGTACAAGGGGACAGTCGTAGTCGCATTTGATGCCGACGTCCACCACCTGTATTTCGCAGCCGAAGGCGGCGGCAATAGAGGACATGCCGGTTTTGTGCCGGGTCATATTGACAGCCTGGGCAGCGGTAACGCTTACCGGGGAAGAGGAGACGCCTTCCTCAACCACGCCGTTGTCGGCGCACAGGGCAATGATGCGTTTCTTCTTCAGGCTGTTCTTCACCTTGCCGGTGATGCCTGCCAGACGAATGGAGATTTCCTCAAGCTTTCCAAGACTTCCCGGAGGCTTGGCCAGGGCCGCCTGCCGTTCCTCCGCCAGACGCCTTGCCGCTTCATCCGGTCCTGTAATGGTTTTTAAAAATGAGGTAAATCTTTCTTCTCTGTCAGACATAACCGTTCTCCTTTAACCATTTTGCCCCGTTTTCAATATCCATGGTTTCCATGGCCAGGGTTGCGTCGGGGTTGATTTCCTTTACCCTGTCAAGAATATGCCGCATATCGATGACGCCGTTGCCGGGATGGTTGTGCAGATCACCGAGAACCCCCAAGGGATTGTTGTCCGGACGGCCGTTGTTGTTGTGGATATGCAGGTGGGAAAGACGCGGGGCAAAGGCATCGAGCCATTCGTTCAGCGTTGCCTCGAAAAGATTGGCATGACCCACGTCGAAGCAGTAGCTCACCCGTTCGTCATCCAGCGCCTCCACAATGGGCGTGATGAAGGAGGGATCCGGTTCGGTGACGTTCTCGATACAGAGCTCATAATCCCCGGGGTGCTCCTTGAGGAATTTTCTCCAGAATTTGACGGACTGGGAAATAAAGTAGCTTTTGAAATAAACGGAGGCCAGATAGCCTGCATGGATAACGATTTTATGGGCACCGTATTTCTTTGCCAGATCTACCGCCTGTCCGTAGCGGAAGGCTACAAATTCCGCGTATTTGGGATCGATGGCGGAGGGATACAGCTCGTTGTACGGCGCATGCAGGGTAATAAGATCCACGCCTGCGGCCTTCCTTAAAATGCCCGGCTCTACATTGGCCAGGTTGTCGTCCAGGTTGTCGGACATGCAGAATTCTGCGATTTCGATGCCCATATTGTATTTCTGAGCAACATGGAGGGAATCATCGGTATAATGGATAATCGGATCCTTGCCTTCTGCTTCGTCCATAATCAGGTCGGACATGGTGGAAATCAAAAATTTCATCAGATACCTCCTTGCTGTTGAAAATGTCAGGTCTGTCTGACGCTGTAAACTATACCCCGTATTTCAGCTTCACCCGCTCCAGCTTCTCTCCGAAGGGCCGTCCCAGCAGGAGCAGGAAGACCACATTGGAGGCGGCGTAGGAGATGGTATAGGGGATGGCGGTCACCAGGGCCGCAAGATACACGGAAATATTGAATTCATTGTTGTACCAGAGCACGGACCAGACGTCCATGAACATGGAATAGAAAACGCCGGCGAAGACGCCGTAGACCGCAAGGGCCGGCTTGTTTTTCTTCAGGAAACGGCCGAGATAACCGGCAATCAGGCCGATGATGCCCCAGGCAAACATCTGGAAGGGGGTCCAGGGGCCCTGACCGAAGTAAAAGTTGGAAATCACCGCGGAGAGGGAACCCACCAGGAAGCCTGATTCCGGTCCCAGCCAGATGGCGGTGATGACCACGATGGCGGTGATCGGCTTAAAGCCCGGGATAAGGGCAAAGATGAACCGGCCGACCACGGAAAGGGCTGTCATGACCGCAATAATCACCATGCGCCTGGTGCCGATGACCTTCTTCTCAAAGCCAGAGTAGAAGAGCAGCAGGGCCAGTACGGTGGTGGCCAGGATGACCCAGGCGAATTTCTTTTCATCGAAAACCACGGTGCCCAGAATCAGGAGCACGGGCATGAAGATGAAGGGAACGGCGATTTTCAGGAAGCGGCGGACTTTTTCATTTTTTATGACAATCATTTTCCGCCTCCTTCCTGCATGCTGCACAGCCGGACGGCGTCGTCCACCGTGATGCAGCGGTCATAGTAACCCCTGGTCATGCGGTTGACTGCCGTGGTATAGAAGTTGTTTTCAGCAAAGAAGGCCCTGGGCGTATCCAGGGAGGTGATTTCCCCGCGGAAAAACATGGCGCAGCGGTCGGCTGCCAGGGAGGCAAATTCCACGTCGTGGGTAACGATAACGATGGTCATGCCTTCGTCCCGGAGCTGCTTCAGCACGTCGATAATCCGGTTTCTGGCATAGGAGTCCAGGCCCTTGGTGGGCTCGTCCAGCAGGAGAAGCTTCGGCCGGGAGGCAAGGGCCTTGGCCAGGGCCAGCAGCTGCTGTTCGCCGCCGGAGAGATCGTAGGGATGGTGATCCGTGTAGGCGGAAAGGTCGTAGGGCAGCATATCCGCCACGGCGCCGGCATCCGCCAGCTCCTCGCCCACGGTATTGCGCAGGAAAACCGTCTGCACGTCCTGGGGCAGGAGGGTAAGGCAGTCCTTGTACAGGGACTGTCCCTTATATTCTTTGATATCCTTGCCGAAGATGCGGATCTTTCCGCTGTAGGGCTTTAAGATGCCCGCGGCATTGCTGACTGCGGTGGTTTTGCCGCTGCCGTTGCCGCCGAGGATACAGAAGATTTCATGCTCGTATACCGTAAGGCTGGCGCCTTTTAGGATATCGGGAAGATTTCTGCCGTACCGGAACCACACCTCGTCCATTTCCAGGGCAGGGGCGTCCGCATGGGTATATTCTTCCTCGGGAAGCTCTTTGATATCGTTGCGGAAGTTCTTCCGGATCCAGCGGGAGCCCTCCTGCACGGTGATCGGGCATTCGTCCCCGGTGGAAAATGCATTGTAAATCCGCACCGCTGCGGGCATGGCCAGCAGAAGGTCAGGCTTTGTGGCCAGGTGGTTGCATACCTTTCCCGGCTCATCGAAGCTGATGATCCGTCCCTTTTCAATGGCCATCATGCGGCTGGCCAGGGGAATGGCCTCTTCAAGACGGTGCTCGACAATGAGGACGGTCAGGCCCATTTCCCGGTTCAGCCGTCCTACGGTGGAGAGAAAGTCGGAAGCGGCCACCGGATCCAGCTGGCTGGTGGGCTCGTCCAGGATGAGGATTCTGGGCTGCATGACCATGATGGCTGCCAGGTTCAGAAGCTGCTTCTGGCCGCCGGACAGGTCGTCCACCGGTTTGTCGAACCAGTCCTCGATGCCGAAATAGCTGGCCATTTCCGCCACCCGGCGGTGAATTACATTCTGGGGAAGTCCGAGATTTTCCAGGCCGAAGGCCAGCTCATGCCAGACCTTGTCCGTTACCAGCTGCTGCTCGGGCCGCTGCATGACAAAGCCGATGGAGGCGGCGGCGGTACGGTCGTCCAGCTCGGAAAGAGGGGTGCCGTCCATGAGGATTTCGCCGGAAAGCTCGCCCATAGGGGTAAGCTCCCGCTTAAGCATTTTCAGCAGGGTGGATTTACCGCTGCCCGTTGCGCCGCAGATCACACAGAAATCCCCTTCTTCGAGGGAGAAGGAGATATCGGTCAGAGACTGGACAGTGCCCAGCGCATAGGTGAAATTCAGATTTTTGACTGTAAGGATTGCCATAAACGAACCTCTCTGACGGTGATGATAACGGGGAGCAGGACCAGCAGCAGGTATACGGCGTATCCGGCTGCGGCCAGGGCATTGAAGGGTACGCGGGTGATTTTCGGATAGAAGGTAAAGCCGATGGCCTTGCGGGCGATGGTCAGGAAGGTGATGCCTGTGCAGACCATTGCCAAAAGCAGGAAGAGCTTGTCGGCTTTCCGCCATTTGAAGATGGCAAACTGGCTGCGCCTGCCGACACCGTACCCCCGGGCCACCATGGAATCGGCGGTGATGACGCCGTTTTCCAGCGCCCAGGTCACCATGACGGAAAAGACCCGCATGCCGCCCTTAAGCTTATCGATGGTATTCTCCTCCTTGTAGAGGCCCATGGCCTTCTGCGCCTGGTTGGTTTTGGATATCTGGCGGCGGAAGAGGGGGATATACCGCATAATCATGGAAAGCATCAGCGCCAGCTTCGGTGAGGCTGCGCCGAAGATATACAGCAGCTTGTCGCTGGTCATAATGGTGGTAAAGGAACGGAACCAGAGCAGTATGCCCGAAATCATCAGGCCCATGACGAGGCCGTACAGGGCGGCTTCCGCCGTGATGGGGTTGTTGTTCAGGACAAAAAGCACCGTGGCGCCGTTGTGGTAAAACAGGGGATTCAGGATAAGTCCCGCGGCGATAATCACCGGGAACAGCCAGAATCCCTTAAAGCCGTTTCTTCCGTTCAGCGTAAAATGCAGGGTAACCGCGCCGCCGAAGGAGATGGCTAAAAGCACCGGGTCCATGACAAACATGGAGGGTACGATAACACCCAGAAAAAACAGGAAAACCGCTCTGGGATTGTAATCTTTAAAACTCTTCAACGCCCAGATCCTTTCCCAGGTTGGTGGTGTACAGCCATTCCACCCGATCGCCTTCTTTTAGTTTATATTCACCGCAGCCGACGCTGGCAAATTCGCCGTTGACAGCAAACATCCACCCCGACAGCTCTCCGTAGTCGAACTCGTAGAGGTAGTTGATGCCGGCGATGTAGGCCTGGCGGCTGCTTCCGTTGTTGTCCATCTGAATACTGTATTCCTTTACCGCGGCCACCAGCTGGTCGTAGGCCGTGCTTCCTTCGTCGAGGATAATCTCCGTTTCGGCAAGGATCACGCCGTCAGCGGGGATGTGGTCGGCCCGGCCGGCCACCGTGTCGCAGCGGATCGTGATGGTAGTGGCGATGGGATGGTCTCCCGCGCCGGTCTTGCTGCCGTAATAGTCGGAGGTTTTCTCGATTTTGATGAAGGTCACCGCCAGGACGGCAAGCACCGCCACGATAACGGGAAACAGGTAGTTTTTATAGTTTTTCTTCTTTTTTACAAGGTTCAGGATGATTGCGGCGGCCAGGGCAGCAGCAATCACGATATAGAGAACTGTCTTTGCGCCGGGGCCTTTTGCAGCAGGCTGCAGGGCCGGATCCGGTTCAGGCAGAGGTTCGTCGAAAATAAACAGGGGTCCCTTTCCTTCAAGGAAACGGGTATAGGCCGTCAGGGAGTAGAACACCTGGATGGTGGCCACCGCATTTGCGTCCCCGTCGGCAAAATGGGCATACATGCCGTGATCGTCTGTTTTGAATCCTTTGATGAAATCCAGAATAGTCTGTCCGTTCTTGATAAAGCGTTCGTCCTTCAGGGCATCAATGCCGATGTTTGCGCAGGCGCAAAGCACCTGGCAGGCGCTTTCCGGATTCTCTTCGCCCACAGAGGCGTAGCCGCCGTTGTCGTGCTGCCTTTCGGAAAGGAAGGCAACGGCCTTTTCCACGGCAGCGGAAACGTCTTCTCTTTCCATATAGCCGGAGAGAGCGCTGATGGTCATGGCGGTAACGTCCACGTCACCGTAATCGCCGATAATACACCAGCCGCCGTCGGGCTTCTGCTCCTGCAGAAGATGGGAGATGACCTCTTCCTCGGTAACCTTCGTACTCTGCGCGCCGTTGCGGAACAGGTGCAGGCCGTAGACCCAGCTCATCAGGCCCAGCTCGCCGATAGAACTGTCCATAACCTCGGCGATATAGTCTTCTCCGCCTTCCAGGGCAAGGAGAGTCAGGGCGATTCTTTCCCTGGAGGATGCGCTGGCGATTTTCTCTTCGGAAACCTTTTTCTCCAGGGCTTCCCGGTATGCAGTATAATCGTAGCCTGCTCCGGACTGACGAAGGGCAATGACATACCATTCCTCACCGGTGCCGGGCTGGGCGGCCAGGACGTCATTTATCCAGCTCTGCACGGAAGAAACACCGGCCAGCTCCGTCTGTCCGGTCAGAATATCCTCCCTGAGGGATGCAATATCAGGTTCGTCGGCTGCGGCAGGCGCGGCAAGGAGAAGGGCCGAAAGAAATACGGCAAGAATTCGAAACAGTTTTTTCATTACGTTACATTTCTTAAAAAAAGCACAAGAGCTGTCCTTCGCGAAAAGGGCGAAGGACAGCAGTGATCAGTTGATTTACCGGATTTTAAATTGTTTTCCCCTTACTTTACGATACATACGGGGGGAACAAGGGTAAAGCCTTCGGGCGCTTCGGCACTGATGCATTTTGCGCCGCTTTCCAGGGTAATGGTGGCCTTGCCATCGGCATCGGTCTTCACTTCGGTGGGGGTGCCGTCAACGGTGATGACAGCGCCTTCCACGGGAACGATGATGGGATTCCACTCCTCATCAAAACCGGCACGGTTCAGGGTGAGGGTTACACTGCCGGAATTCTCCACGCGGAACTGATCAAAGTAGGAGTAGTTGTCGGTCCAGTTTGTCAGATCGGCGAAGCTGTAAGCTACGAAATAATCACCGGCCTTTACGGGATCTGCAAGAGAGTAGCCGGCTACGTTGTTGATGTAGTAGCCATAGGAGCCGCCGTTTTCAACGCCCCAGAGCTTGCTGATGGCCGGGCCGTACTGGGATTCGATTTCGGCATATCCTGCTTCGGAACCGCCCTCGTAGAACAGGTCATGGGTGCAGATGAGTACATCGGATACGGTGATCGCGCCGTCGCCGTTCTTGTCTTCGGGAACAACGGGTTCAGCAGCTGCTACGATTTCACCGGCGCTGCTGATGGTGACGAATACGGCATTCTCATCCACGGCTGCTGCGGAAGATGCGGAAGCGGCAGAGGTGCTTCCGGCTTCACCGGATTTGCTGCCGCAGGCTGCAAAGCTCAGTGCCATTACGGCAGCCAGGGAAACGGCAATTAACTTTTTCATTTTTAAATCCTCCTTGAAAACCTGTGTCTGTATAAACGAAAACAGACCCGCAGCCGTAAACTGCAGGTCAGAGTTCATCATAACGAGCATGTTTTCCGGTTACGGCAGAAAACATCTGATTGTCTGAGACGTTCCTGACTTGGCAAATCTGCCGCACAGTGGCCTTCCCGTGGGTTCTTACCCCTTTCCGTCTTTCGTTAGGATACAGACAATATTTCTTTTGTTAATATAATATGAATGAAACGGAAAATCAATCCTTTATTATCCTTTTCGGGAGTGGTTACTCCTTTTTTACAGGGTCGCAGTACTGACAGACAGACTGGCCGGCTGTTCCTTCCGGCTCGTCTTTTCTTCGGGCCAGGTCGGCAATTTCCGAAAAACGGGAAAGAATGTATTCATAATTCTTCGCCCGGTGGGGAATGTTGCAGTTCGTGCAGTTCTTGATGCCTTTCTCCGTGTAAACGAAATTGCCCCGGCATTTTTCCCCCAGGGCATAGAGGGGACAGTAACAGAAGAGACAGTTGAATTCTTCTGTATTCTCTATCTTATGGCAGGGAAAGTATTCACATTCTTTGTTCTGGAAAAACCTGTAATGCCCTTCGGGCTGTTCTGTTTTGCTCATGCGTTTCTTTCCTCCGTGGTGAATTCCCGGAGCTCTGTCCGGATTTCTTCTATAATATTATACAGCCTTGTGTTATAATTTTCTACGTTAAGAGTGGAGTAGTAAAGGGGAATCCATTCCTGCATGGATGCCGGGGCATACACCTCCGCGTAGTCGATGTATTTGGGAATGAGAATCTGCGGGATGGGAAGTATCCCCCGGTCCTCGTTCAGCAGCTGGAAGGTGTAA
This sequence comes from uncultured Lachnospiraceae bacterium, assembly GCA_902796005.1. Taxonomy (GTDB): domain Bacteria; phylum Bacillota; class Clostridia; order Lachnospirales; family Lachnospiraceae; genus Alectryocaccobium. The sequence goes on along the minus strand of CADBNF010000054.1, from coordinate 31,790 downwards.
TCCAGGTCGCTGCAGACCAGGTCGTTTCTTCCCGGGAAATCCTTCCACCACAGGCTTTTCTCCCTTCCGCCGGTATACAGGAGCTTGGGAAGGGCGGTTAAAGCCTCCGGATTGCCGTGTACCTGGGAAATCGCCGGATTGTTTTTATTAATAAGGAAGGCAAGGGGTGAAATGGTGAGCACCTCCGTGCTGGCCAGCCTGTTGTTGGGCGGGGTAAAGGAGATAAGGGCGTCTGCCTTTCCGCCGCTTAAGACGGAGTCGCAGTCCGCATCCAGGCAGCTTCGCATCTTCAGGTCCATGTCGTCCCTGTGACGGTAGGCGAACATGCCCAGCTTTTCCGCAAATACGCCGAAAACCCCCTGAACCATGACAAAACGCACCGTGGGGAGGGCCTGCCTTGCGGCGTCAATGGTTTCCGCCTTCAGTTTGTCCATCTCGTTCACCAGGGCCCGGGCCCGGGGATAGAGAAATTCTCCCGCGGCGGTCAGCAGCACGCCCTTTGAAGTGCGGGTGAACAGAGAGAGATTAAGTTCTGTTTCCAGCTGGCTGATGGTTTTGCTTAAGGCCTGGCGGGAAACGAAGAGTTCGTCAGCGGCTTTTAAAAAGCTGCGTGAACGAGCTACGGCGATAAAGGATCGCAGCTGTTTGACATCCATGATAAGTCCATTCCTTTCCGACAGAGGCATCATAGCATATTCCCTGTTCGGATGCAACGAAAAGTTGCATCAATGCACCCATAAATTGCTTTTATAATTCTTTTCGTCATTATAAAATTAGTCCGTATGATTAAATATTGTTAATAAAATATCAAGCAAGAGATTTTATTGTGAGAAGGAGGAAAAAAGGAAATGCCTTTTACAGACAAACCTCAGGTTTTCGGAGCATCCATCAATGCTCTTACCGTAGGTGCTGAAGGAAGAGAAATCGTTCTCGGCGGAAGCAACGTACTGCCGCTGTATTCTTTTGATGCGCCTATCCCCAACGCTCCCAGAGTGGGCGTAGAAGTATCCGACAGAGGATATGACAAGACCGTTCCGGGTCTTGCTGAATTTTATGCAGGATGTGAGACCGTTCCGGAGCAGGCTAAGAAGGCCTGCACCATGGAAGGCTGCGATTTCATTGTTCTGACCCTGGACAGCGCCGATCCCAATGCGGAGAACACCTCCGTGGAAGACTGCGTTGAGCTGGTTAAGGCCGTATACGATGCCATCGACAAACCCCTGGCTGTTATCGGAAGCAAAAACATCGAAAAAGATGCTGATTTATTTGTTAAGGTTGCGGATGCCATGCGCGGCAAGAACATCCTCTGCCTGTCCTGCCGTGAAGAGAACTACAAGCAGGTCGGCGCCGGTGTTGTTCTGGCAGCAGGCTGTCTTGTAGGCGGTGAGTCCGCCGTTGATATCAACCTGGCGAAGCAGCTGAACGTTCTGCTTTCCCAGCTGGGTATCCCCTCCACTTCCGTGGTTATGAACCTCGGCAGCGCAGCAGCCGGCTACGGCTTTGAGTACCTGGCCTCCACCATCGAGCGTGTTAAGAATGCAGCCCTGACCCAGAACGACCAGGCCCTGCAGATGCCCGTTGTTACCATCGTCGGCGATGATGCCTGGAGCGTTAAGGAAACCCTCCTTGAGGAGAGCGAAGAGCCCGAATGGGGGCCCCGTGAAGAGCGTGGTATCCAGATGGAGATCGAGACCGCGGCAGCCTGTATCGCCTGCGGCAGCGACGCTGTTCTTTTAAGACATCCGGTAGCCGTCAAGACGATTGCCGACATGATCAAGGAATTAGTATAAGGAGGGCGGAAAAATGGCATTAAAAGGACTTGATATTTTCAAACTTTCCCCGAAAACAAACTGTAAAGAGTGCGGCTGCCCGACCTGTATGGCTTTCTGCATGAAGGTTGCCCAGGGTGCCCTGCCTCTTGACAAATGTCCCCATATGTCCGCGGAAGCGATTGCGAAGCTGTCCGAGGCTACTGCTCCGCCCATGAAGACCATCACCGTTGGCGATCACAAGTTCGGCGGCGAGACCGTTATGTTCCGTCACGACAAGACCTTCGTTTCCCGTCCTGTATACGCTGCCTATGTCTGCGATGCGATGCCCGTTGAGGTTCAGGACGAGAAGCTTGCCAAGGTTCCGGCTGTTGATTACGACCGTATCGGCGAGCATATGTATGTTGAGTTCATCAACGTTAACCACTTCGAAGAGAAGTCTGCCGACGAGTATCTTGCCCTTGTGGAGAAGGTTAAGGGATGCGGACGCGGCATTATCCTGGCCTGCACCGATGCTGATCTGGCTGCCAAGGCTCTGGAAGCCGTTAAGGGCCTGCCCGTTATCCTGAACGGTGCCAACGAGAGCAACTATGAAGCCATGTGCAAGGTAGCCCAGGCTGCCGGCGTTCCTCTGGGTGTTTCCGCTGCCAACATCGATGCGCTGCATGACACCGTAGCCGCCATCGAAGCTCTCGGCTACAAGGAACTGTTCATCTCCGTGGATGACAAGAGCATCCGTGAAGCCTTTGCCCAGGCCGTACGCGTTCGTCGTGCAGCCCTGAAGAACGGCGACCGTACCTTCGGTTATCCCTCCATCGTACATGTTCAGAGACTGACCAAGGGCAACAGGTACATGGAAGCAGCTCTTGCCTCCCTGTTCACCTGCCGTTACGGTTCCGTCATCATCATGGATGAGATGGATTATGCAAAGGCCCTTCCGCTGTATGCATTAAGACAGAATATCTTCACCGATCCGCAGAAGCCCATGAAGGTTGAGCCCGGCATCTACCCGCTGAACGGCGCCGGCCCCGAAAACATCTGCGCGACCACCGTTGACTTTGCTCTGACCTATTTCGTTGTTTCCGGCGAGATGGAGCGTTCCAAGGTTCCGGTAAACCTGCTTATCTCCGATGCAGGCGGCTACTCCGTACTGACCGCATGGGCAGCCGGAAAGCTTTCCGCAGGCTCCATCGCGAAGTTCATCGAGGAGCAGGACATTGCTTCCAAGATCAGCAACCGTACCCTGCTTCTGCCCGGCAAGGTTGCCGTCCTTAAGGGCGAGCTGGAAGCCAAGCTTCCCGACTGGAAGATCGTTATCGCCCCGAATGAGGCGGTACAGCTTGTTAAATTCCTGCGCGACATGCAGGAAGCAGGCGAAGCCTGAGTTCGTTGAATTGACTGGAAGACCTGAATAATAGGTATCTTTAGGTGCAATCCGGCGGGTCCGGAAAACCGGGCCCGCTTTTTTTAAAAAAAGAATAAAAAAAGGAGAAACAAACAATGGCAAAATTTATTACCATCGGCGAGAGAATCCATGTTATCTCACCCGCAATCCGCAAAGCTATGGCTGAACGTGATCCTGCTCCCATTTTAAAGAGAGCCAAAGAGCAGCTGGATGCCGGCGCAGACTACCTTGACCTGAACATCGGTCCCGCTGAGGCAGACGGCGAGGAACTTATGCCCTGGGCAGTGCAGCTTCTTCAGAAGGAGTTCGACAATGTTCCGATCGCTCTGGATACTGCGAACCAGAAGGCCATCGTAGCCGGTATCTCCGTATATAATCGTGCAAAAGGCAAACCCATCGTTAACTCCGCCGATGCCGGTGACAGAATCACCAATATCGACCTTGCCGCTGACAATGATGCCATCGTTCTGGCGCTTTGCTCTGCAGCCGGCGTTCCCGGTGACAATGACGAACGTATGAACTACTGCCAGCAGCTTCTTGAAAGAGGCATGGAGATGGGTATGGAATCCGAAGATATGTGGTTCGATCCGCTGTTCCTGGTTATCAACGGCATGCAGGATAAGGCAATGGATATCCTTGAGTTCATCCATATGCTTTCCGACATGGGCCTGAATTCCACCGGCGGTCTTTCCAACGTATCCAACGGTATGCCCAAGGATGTTCGTCCGATTATGGACTCCGCTATGATCGCCATGTCCATGCAGGCAGGCCTTACCAGCGCCATCCTGAATCCCTGCGATCGCCGGATGATGGAAACCATCAAGTCCTGTGACGTTATCAAGAACAATATCCTTTATTTCGATTCCTATCTGGATATGTAATCAGCAATTCATACGGCGACATCCCTGCCCGCGCAGGGATGACCGCTGTATAAATTCATTCGATGGATTTTGAGAACCAGACACAAATCTTTGGCAAGAATATATTTTTAGGAAGGTAAACATATATGAGTGAACATTTTGTTCCCACTTCTATCGACCAAATAGAAGTCGACAATGCCCGCCTCTATGAAACCGCTCAGCAGGTAGGTATCGATGTATACCAGGACAGAGTAAAGAACCAGACTCCTCACTGCCTCTTTGGTGAAAAGGGTGTCTGCTGTCATATCTGCTCCATGGGTCCCTGCCGTATTACTCCGAAGGCACCCAAGGGCATCTGCGGTGCCGATGCCCACGCTATTGCCGGCCGTAATTACCTGCGTATGGCAGCCGGCGGCGCTGCCACCCACTCCGACCACGGCCGTGAGTGCGTATGGAAGCTTTATGATTCCAGCGAAGACGGTTATTATCATGTAACGGATTCCAAGAAGCTCCTGAACCTGGCTGCAGAATGGGGCGTGGAAACCGAAGGCCGCGACATCTATGATGTTGCCCATGAGGTTGCCGAAATCGGCCTGAACGAGTACGGCAAGATCAAAGGCTATCAGAGATGGACGGAGAGAGGTACCGAAGAACGTATTAAGACCTGGACGGAAAACGGTGTTCGTCCGCGTGCAGTTGACCGCGAAGTTGTTACCGCTATGCATATGACCCATATGGGCAACACCGCTGATGCGGAAGCCCTGGTGAAGCAGGCGCTTCGTACCGGTATGGCGGACGGCTGGGGCGGATCCATGGCTGGTACCGAGATGTCCGATATCCTTTACGGCACCCCGATGCCCAACGAAAGCGAATCCGGTCTCGGCGTTCTGGAAAAGGACTACGTCAATGTAATCTGTCACGGTCATGATCCGGCTGTATCCGAGATGATCGTTCGTTATTCCGAAGATCCCGAGATGATCAAATATGCCAGAAGCTTCGGCGCCAAGGGCATCAATGTTGCCGGCCTTTGCTGTACCGGTAATGAGATGATTATGCGTCACGGCATCAAGGTTGCCGGCAACTTCCTGCAGCAGGAAAATGCCCTGCTTACCGGTGTTGTAGAAGCAATCGTTGTCGATGTACAGTGTATTTTCCCGAATATCGGACCGCTGGCAGAATGCTTCCATACCAAATTCTATACCACTTCCCCCATTGCCCGGATTCCGAAGAGCGAATATCTGGAGCTGACCAGCGAAAACGCCGGTGAAGTGGCCAAAAAGATCCTGATGACTGCCTGCGAGAACTTCCCGAACAGGGATGAAAGCAAGATTTTCCTGCCCGAGCAGAAGAGAAAATCCTGGGCCGGATATTCCTGCGAAGGTATCAAGAGCAGACTGGATACCGTTACCAACAGCCATCTGGATGAAATTGATACTTATAAACCTCTTATCGAATGTGTACGTTCCGGCGTTATCCGTGGTGCCGTAGCCATTGTTGGCTGCAACAACCCGAAGGTGCGTCCCGAACAGTCCCATTGGGAGATTATCAGAAAGCTTCTTGAAAATGATATCATCGTTGTTGCCACCGGCTGCGCCGCCCAGGTTGCTGCCAAGGCCGGCTTCATGGACAAGGCTGCCAAAGAAGTCTGCGGTGAAGGATTAAGAAGAGTTTGTACCCTCGCTGATATCCCGCCCGTGCTTCATATGGGCTCCTGTGTTGATATCAGCCGTATGATGCTTCTGGTAACCGGCATTGCCAAAGACTGGGGCATTGAAACCTATGAGCTTCCTGTTGTTGGCTGTGCGCCTGAATGGATGAGTGAGAAAGCTGTCTCCATCGCCAACTATGTAGTTGCCACCGGTATTGATACTTATCTTGGTATCGAGCCGCAGGTTAACGGTTCCGATCAGATGGTTGAACTCATTACCGAAGGCACCAGAAAATGGGTTAACGCAGGCTACATCATCAATACCGATCCCGATGAGCTGGTTAAGGCCATGATCGACGGTATTGAAGCCAAGCGTGCTGCTCTGGGTATCTGATCATGAAGATAGCTGTCACCGGAAAGGGCGGAGTAGGCAAAACCACACTGGCTGCGATTCTCGCCAGGCTTTATGCGCAGGAAGGACAGAAGGTTCTCTGCGCGGATGTTGACCCGGATGCGAATCTGGGCCTGGCCCTGGGCTTTACGGAAGAGCAGCTGGCAGAAATAACGCCGATTACCGAGATGAAGGACCTGATTAAGGAACGCACCCATGCGGATGAATTTGAAAAATTCTTCAAAATCAATCCCAAGGTGGACGACCTTCCCGACATGCTTGCTCATGAAATCAACGGAGTCAGACTTCTTCTGATGGGAACGGTAAAGGTTGCCGGCGCAGGCTGTGTATGTCCGGAACATGTTATCCTGAAAAGACTGCTTTCCCACCTGATTATCGGCAGGGATGATGTAGTTATCATGGACATGGAAGCCGGCCTCGAACACCTTGCAAGAGGAACGACGGACTGGGTGGACCAGTTTATCGTCGTAGTCGAACCGGGAGCGAGAAGCCTGCAGACCTACCGCAGCGTAAAACGGCTGGCGGCAGATCTCGGAATACATCAGGTAAGTGTAGTTGCCAACAAGGTTAGAAATGAAAATGATGAAAATTTCATCCGGGAGAATGTTCCCGAAGAGGACCTGCTTGGTTTCGTGCACCTGAGCAACAATGTGGCGGATGCTGACCGTCAGTGTTCTTCGCCTTATGACATTGCACCGGATGCAGTGGAAGAAATTCGCCGCATCAAGGATAAGATTGACAAGATAGCAGAATTGTAATCCGACAGGAGGTTTATAAATTGAGACGCTTATTTGACAGAGTATTTTCCGGCAATGACCAGATGTATGCAAAAGCTGTCAAAGATCTGGATGAAGCGATTGCGAAATACGGCGCAGACCATCCCTTCGCTTTCCCGGATACCGCTTACAACTGTGCATGTATTCTGCAGTATACCGGTATTAAAGTTACCAAACTGGCAGACCTCAAGACTGCCCTTGACGGCCCCATCAAGGATTTCATGACCCGTGAACAGCGGACCCATGACATCTTTACCTCCGGCTTTGCCACCGCTATGGCTGCCGAGGTTATCGAGGCCTGCAAATATGTGGAAGACACCGATCCCTACAAGGGCGAATATCATGGTCATATGACTGACCCCGAGGTTCGTGAACTTGGTCTTCCCCTGGTTACCCGTGATATCCCCGGTTTCGTAGTTCTTATCGGACCGGCTCCCTCTGCAGAAGAAGCCCGCGACACCATCAAGGGTTATCAGCAGAGAGGTATCTTCGTATTCCTTATCGGCGGCATCATCGAGCAGGCGAAATCCATGGGCATTTCCATGGGCTTCAAGGTTCGTATCGTTGAAGTCGGCCCCGATATCTGGAGCGTTGCCCATGTTATCTCCCTGGTTATGCGTGCCGGTATGATTTTCGGCAACATCCAGCCGCTGGATTACTGGGGAATGAACACTTACACCCTGGAAAGAATCTTCGCTTTCGTCAATGCCTATGCACCGGTTGACGATCTGACCGTTGCTTGCGGCGGCGGCGCCATCGGCCTTGGCTTCCCGGTTATCACCAACGATACCGAGGATATGTGGGTCGTTCCGAAGTCCCTGCTGATTCAGGAGAATACCAAAGACTGGATCGAGACTTCTCTGGAAGCCAGAGACGTTAAGATCAAGGTTACCCAGATGGATATCCCGATCTCCTTCAACTCCGCATTCGAAGGCGAAATCATCCGCCGCGGCGACATGCAGATTGAAGTTGACGGTTCCCGTATGGACTGCTTCGAGCTGGTACAGACCAAGGATGTCCGTGATATCGAAGATCATAAGATCGAGGTTATCGGACCTGACTTTGATACCGTTCCCGCCGGCAGCAAGATCCAGATGGCAATTGTTGCCACCGTTGGCGGCAAGGCCATGCAGACAGACTTCGAGCCCGTATTCGAGCGTAAATTCCACTCCTGGGTTAACTGCCTTGAGGGTATCATGCATACCGGTCAGCGTGACCTTATCCGTATCCGTGTATCCAAGGCTGCCTTCGAAGCTGGTTTCCGTGCGAAACATCTTGGCGAGATGATTTATGCCAAGCTGAAGAGCGATTACGAAGCCGTTGTGGATAAGTGCGAAGTTACCATTTACCTGAATCCGGAAGATTGTACCAGACTTCGTCATGAGCTGGCTACCCCGGTTTACGATGCACGTGATGCCCGTCTGGCCAACCTGACCGACGAAGCTGCAGATGTATTCTACACCTGCACCATGTGCCAGTCCTTCTCCCCGTCCCATGTATGTATCGTAACACCTGAACGTCTCGGCCTGTGCGGTGCTGTTTCATGGCTCGATGCGAAGGCTACCAACCAGCTGAATCCCAACGGTCCCTGCCAGATCGTTTCCAAGGAAGGCTGTATCGATGAAGAAATCGGTATCTGGCCGGATGTTAACCGTGCGGTTAATGAGTACTCCCAGGGTGCTCTGGAGAGCGTAACGCTGTACTCCATCATCCAGGATCCCATGACCAGCTGCGGCTGTTTCGAATGTATCTGCGGTCTTGAGCCCTCCACCAATGGTGTGGTTATCGTAAACCGTGAATATTCAGGCTCCACGCCCATCGGTATGTCCTTCGCAGAGCTGGCCTCCATGACCGGCGGCGGCGAGCAGACTCCCGGCTTCATGGGCCACGGCCGTCACTTCATCGCTTCCAAGAAGTTCATGAGAGCAGAAGGCGGCGCCCAGCGTATCGTTTGGATGCCCAAGATGCTTAAAGACGCAGTCGGCGAAGCTCTGAACAAGACCATGGAAGAGATGTACGGCATCGAGAACTTCACAGACATGATCTGTGACGAGACAATCGCGGCAACCGCCGACGATCTGGAAACCATGATCAACTTCCTGGCCGAAAAAGGACATCCGGCTTTAGCCATGGACCCGATGATCTAATAATCCCAGGGAATAAAAGTCTGATGCCGGACCGTGCTTGCACGGGGACGGCAGACAGACTTTGAGACCCGCCAAAATATGAGGATGGAAAACGCCTGTACTGATTATAGTCAGTGCAGGCGTTTTGAAAAATCCGAATATTTTGAGGATTGCGGGAGTTACGCAGGTAACGAAGCAATCCGTAGGGATTATTATATTTATTTTAATACGCAGCGTTAAGCTGCGGCTTTTCGAGTTAAATAAAAGTCAGTGCAGGCGTTTTGAAAAATCCGAATCAAACACAATCAAAGCCATGAAAAAAACCATTCTTTACACCCCCCGCCTCCTCCTGCGTCCCTGGGAGGTAAGCGACACCGAAGATTTATATCGTTATGCCAGCGACCCCGAGGTGGGACCCATCGCCGGCTGGGCACCCCACAAAAACCTGCAGGAGAGTGCCCGTATTCTTATCAGTATACTGCAAAGACCCGAAACCTTTGCCCTCTGCCTGAAAACCGACGGAAAAGCCATAGGCTCCATTGCCCTGCACCTGAAGGGCGATACGGATATGACCAACCGCAGGGACGAATGCGAGATGGGATACTGGCTCGGCAAACCCTTCTGGGGGCAGGGAATCATGCCCGAAGCCGTGAAGGAAATGCTCCGCCATGCCTTCGTGGACTGCCATATGCGCCGGGTCTGGATAGGGTATTACGAAGGCAATGATAAATCCCGCAGAGTGCAGGAAAAATGCGGCTTTATTTTCCACCACAAATCCGAAAACCTGGAGGTCAAACAGCTGAACGAAATCCGTACCGGCTACGTCAATTCCATGACCAGGGAGGACTGGGAAAAACTGTGCGGATTTGACAACTGAGTTTACATTTTCGGATTGTTAATAATTGCACAATGTATGAAAATATGATATGATAATTAGCCGGGTGCGGAGGTTGACCGACCGCAACCGGAGACGATAAACAGTATAACAACCAAATTATATAAAGGAGGCTGTAAAATGCACGAAACAGGAGAACCCCACGTACACGAAGAAGAAGTAAAGGAATGCTGCTGCGGAAACGAAGAGCGGCACGAACATACTCATGATCATCATGACCACGATCATGACCACGATCATGACCACCATCATGATCACGATCATGAACATCATCACGACCATGATCACCACCATGACCATGAGCATCCGCACACCCATGACCATGATCATGAACATGAACATACCCATGAGCATCCCCACCAGCAGGAGGTAACCCCCAAGGCACTGCTTTCCTATATGGTAGATCACAACCGCAGCCATCTGACCGAGCTGGAGCAGGTTGCCGGGACGCTTTCCGAAGAAGCCCAGGCGCAGATTAAGAACGCGGTGGAGCTGATACGTAAAGGCAATGAAGAGCTGGCCAAAGTGCTGGATCTGGTTTAAAGGAGAACGGTTATGTGTCTTTCAACAGCGTATTTGAATGAAAAGGAAGAAGATAAGATCGCTGCCCGCTATGTGGCGGAAATCAAGGTGGACGGCGACGAAGTAACCCTGACGGATGTGATGGGTTTTGACATGAAGATCAAAGGCCATATTTCCTTCGTGGATTTAACCGGCGGCACAGTGGTGCTGGCCACGGCAGACTGATGGAATACGAAGTAATCAGGGATATTAAGAATCAGTGCAAGAACAATTCCATGCGGGATATTTTCTTCGAGGAAATCGAAACCGACGATCCGGACAAATGGATCCGCGAGCAGGAGCCCTTTGCGGACAGCTACGAAAGAGAAGATATTCCCGGGGGAATCCGGTATACCGTCAATGCCAAGGGAATTCCCACGATTTATTCACTGACTGAGATTTAAAAGGAGAGAGTATGGCTAAAACAATTGCACTGGCCGGCAAGGGCGGCGTAGGTAAGACCACTATCTGCGGCATGCTTATCAAATACCTGGCCGAGCATAATAAAAAACCGATTCTGGCGGTGGACGCCGATGCCAATGAGAACCTGAACGAGGTTCTGGGCATGGAGATTGAGGATACCTTAGGGTCAATTCGTGAGGAAATGGCCCAGGCAGAGCTGGCAAAGAACAACCCCATTCCCCTTGGCATGACCAAGCAGGAATATGCGGAGATGAAATTCGCAGATGCCCTTTCCGAAGGCGATGATTACGACCTTCTGGTTATGGGCCGCACCCAGGGCAAGGGCTGCTACTGCTTTGTCAACGGCATCCTTTCCTCCCAGGTTGCAAAATACGCCGGCAATTACAAATACATCGTTGTGGACAACGAAGCCGGTATGGAGCACATCAGCCGCGGCGTTCTGCCCAGAGTGGATACGGTTATCATCGTAAGCGACTGCTCCAGAAGAGGCGTGATGACCGCCGGAAGGATCTACGACCTGGCAAAGGAACTGGATCTTGGCGCGAAGGAGATTAAGCTTATCATCAACCGCGCTCCCGCTTCCGGCGCATCGGAAACCGTTCTGGAAACGGTTAAGGAATGCGGCATGGATCTGGCCGGCATTCTTCCCCACGATGAAGAGCTCTTCGAGTATGACGGGGAGGGAAAACCCACAGCAGAGCTTCCGAAAGAGAATCATTTCAAAGCCGAGCTGTATAAGCTTTTCGATTCCATGAATCTGTAGGATTTATCTGTAAGAGCAATACCGTAACCCTGACATTTTAAAATATCATTTGGAGAAAAGGGAATAGTTATGCCAAAGGTTACTTTTGCATTTGAAGACGGACAGAAAATAACTGTTGATGCGAGATTTGAAGAAAATCTCCTGGCTATTGCAAAAAGGACGGGCGTGGCCATTGACGCCCCCTGCAACGGCAACGGAAGCTGCGGCAAATGCCGGGTGAAGGTGATTGCCGGAGAAGTGAATTCCTCCATGTCCAGACATTTTACGGACGAGGAATACGCGGAAGGCTGGCGCCTGGCGTGCCAGTCCAGTGTCATCGAAGACGTGACGGTGGAGGTGCCGGAAGCGGCCTCTGCCTTCAAGACCGATATCCGGACGGCGGATTTAAGCGATCCGAAGATTCGAGAGGCCTTTGACGACGTTATTGCAGGTCTGAAGGAAGCCGGTGTTTCCGGCGATCCGGCTGTATTTTCCGTGGCTGTGACCATGGAGGAGCCGACCCTGGACGATACCATGCCGGATAATGAACGGATTGAGATGGCAGTGGAAGCTGCCACGGGGAAGAAAGCCTTCCTTTCTCTCTACGCCATGCGTAAGCTGGCCCGGGTTATCCGGGACTGTAATTTTAACGTACGTTGTGTCCTTGCTGGGCACGGAGAAAGTGTGAATATCCTCGATATCCTGCCCGGCGACGATACCAAGCCCATCTGCGGCCTGGCCATCGATATCGGAACGACCACCGTTTCCGCGGCCATGGCCGATATGGAGACGGGAACGCTACTGGCCCGGGCTTCCGCAGGTAATGGACAGATCCGTTACGGCGCGGATGTCATCAACCGGATCATCGAATCCGGCCGTGAGGGCGGCAGTGAACGCTTAAGAAAAGCGGTTGTGGAGGAAACGATCCTTCCGCTGATCGACGAGATGGTACACCAGTCCGGCGTACCCCTGGACAGAATTTACCATGTCTGCTGCGCGGGCAATACCACCATGTCCCACCTGCTTCTGGGACTGTATTCGGATCCGGTCCGGATGGAGCCCTTCATTCCTTCCTTCTTCGATATTGAAGAGATGCGGGCAGCGGACGTATTTCCGGGTCTGAATCCTTCCGCAACGCTGATTCTGGCGCCGAATACCGGCAGCTACGTAGGCGGCGATATTACCGCGGGCGTACTGGCGGGTGAACTGTGGAACAGTGAAGAGATGACCCTCTTCATCGACCTGGGCACCAACGGAGAAATCGTTCTGGGTAATTCCGACTATATGTTTACCTGCGCTTGTTCCGCGGGTCCGGCCTTTGAGGGCGGCGAGATTTCCTGCGGCATGCGTGCCACCAACGGCGCGATTCAGGGCATTACCATCGATAAGGAAACCATGAATCCCACCATGGACATCATCGGCAAAGAAGGGCAGAAGCCTGCCGGCCTTTGCGGTTCCGGTATCATTGATATTGTGGCGGAGCTTTTCCGCACCGGTATCATTGATTCCCGGGGCAAGATGGCCAGAACCGGAGAGCGTATCCGTCACGATGAGTACGGCATGGGCAGCTATGTGATTGCCTTTGCCAATGAAAGCGCTTCCGGCAGGGACGTATCCATCAATGAGGTGGATATCGACAACTTCATCCGGGCTAAGGGTGCGGTATTCTCCGCAACGCTCCTGATGCTCCGCCAGATCGGCATGGAGCCGGATGCCCTGGACCATCTGCTGATCGCCGGCGGTATCGGCAGCGGCATTGATTTCCGGAATGCGGTGACCATCGGTATGTTCCCGGACATCGACGAGTCCAAATACCGTTATATCGGCAACTCCTCCCTGGCCGGCGCCTACGCCATGCTTTTAAGCCGGAATGCGGAGAACAAGACGGAAGAGCTGGCAAACAATATGACCTACGTGGAGCTTTCCAACGAGCCGGGCTACATGGATGAATTCGTGGCAGCCTGCTTCCTGCCCCACACCGACAGAAGCCTGTTCCCGTCCGTAGAGGAGAACTGACATGGAAAACAAAAAAACCCCCTACGGGGCAAATAACCTGACAGAGATACCGCTGCAGCATTACCTGGAACTGTTCCGGGCAGCGGATCCGGCGGAAATGGCCGAACGTACGGGCATTATGCCGGAGGGCAATACCTTTACCCTTACTGTCTGCGGACAGGAGAAGAAGGTTACCTGGCCGGATTTTGACAATGAAGGCTTCCGGGACAAGGATAAAATCCTCTTCATGCGGTATCTTCTGGAGGGAAAGGCTGCCGGAACCTCCGATAATTTCGCGGCCTACAGCAGTCTTCCGAACGGGGAACTGTACAATGCCAAATTCACCCAGCGCTGCATCAACCGTCTGGCCGGTACTTTCGGTACAAAGCCGGAAGCCTTCCGCAGGGGCTGTGAAGCCCTGGGCGGGAAAACGGTGCACAGTTCGGGTATTGCCTATGAAATCGAATTCATGCCGGGCCTGAACCTGCGGTTTATCCTCTGGGAGGGAGACGACGAGTTTCCGGCCTCCGCACAGATTCTGTTTTCAGACAACTTTGCCATCGCCTTTTCCGGTGAAGACCGGGTGGTGGTCTGCGAGTATATCCTGGGGCTTATGACCATGAAGGCTTTCGCCTGATTAGAAAAAATAAAAAGAAGCGCAGCAGGCCTGCTGCGCTTTTTCATTTTCAAAAAAGGATACTTACGGTCTCGGGCCGTCTGCGGTATAACCGTAGATTTCCCTCGCGTACCAGTGGCATTCGTCACGGACGATGCGGTTTACTTCCTTGATAACCGGGTCGCCCTTGTAGCTGATGGGCCAGCAGATAAGTCCGAAGGCGCCGCCTGGTGCGTAGGTATCGATACAGTGCCGGATGGATTCACGAAGCTCCTGCTCATCGTACTGGGGATAATTCTTCGGCATATGGATATCCCAGTCCCAGCCGCCGATGATGGACAGTCTGCCTTTGTATTTTTCCTTGATATCCAAAAGCTTGTTGGTTTCCTGGGCAGGATCCCACAGGGTTACGCCAAAGTCCAGCATATCATCCAGGAAATCCTCACAGCGTCCGCAGTTGTGGAACTGGACGGGAATACCCCGGTCCACGGCCGGCTTCGTCAGGCGGCGGTAGAGGGGCAGGAAGAGGTCATGGTATACCTGCGGGGAGAAGAAGGGCGTCTCCCGGGCGGCGGAATCGTCCGCGAGATACCAGATATCCGGCTTGTATACGTCCAGCATCTGGTCAAAATAAGGCTCGATGTGGTCGATCATGGCGTTGAGCATAGCGGAAACCTCCTCCGGCTCCTCCATGATGGCCACCAGACCGCCGGTAAAGCCCATCAGGCCCATCAGCTCCTGGAAGGGAGAAAAGCCCGGGCCGAGCATGACGGCGGACTGCTCCCGGTCAATCTGGAACATCCGCAGGCCTTCCTCGTACTGCCTGTGCAGATCCAGGTTCGGTATGGGTTCCGGGAATACGATGGTATCCCTCCAGTCCAGGATGTCCTCCAGGATGGTAATGCTGGTGTCCGGCATGGCGATGCCCATGGTCCGGTCAGCTCTGGAGGGCACGCCCCACATGTCCTTTCCCCCGTCTATAAAACCGTCGCTGGGGAAAATATTGCACATAATCATTTTCGTGGCCGCTTCTCCGAGATAGGGTTCACCCATCATTGTGAAATAGGGAACGTATTCAGGATGACCGCCGTTTACGAGCTTCAGATAATTTTCCTTCGGTGAAATCTTAGCCATCTGTTTTCTCCTTACTGTTTTTCATTTCCTGCAAAAATATATTTTTCTCTTTTTCCCCTAAAGCGTACCGAAAAAAATCCGACCGGACAATGCCCGAAACAAACAAAGATAATTTCCCGCCGGGCATTGATAATGGTGCATTATTGCTGTAAAATGAAGAAAAGAGTTACAGGTTATTGTCTATTCTGACAGAGAAAACGAAAAGAACGGAAAGAATCGGGCGAAAAGCCCGGCTGCTTATCCCTGAAGGGTAAAGCAGACAAAACCTAAGGAGAAGAAAAATGTATAAGTTCAGAGACGTAAGCGACAGAATGATGAACCTGCATAGAAGAATCCGGGCAAGGGTTATTCAGTTTGACGCGGAGCGGGCGGAAATCATCACGGAATCCGACAAAAAATGGGGAATGGCTGTCCCGCATATCAGAAGGGCCAACTGCTTCTATGATATGTGCGACAAGATGACCCTGCGGGTGGAGGATGAGGACGTACTGGTCAGCAACCTGGCAAAGAATTTCTGCGGATCGGCGACCAATCCCGAATACGGCGGCATGGGCTGGGTGCCCTTCATGGTCATGTCCGGACAGTGGAGCAAGGCGGAGGACGGGCTTTATCACAATCCGGATTCCGACGGTATTCCCATGTGTATATCCGAGGAGGATTACCAGGCCCTGCTTAAGGTCGGTGAATACTGGAAGGGAAGGACCTACTCCGACATCACCAATACCTGGTTTCCCGATGACCTGCGGGTACTGGCAAAGCTGGGCGTAGGACATGCCTTATCCGGTGATTTCTTCAGTATTGCCGGCGTTACCGGCCATACCACACCGGGTTATAAGAAAATCGTCAACCAGGGCTTCGGCGCCATCCGCAAATACGCCCAGGACTGGCTTGACGAGCACCGCCTGAAGCTGGACGGCGACAACATGGACAAATACGTCTTCTATTCCGCCGCAGTCATTGTCTGCAACGGTGCGGAACGGCTTATCCGCAGATATGCCGAAGCCTGCCGGGCGAAGGCTGAGGAGACGGTAGAAGAGAAGAGAAAGAACGAACTGCTTTCCATGGCAGAAGGCCTTGACTGGATAGCCGTCAATCCGGCCCGTACCTTCTGGGAGGCCTGCCAGCTGGAGCAGCTGTATCTGCAGATGATTATCATGTGCAATATCGGCGCCATCGGCTCCTGCGGCCGTTTTGACCAGATTACAGGACCCTTCCTGGAGAAGGATCTGGCGGAGGGAAGGATTACCCTGGATCAGGCTCAGGAAATCACAGATAATTTCTTCCTGAACGTTTCAAGAGGCTGGGGCGGCACCCCGCCTGCAGCGGTATCCATCCTGGGCATGGGCAATACCTACATGCATACCACCATCGGCGGCACCGATCCTGTCACCGGAGATGACGCTACGAATACGGTTACCTATATGGTGCTGGAAACCATGGCCAGAATGGGCCTGCACGATCCCACCATTACCTTAAGAATGACCAGAAACACACCGGATTCCCTTCTGGACTGCGCAATAGAGACCACCAAGCGCTGCGGCGGTATTCCCCTTTACTATAATGATGAAGTGGTGATTCCCGCCGTACAGAAGGAACTGGGCATGACCCTGGAGGATGCCCGGGACTATGCCCTCATCGGCTGTCAGGAAATCACCGGTTCCGGCAACGAGAACGCCCAGTGCAACGGCATTGTGCCGCCCAACGGAAGTGTATTCTTCGGTGTCTGTCTGGACATGGCCATCAATGACGGTAAAAATCCCTTCAACGGGGAGCAGTGCGAAATCCATACCGGCTATCTGTATGACATGCACAGCATCGAGGAGGTCAAGGAAGCCTATCTGAAGATTGCGGATTACGTCATGCAGCGGATGGTCAACGTCAACTGTTTCGGCGAATATGTGATTTCCAAATTCACGCCTCACATGATCCTTTCCATTTCCATGGACAATTGTATGGAAAGAGGCTTGGATATCGTGGAGGGCGGCACCAAATACAATCATTTCGGCGGCACGGGCACAGGCCTTGCCACCGTGGCGGATTCCTTCTCTGCCCTGGAATATGCCTGCTTTGACAAAAAGATCTGTACCACCCGGGAAATGTACGACGCGGTGATGGCCAACTGGGAGGGCTACGAGGATCTGCGGCAGAAGCTTATCCGGGACGTGCCGCATTTCGGCAACAATGACCCCTATGCGGACAAATGGATGACCTTTGCCACCCACAGCTACTATGATATGTGCATGCAGTATACCAGCAAATACTGCGATTACTACCGGGCAGGCCTCTACGGCGCTGCCGACCACGTGCACCAGGGCTATGTAACCTGGGCAACGCCCGACGGCAGAAAATCCGGTACCCCCATTGCGGATGCGGCTTCACCCGGACCCGGCAGGGACACCCACGGACCGACGGCGGTCCTGAATTCCTCCTGCTGCTATGATCACGGCAAATTCATGGACGGCGTCTGCCTGAACCTCCGCTTCCATCCGAAGGCCCTGGAACGCGCTGACGGCAACGAGAAGCTGGGAAATATGATTAAAGCCTACATGGAGCAGGGCGGTGCGGAGGTGCAGTTTAACATTGTCTCCGCGGATACCATGCGGGAAGCCCAGGAGAATCCCGATGATTACAAGGATCTGGTGGTGCGTATCGCAGGCTATTCCGCCTATTTCGTGGAGCTGACCACCGACTGCCAGAATTCGTTAATTGAAAGAACTGAAAATCTCGCATTATAAGTTCCCGGAAAGCGGGCCTGCAGCATCGTGCTTGCACGGAATGCTGCAGGAACATTTTCCGGGACAACACGGATGAGGACGTACCTGCGCAGCAGGAGTAAAGTCCGAATTCGTGCAGGATTGCGAGAGCTGATAAAACAGCGGAGCAATCCGTAACTTATAAAAAAAGTTCCCGGAAAGCGGGCCTGCAGCAAATTTACATATAAGGAGTAACACTATGGCAAGAAAATTTATCTGTATGCCGGATTATCCGGTGGTGGAGACAAAACAGGGAAAGCTCCGCGGCTTTGTGCTGGATGATATTTTCAGCTTCCGCGGCGTGCAGTACGCCAAGGCGGCGCGCTTCCACATGCCGGAGGATCCGGACTGCTGGGAGGGCATTAAGGACGCAACGAATTACGGCGCGATTTCCCCCACCATGAATTCCCCGGTTCCTGCAGGGGAGATTCTGATTCCGCACCGGTTCTGGCCTGACAGCGAGCACTGCCAGAACCTGAACATCTGGACAACCTCCATTGACAAGGATGCGAAAAAGCCTGTAGTGGTCTGGTACCACGGCGGCGGCTATGCGGACGGTTCTTCCCTGGAGCAGGTGGCCTATGAGGGCGACGAGCTGGCAAAATTCGGCGACGTGGTGGTGGTAACCGTAAACCACCGTCTGAATATCTTAGGCTTTCTGGATCTTTCCGCCTACGGAGAGGAATATGAGAATTCCGCCAATGCAGGCATTGCTGACCTGGTGGCTTCCCTGAAGTGGATTAAGGAAAATATCGCAGGCTTCGGCGGCGATCCGGACAACGTCACCATCTTCGGCCAGTCCGGCGGCGGTGGAAAGGTCTGCACGCTGCTGCAGACCCCGGCGGCGGAAGGCCTGTTCCACAAAGCCATACTGATGTCCGGCGGCGCCGGGCTCATGAAGATGGGCGAGCCGGTGGATCATAAGGAAATCGTGGACATCATGCTTTCCGAGCTCGGTTTTGATTCCGTAAAGAAGCTGGAAAAGATCAATTACCGGCTTCTGGTGAAGGCCTTTAACCGTGCCTGCAAAAAGGCGGGTAAAACCCCCGGCTGGGAACCGAAGGCCAACGGCTGGTATGTAGGTCATCCCCTGGAGGTGGGCTTTACCGAATTCGCAAAAACGGTTCCGACCATTGTTTCCTCCGTTATTGCCGAGTTCGGAGCCATGATGCCGCCGACCTCCGCTGAAGCACTCTTCCCCGGACACGGGAAAGAGATGGAAGAGGCCTTCCAGAAAGTTTATCCGGATAAGGACGCTTCCCTTGTTTCAAAGATCGATACCTGGGCAAGGCCCGGCATCCTGGAGTTTATGAAAAAGAGAGCGGAGTCCGACCCTGCCGCGCCCGGCTATAACTATGTATTTACGCTGCAGTTTGAGGTGCTCGGCGGAACCCCGGCCTGGCATTGCTCGGATATTCCTTTCGTGTTCCACAATTCCTGCCGTGTGGGCTGCTGCAATATTGAGGGCGTGACGGAGAAGCTGGAAAGTGATATGGCCGGCGCCCTGGTTGCCTTTGCAAGAACCGGCGATCCGAACCATGAGGGGATGGCAAAGTGGCGTCCCTTTACGAAGGACGACCAGGCGACCATGTATTTTGATGTGGAAAGCGAATGCCTGGCAGAACGGGATACAGAGCTGATTGAACTGGCGCAGAAGTATTCGAAGCCTTTTGAATTCCATTTTGCTGCGCCGGCGGATGATGAGGAAGAAGAAGGAAAACTCTGGATGTATTAAAAGGCTTCTCCTGGGAGAAGCTGTCACCGCAGGTGACTGATGAGGGAAAGGCCCGCTCTTACGAGCGGGCCTTCTATTATTTATTTCACCGCAGTGAATTCAATCTCTATGAGCCCACCCTTGGGCAGGGCGGCTACCTCGACGCAGGAGCGGGCGGGCTTTGCGTCACCGAAGAACTCCGCGTAGATTTCGTTGACCTTGCCGAAATCGGCCATGTTTTTGATAAATACAGTAGTTTTCACCACTTCCGTGCGCCAGTAACCGGCTTCCATCAGAATAGCATCGATATTGGCCAGGGACTGTCTGGTCTGGGCTTCGATACCTTCGGGCAGTTCACCGGTGGCGGGGTCAATGCCCAGCTGACCGGAGGAAAAAAGCATATTGCCGGCCTTGATGGCCTGCACGTAGGGGCCGATAGCGGCAGGGGCCTTGTCAGTATTGATGATGGTATTGGACATGGTTGTTCTCCTTTATTGAATTACGTTAAATGATAAAAACGGTTACGCTTCAGGCAGCTTCAGGTCATAGACGGTACAGATATCGGCAAGGGTTCCGTGGCCGCCTACACAGCCGGCGGACATGCCGCGGTTTTCGTCCACGCCGAAGAAGCAGCCGATATCATGCAGGGTTTCCAGATTGATAAGCAGCAGCATCTGCAGGCCGGGCTGGCGCTCCTCCACGAAGGAGAAGATATACACGTTGTCCCGGACCTTGATGTAGTCTGCCGGGTTCGTCGCCATCCAGGGACCGGCTTCCGTATCCATGGAATAGGTGTAGAACAGGTTGGAATTGTAGATGTGCTTGACCTGGGTAAAGCCCGCGCCGTAATCCCAGATGATGGCCTTGCCTACAAGCTCATCGGTATAGTGGTGCAGCGGCGCTTCCTCCGCATAGTCACCGTCGATACGGCCGAAGATAAACTCCCTGTCCACGTCCCTGGTGCAGTTGGGCGTGCCGATGTGGGCATCCACCACCGTGGCGGCGCCGTTTACCGTATCCGCAATCAGGGTTACCTGCCTGGCGGTTTCATAGGAGGGTACGATCATATTGAAGACGTACATTTCCCCCTCCATGGTACGGATCTTGCAGAAGCATTTCTCTTCTTCGGAGCCGTCTACGGAAATCCAGGTTGTATTTGTATCTTCCACACGGAAGCAGTAGACCATGCCCTCGCCGCGGAAGACGACGGTTTTACCGTTGAAAGCATCAGAATCCTCGGGGGCATAGGGCCCGTCGAAGGGACTGCGGGTATACTTGTCCGGTTCATATTTGGTCAGATTGACGGCCTTGATGATTTCTTCCTTTGTCAAATCCAGATTCCATTTCCGGAACCATCTCTTTACGTGCTGCATGGAAACCTCCTTCTTACAGATATATCCTGCGTTTTCGGACATGATAAGAATATACTTTTATTTTAGCGGGTAGAAATGCGATGGTCAATATCGGAATGTAAAGGTAAAGCCGGCATCAGCCGGCTTTTATAAATGGTAATAGTGAATTATTAATTATCGTTTTTTAGTACATTTAAGCACACCGTCTGCTCCCGGTGTAAAATAATACCGCATCGGCTGCATTTCTCCCTCGTACTGCAGCTGCAGAAGGAGCGTTTCCGCATCCATGGTGCCGCAGGCGGCCCAGACGGCCCTGCGGTCGTTTTCATAGACACAGGAGTAGCCGTCGATTTTACGGTCAGGTCCGTCCGCATTTCGCACAAAGCTGCCGCAAAGGCCGTAATCCAGAACCGTAACCTTATCCCCCTGGGTAAGGCTTACGGTTTTTTCCTTGTAATCAAAGGCCGCTGCAGTAAAGCCGTCCACCGGTTCCGCCAGGGTATAGCTGCCGGCCTTGATATTGCAGCGTTCAAAATCCGAGGTCAGTGCGGGCGGGGTAATGGTCCAGCCCCTGTAAAGCTGCTGCAGCCTGGCAAAGGCAGCCGGATCCTCCTGGATTGCATGTTTGCGCAGTGCCTTGAAGATAAGATCCCGCACCAGAACGGCGGTACCGCCGTCGTGGTAAGCCGGGTCAAAAGCACACCAGACGATGGCCAGTTCAAGCTCCGGTATAATCACCGCCGTCTGTCCGCATCCGCCCAGCATCTGGTAGCCGCCGTAGCTGTTGCGCCAGATCTGCATCCCGTAGCCGTAGGCATTGTCCTCGGCCTGACCGGTTTTCGCCGCAAAGTCAGCTGTGGGAATCAGCAAAGAGGTGGCTTCGTCAATAAGCGCCGGATCCAGCAGCTGTTCCCCTTCCCAGCTGCCTCTCTGCAGATAGAAGAGAGCGAATTTGCACAGATCTTTGGAGGAGGTCACCGTGGTGGAGCCGTCCAGATAGGTGGATACTTCCTCGTCCGCGGAACGATGATAGCCGGCGGGGGACCAGCCCTTGTCCGTGGTTTCCTGGCTGTTGAAGACGTCCGTATGCAGTTTATCGAAAAGCCTCGGCTTCAGATAATGAATGAAATCCGTGCCGCTGGCTTTCGTAATGAGCCGGATAAGCAGCTCAGGCACGGTATTTACATAGTGAAAACGGGTGCCCGGCACGAAATCCATAGGCAGGCGGAAGAAAATCTGCTCCAGGGTCATGCCCTTCGGATCGAAATCCAGGCCGAAGCCCTTGCCCCGCTGGCCCAGGGGAATCATCTCTTCGCCGAAGTTTGCGGCATGGTAGATGGAGAGGGCATCCTTTTCCTGGCCCACAGACATGTTGAGGATATTGCGAAGGGTCAGGTTTTTCATCAGTTCGGAACAGTCCTCAGGCACGTCCCCCGGGAACCAGTCCACGATTTTATCTTCAAAAGAAAGCTTTCCCTCCTGCACCAGGAACAGTACAGCCAGGGCAATGACGGATTTCATGGTGGAATACACCCGCCTGCGGCTGGTGTCCGTAAAAGGCTTCGCGCTGCCGCCGGCCACCAGGTAACCGTTTTTGAAAACGTGCAGGCTGTGGATATTCCGGTCGGAACGGATGATGGCTTCCAGACAGTCCGCGATTGCCCCGGAAGGAATTCCAACGGATTCCGGCGTTGCGGTTTCAAATTCCCCGTTGATGAGATGAATGTCGTGCATGCTATACCTCCGAATAAAATGCAGCTTGATGGTTTTATTGTAAAGGGAAAACAAAGGATTGGCAATAGCCTGTACGCCTGTCCCCGGGCAGGCGCAGGTTGACAGGGATGCTTTTATAGGATAAAAAGGAATAAAGAAGAATATACTTTCCGCATTCAATGCATTTCAGATGTTTTACTGCGGACGGGAAGATAAGGAGAAGCAACTGGAAATGTGGAAGAAAATGCTATGCCTGATGCTGGCCGGACTGCTTACGGCCGGTACGGTGCAGACCGTATTCGCAGGAGACGAGAAGGAGATTTCCCGGCAGGCAGCAGAAAAAGTACAATCGTCGGCTGGCGTATCGGGAACCTTTCAATATTCGCCTTCCGAGCTGTCTACGGTGCAGGTTATGGACGATGCAGGGCTGGTACGGTATGAAAATGCCCTGATGCATGACGGAAACTGGTATTTTTCCGTGGATTTCTTTTCGAAATATACGGATTATACTTTCAGCGACAAATATGATTTCTTTATCGTAGACGGCGAGCAGGCCAATTCCTCCACCGGAAAGGATCCGGAAGTTTTCCGTAAGCTGGTACAGATTGACCGGAAGGAAAAGACCATTTCCGTCAAAAATGAAAAGACAGAGCTTTCGGACATTCTTACGATAAACGGGAAGGTTTACCTGCCCGGCGCCGAAGTCTTCCCCTATCTGGACGTGGTCTGCAGCGTGGAGAACAATATTCTGGTTATCTCCAGGGCGGAGGAAAGCTTCGCGGAGCTTCTGAACAAATTCTGGATTGGGGATTATTATTTCGACGGGGATACCGCCTTCGGGAACAAGATTGTCAGAAAAGCTGCGGAGGGCTTTGCCTGGGTCTGGGATACGGTGACGGATTTCCGGCTGGACAGGCTGAATCCCGTGGACCTGGTTGATGAGGATATCCGGAATATTCTCTCGGAATACATGACGGATACCGACGGCTATTTCCGGTATGCGGATGAATTAAGCGAAAAGACAGAGGAAATGAACGCCACCATGAAGCGGGCGAAAACCCTGGAATCCTTTGTGATGACAGGGGTTATGGATCCCTTCCTGGCCAAGGTGATTGATTTACGGGAAAGCATCAACCCCGGCGTTCCGGACGTGTTCTTTCCCACAGAAGTAAAGGAAGCTTCAAGTGGTTTTATGGATACCTACCGCCAGGCCTACGAGGACGTGGACCTGAAGCTTAAGGTGTTCGGCTGGGCCGAGAAGCTGGTCATGAAAAGCGCGGATTATTTCCTGAATTCCATGGCCATCGCTGACGACCATGTGGATATGCTGCTTGCGGTTTATCCGGACATGAAAAAGAGCAACGGCCAGTGGGAGCGGGAGGCTCTCTTCCTGTACGATGCCTATGACGCGCCGGACGCGCAAAGCTACGGCGTTGATTTCGGCCGTAACCTGTTTGACGTGCTTTACCATGATATCCTTCTGGATGAAGGCTTTGATTTTATCGCGCCCTGCTTTACCTCCGCACCGCTCAGCGGCATCAAATTTGCCCTGTGGCTTGGCGGTACCATTGTGGACGTGCTGCCCGACGTTGCAAAGCTGTTCAATGAGGACCTGCAGCTGTATGCCACGGCCGTGGACGATCTGGCGGTTTTTGAACACCACCTGACAGCCCAGAAGAAGGCGAAGGAGGCTTATGAGGGCTATCTGGAGGAGATCAATGTAAAGGGCAATTACACCCAGGAAAACCTGGAGAAAATGCGTCTCTCCGCCATCATGACCCTGCTGGTGTCGAAGAAATGCTACACCATCATGCGGGACAACAGCATGAATTTCTTCGCCACAAAGAGCCAGAAGGAGGCGAAGCATGTCTGCGAGGTCGCCATCGAGCAGATAACCGACATGCTGGCGAAGCTGTATGCGGCAGGCGCAAATGTACTGGCCGACGGCCGGGAGTATTTCCAGCAGGCGGCGGTTTCCTTCTCCGAAGAATTTGCCGGCCTTTCCGCGATAAATGATTCCCTGCTGAAGCACTACTGGAATTTCCTGAAAGAAAAGGGCCTGGATAAGAAGAGCGATACCTACGTTTACCTGGAGGATATCAACAGTGACGGCCTTCAAGAACTGTTCGTCACCACCTATGCATCAAACGAAGCCGTACTGACAACCTACAGCTGGGTGGATGGAGAAATAAAGGAGATAGACCGCCAGACCCAGAAAAAAGAAGATGAAAAGGTGAAATGCATCTTCCTGACCGACGATGAGAAGGAAAATGCCGGCCTGTTTACGTTGACTCTGACTGTGGATACGGTGCAGATGCAGAAGAACCTGAAGGAATTCTTCGATAACGTACTGGCCAATGCCACCGATGAGAAAAAGATGACCGAGCTTATCTTCGGCTGCCTGTCCAAGGCGGAGTGGGAATTTACCACCTTTGACCAGGCCGGAATCAACGATATTCCTGATGTGGGCATCTGGACCGGCGGTAAGGACAAGCCCGGCGCGCTGCTTAAAAAGGCTGCGGAATATGAGGGCTCGGAGCTTCTGCTGTTCCGGTTCGGAGACAGCGAGGTACTGAATGTTCTGCAGGGAGAAAAGAGCCTGGCCCACAATCCCCATGACGCGGCCTTCTGGTTTTCGGTGATAAAGGAACGGTACCAGGACAAAAAGGTACCTGAGGATGAACTCGGCAACCCGTCAGGAAACGGCTATGCGGGAGATATCAGCCTGGCCGGCACTCTGTTTGAATACGGCATGCTGGTGCAGACCCTGAGCAATTTCCAGGAATACTCCTATATTATCCGGGACGGAGATGCGGACGGTGACAATGAGCTCTTTATGACCACCTGGGACAGCCAGGACGGGGCATCGCTGGCCATTGCCGCAGACCTTAACGACACCGCCATCGTTTTCCGGGAAAATCAATCTGCTGCGGGCGGACTGTCCTTCGCGGAAACCGTCACAGACGGGAAGGTCCTTCTGAAGGAATTCTACTATTCCTCCATGAACTCCATGAGCAGTTATGACGAATGGACCGGAACCGAGTGGAAGAATGCTGCCCGTATGGAAGAGCAGGTGCAGGAGAATGGCTCCGGCAACTGGGTCAGCGTCGGCGAGGGCACCTGGTGGGGAAAGAAGATGACTTCCGAGGAATTCAAAAAGAAGGAAGGCGCGGAAATCGCGGACATTCTCAGGGGCTACAATCCCGACACAGTCTGCATGCAGATAAACGGAAATCCCGAG
The DNA here is from genome assembly GCA_902796005.1 of uncultured Lachnospiraceae bacterium. GTDB lineage: Bacteria > Bacillota > Clostridia > Lachnospirales > Lachnospiraceae > Alectryocaccobium. The sequence goes on along the minus strand of CADBNF010000054.1, from coordinate 5,655 downwards.
GCCCTGTCAAATGACCTGTATAAATACCTTCGGGAGGAGAGGGCAGCGCTTCTGGGAAGCAAGGCGCTTACTGCCTATAGCTTCGGAGACGTGGACCTCGATGGTGAGGATGAAGAGATCTACGTCATCAGCCGGCCCGCGGATCCCTGGCTTGCGGCCCTGGTACAAGAGCCCGGTGCGGCGGGACGTTTTCCGTCAGATTACGAGGGTTCCGTCATTGTTGTGGCGGATAAAATCAACGCCACAACCCTGCAGATAACCCTGAGCCTGCACTGGAATGACTACGATTCGAATCTGCACGACAGTGATATCAAGGTGGAAAACGGGGAAATCAAAGTTCAGTCAGATACATTCCTTTATAACGGAACCTATATTGCAGACAAAATGTTTGTGGGGTGAGCGGCGGCTGTTAAGTTTGCAGAACTTCCGAAAAGATAACGAAAAAGCCGGAACCTTATGGTCCCGGCTTTATTCTTTGGGAAATTCGTTTTTCTGCCGGGAAACCCCGGAGATGTAATTCAGGTCGGTGTCGTAGTATTTTGCCAGGGTGATAAGGGCATCCAACGGAATCCGGATTTTCCCAAGTTCATAATCTGCGTAGGTACGCTGGCCGATGTTCAAAAGCTTTGCCACATCAGTCTGGGTAAGGTCATGGTCCTCACGAAGTTCCCGGATCCTTACCGCATAGGCCGTTAAATCATGATCACTGTATTCAATTCTTTTCCTGGCCATGAGAGCCGCCTTCTTTGGTTTTTTTTGCTCCTTTATCTTTGTTCTCGATATGTATACTAAACTAACAGATAAATGTCACAAAAGAGTGAAGGAACAGCTATTAAAATAACATAGCGGAAAATGTGCTAAGGACATTTAGCGGTATAAACACTATAATTTATAAAAAAAACTTGACTAATATTTATAACACTAGTCGAAGGTAAAGATAAATAGTTGGACTACTGATATTTCGGACAGAGATTATAGTCCTTCTGGATAAACAATTCAAGGCATACCTTTCTTTTGTTTATATAAGATATGGGTTGCAGATGGGGAGGTTAGGCTTGACTTTTTATAAGGGAGAAGATAAATTTATATAGAGTAATATACGCTAAGCTGAAATCCTGATTATAACTAATTATTGTTTATATCTAATATAAAACTAGCCTTATATCAAAAGCACAATTTAATGGAGTACAAATGATAGAACAAGAAAAAGATAGAAATAATAAAAACCAGTCGATTTTAAGTGGACGATATGCGATCGGACAAGTTCTAGAAAACAACGGTAAGTATACTTCTTACATAGGATTTGATTTAAGGAAAGGTGAATCAGTCTATATATTAGAGTGCAAAACCGGAACAATCGATAATAATAGTTTACCTCAACACTTAGGAACAATTAAAGATGAAGTGTATGAGATGTGTAATTGCTAATAGATTTGGAAGAAAGGTTAATTAAAAGTAATGTGTCAAAAAGATTGTAAATCACAAAAACGTAATACTAAGAATAATTACAGACTACGGATTTTTGCAATTGTGTCTATTATTGTTTTGGCGTTCGGGATCACAAGCTGCAATCGCAAAGAGTTAAGTACCGAAGATGATTATGCGGATTCTTTGAGATACCAAGACCAAGACACGTCGAACTCAGCCATTAATCGTATTGTTGATGAGAATAATAGTGTTAGTCAAGCATCTATCGAAGAAAGTCTGCAAGATAATACTTCAAACAGTTTGATTAAGGGTAATGTTATTACACTGGGAACGTATGAGCAGGATAATAATCCTTCTAATGGCCCTAAACCAATAGAATGGATTATCCTTAGCGTTGAAGATAATCGAATTTTAGTCGCAAGTAAGTATTGTCTTGATTATTTGCCATTTAAAGATGGAGATATGAGTAGAGACCTATCGTGGGAACATAGTACACTTAGGAACTGGTTGAATAATGATTTTTTCCTAAATGCGTTTACCGTTCAAGAACAGGAGAAAATTCGTACAACGACTGTTAGTAGAAGCAAAAACATTCAAACTAACATGGAATATAAGGAAACAATAGATAAGATTTTTATTCTTAGCTATGAGGAAGCAACTTCTCTTTTTGTTGTTGCAGACGAGAGAGCGTGTGAACCTACTGCATATGTTAAAGCTTTGACAGAAAACAGTAAATATGCTTCTAAAAACTACTGGTGGTTAAGAACTCCCGGGTTTGGTGCAACACAAGCTGCTTATATCGATTCTGATGGTTTTCTTGAACTTATTAATGGGATAAGGCTAGATGAGAGAGCGTTGGTACGACCTGCATTTTGGATGCAAACTGACTGATAGACGTAAGGAGTGCGACGATGGATAAAGCTAAAAATAGTAGTATAAAACCAATAGTTTTTATTGTTATAAGCATTCTGGTGATTGTTGCTATCATTATTGCATTACAAATAAAAAGAAATAAAGAATGGAATGATTTGGCAGAACAATACAGGGCCTCAATTGTTGGTAAAACCTTTGAAAATATCACTGCCGATTTAGACAAAAGTTCTTCCTCTGATATTTTTATTAAAGAATATCTTTATATAAAAAGTGAGACTGAAGTTGTATTCAATCGGACTGATTATTACGGGGTAGGAGTTTCATATGGGGACGGATGGAGTAATTTTAAGCCTACGACAGTATTTAAAGATTACCCTGAGAGCACTTATCAATATGAAATAAAGGAAAACCGTAGCAGGGATTCAAAAGGAAGAAAACAGTTCAATCTGAAATTCAATGGATATATTGCGGAGTTTCGTATTGAGAATAATGGAGATATAGAATTAAGTGCTATTTATAAAAGATAGGAGGAGAATTAGAATATGTTTAAAAATGCAAGATTGGAAGATGTAGGGATGTTTTTTATTATCGCAATTGCTCTGGTAGTTATTCTCTGGATTGCTGCAGCTGTCATTAAAGCAAAAAAAATGAGCCAGCCTGAAATAACCAGTAGGGCAATTGTAAAAGGGCAATCGCCTGCATCGAATGGATGGCAGCAAGTAACTGTTGAATTAGAGAACGGAGAAAGAAAAACCTTGCTTAATCAAGATAGAAATAATAAGTTATTTGAAAATGATGAAGGAATTGTCTCTTTCCGGTCAAATCTCATGACTGGTTTTAAAAGAACTAAGTGAAAGATAGATTGCCTAACAAACGAAAAAATTCTGGGGAACAGGTTATTTAACTGTTCCCCAGAATAGTATGTGTTTCTTTTTCAGAAATAGCCGCCCCGGTCCGTAAAACTGAGCGGCTATTTCTTTTAGTAACTCGTAAACAAGGGCCAGCCGTCCGTCGGCGGTACCTTTTTCATTTACAATATAGTATGGATTACTTTTTAATACAACGGGTTTTTAAGAGGTTTTCTTCAGGATTTGGTGCAGAATTCGTATGGCTGTCTTTTCTGACTTTTGAAATAATATTATTAATTTCATTATCAGATAAAAATCCGTCTTTGGCAGCACAGTGGCGTATAATATTCATGGCAATCATGGCTTTTAGCTGGCGGATGGAGTATAGATTCATATGAGATTCCCCCTTGTTTATATGGTACACAAATGTGTCCATGATTTCAAGGAGCTTATTTGTATTACATCAGTCAAGTCACACAATACTTTCACCCACCCCTCCTCATTGACGCTGGCCAAATTGTGAGATATTATTTTCTTTAGAAGCCTGCAGAGGCTTTGCGCATCATATTGATTTTTCTTACAGGAGTGTGTCAAAATGGAAAAAATTATTTCTGTCCTTTTTAAGGTGGAGAGTGAAGGCTATCAGGCGATGACGGAGCTTAGAAATGCACCGGAGGCTGAGGATTATATTGTTTCCCAGGCTGCGCTGATTAAAAAAGAGAACGGCGTTATCCATGTCCTGGATTCCTTTGATACCGGTGTCGAGACGGAAAACGATACCCTTATCGGCGGCATTGTAGGCGGCCTTATCGGCATCCTTGCAGGTCCTCTTGGCATGCTTCTGGGCAGCAGCCTGGGCATGATGACCGGCAGTATGCTTGATACCGCTGATGCAGTGGACAATGCCTCTGTTCTGGAGCGGGTGACGGAGCAGTTCCTGGATGGCGAGATGGCGCTGATTGCCCTTGGCGAGGAAGCGGTAGAAGGCGCTGCTACGAAGCAGTTTTCCCGGTTTGACGTAACAATTGTAGAGGACGATGCAGCTGAGGTTGCAGAAGAAGTAGAGCATGCGGAGGCCGTCGAGGAAGAAATGAAGCTGGAAGCCCGCAGGAAGCTTTTCGAAGAGAAGAAAAACGACCTGAAGCAGAAGGTTGAAGCCGGTAAAGAAAAAATCAAGGAAGATATTGAAAAGTTAAAGAATCACTGACACAGGAAATCTAAACATGCGTATTAACAAACTCAGAAAAATCACAGCTCTTATCCTTCTGGCTGTTCTTTCCCTTTCACTTCTTTCCGGCTGCAGCAGAATCCGGGACAGAATCGATGCGGTAAAGGAAGAGGAAAACGGTACTGCGGCAGAAACGCAGGCTGAGGATAATACGGAAAGCCTGTCGGAGAAGAGTGCAAAAAGACAGACGCTTTATCCTACGGTACCATCACCGGCAAGGTGGTGGATGCCGATACCGGCAAGGCCCTGACCGGTGTGGAATATGTGCTTGAGGCGGACAATGCCCCGACGAACAAGGTTACCGTCCGAAATGACGGCAGCTTTTTTTTCGAAGCACTGGGCCACTACGAGATTACCTTCGAAAAGGACGGCTACAAATCCGTTGAACTCGGATATGACGTGAAAAAGGGTGAGACCCTGGATTACGGCGAGATAGCCATGAATCCGGTCGTGGACATGTCTGACTTTAATATGACAGAAGGTCATCAGTTCCTGATCAAATGGTGGCTGCAGCGCATCTTCGAGAGTGAAAACAATGGATACCAGAATTCCACCATTACAAAAGCCCACTTTGGACATAAGGAGGTTCCGGCGAGCGTCTGGGCCAGCAACCTGTATCTGTATATTGCCAGCAATAAACTGAAGGACAGCCGTATCAGTAACTTCAGCGGCGATTACGGAGAAGAGTGGCACAGAATGTCGGAAGCAGATGTCAGAACTTTGATACAGGAAGTGACCGGCTTTGACGACGCCTCCTACTGTGATGACGTGATTGAGAACCTTAAAACCGGCTCGCACGAGCATTCCGCTGGAAATGTGGAGATTTCCACTGTAGCTTACCTGGGAGATTCCGGATATTTCTATTTCAAAGATATTACAGGCTATGGCATTGCAACGGATGTGATGTTCGTTGACGGTATCGTAGCCGAGCAGGGCGGTGCACACCGGACGTTTACGTTCCGTGGTTATTTTACCGCCGGTAATCCCGACGCGCCCATGCCCTGGGTTTTTGATTCTCTCGAAGTGGAGACGGGAGACGGCGCTTCCGGAAACGGAAATGCATCTTCAAACGGCAGCAGCCAGTCCGATAAAGGAACCTATACCACCACAGATACCATTACCATGCGGCCGGGAACGTCCCTGGATTCCGGTGAAATCATGAAGATTCCCTCCGGCTCCTCGGTAACGGTGCTGGATTTCGGTGCGAAGGGCTTCTATCACGTCCGCTACGGTGGAAAGGAAGGCTACGCCCTGGCTTCCTACATGCAGGCCGCAAAC